>JANNNE010000208.1:0-6266 GCA_031398385.1 Ideonella sp.
GACTCCACTCAGGACGCCCATGCCGACGTCGGCGACGCTTGATGATCGCGGGGTGAGGCGTCACTTGGGCGGAGCCACCCCTTTTTCTCGCGCCTCCTGAATCGGCTGCCACGGGCCGAACTTGTGCTGCTCGGCCGAGAAGCCCGGCGTGTAGGGCGGGAACGCCGCATCCACCGGCTTGTTCTTCCGCGCAGGGAAGTCCGCCTGCAGGTTGCTCTTGATCGGTCGGGACTGGCTGTTGATATACGCCGCCACGTCGAAGGCCTGCTCGTCTGTCAACACGGCATTGGTGTGGGTGATGCCGCTGGGCATGTTGCCTTTGATGAATCCCGCAGCCAGGGTGACGCGCGCCATGCCGGCGCCGTTGTTGTAGCTGTCAGTCCCCCACAGCGGCGGAAACTGATAGCCGTCGGCATCGCCCGCCTTGCCGCGCCGCATGCCCTGGCCTTCGGCGCCATGGCAGGCCACGCAGGTTGCTGCATAGACCTTCTCGCCCGCCACGGGGTCCGCGGCGCGCGCCAGCGCCTTGAGTTTCAGCGTGCCGCCACCTTCGATTTTCGCGCCCACGGGAATGCCGGTCGAAAGAAACTTCAGATACGACATCATCGACTTCATTTCTTCACTGTCCAGCGGCAGCTTGCGGCCGTTCATGCTGCGCTCCATGCAGCCGTTGATGCGCTCCTCAGTGGTGGAGATGGCGTCTTCTCGCCCGCGGTACTGCGGGAAGCTGACGAAGGTGCCGATCCACGGGTTGCCGAACATGCGGCCACCCGCATCGATATGGCATGAGGTACACGCCAGGTTGTTGCCGGCATAGCGCTTGTTCACCGCCTTGACCTCGGGGCCGATGTGTTTGTACGTCTCCTCCATCAGGACCTTGCCCCGGCGCACCATCTGGCCGTATTTGTCGTCGGACAGTTTGCTGATGTCGGGCGCTTGCCAGTCCTTCGAACTTGGGGCAACAGCCGATGCAGCACCGGTGGCTGGACTTTGAGCGTAAGCGCCCACAGCCAACCCGCTACCGATGACCAAACCGATGATCAAACCATTGCGTCGTTTCACTTCGATTCTCCTGCGAAAAAGTTGGCATCTTCATGCTCGTCGACTCACGGTAAATTCCGGGGCCACGCATTCAAGCGGCCCTGGCCAGATCTCCGTTTACGCGCTTCGTGCGCCAGTGTCTGTGCGCCAGCGCGCTCTGTGCGGAGTTGCTCGAGGGGCGGTCCATGCGCCCGAATCTCGCGAAGATCGAACCGCTCGCGGTTGATCGTTGGCGCAACCGACCCTCGATTCGTCCAGCACGCGAACGTCGACCGGGAACGCGAGCCGCACGCTCTGCGTCACGACGCAGAACTCCTCGAATTGACCGAGTACTCGGTCCAGCATGAGGGCCTGGGACGCGCGTGTACCCAGATGCAACTCGACAACGCTTCGATCCTGATTTCGCTGGCCGCAGAGGCAGAGTCAGCGTGTGCCAAGCCCGAGTCCTCGCGCCTCACCTTGGTGCCGCGCTGGGTGTCGAGCGCCGCCGTAGGCTCGTCGGCGAGGATCAGCACCGGCTCATTGGCCAGTGCACGGCCGATCGCCACCCGCTGTTGCTCGCCGCCGGCAAGCTGTGCCGGAAGCGAATTGGCGCGGTGGCCGATCTCCAGGGTGCCGAGCAATTCGTTCGCGCGGCGTTTCGATTCGCGGCGGCTCACGCCATTGATCTGCAGCATCAGCACCACGTTCTCAAGCGCAGTCAGGAAGGGGATCAGGTTGTGCTGCTGGAAGCAGGCGAAGCGCCGCGCGGCGATTGTGCTTCTAGTGCAGTGTTTCGCTCACGAGGCACTTGAAAACTCGTCGAAGGCAGCGATGGCGTTGGCCGCATACATCAGCGACGGGCCACCTCCCATGTAGGTGGTGACACCAAGGGTTTCGTCAATCTCCTGCCGGGTCACCCCCAGCTTGACCAACGTCTGCATGTGAAAGCCGATGCAGGGGTCACACCGCGCGGCAACGCTGAGGGCAAGCGCAATGAGCTCCTTGGTCTTCTTGTCGAGCACCCCGTTGCCTGTGGCAGCACGCCCCAGCTCGCTGAAGCTTTTCATGACATCAGGCGTGGTCGACCTCATCGTTGCCAGCCCAGCAGATACCGACTGGGTCAGCTCAAGAAATTTCGCGGTCCGTTCGGACATGGGCTTCTCCCGAGGCAATCAAGGTCTGGCGACCGAAGTCTGAGCGGGGCAGGTCCGCAATCCGAAGGGCAGATAGGCTGGGCAAAAGCGGAACACCCCGGGGGCGAGCGCAATGATGCCTATCCAGCCCCAGGCCCCGATGTAGCCGAGCAGGCTGGCTGCGATCAAGGCCACGCCAAAGAGGGCGCGGGTGACGCTATCAACGGTACCGACGTTTTGAATCATGTCTTTCTCCTTTGGCTCAGATCATCATCCTCGGGTTGTTCGGAGCCGACATGATCGAGGTCAAGACATCGCCAATCAGGCCCGCAAGTTGGCGCGGTCCGGCCGGCAGTGTTTCGCTGATGGGACTGCGCGCTCACGGCAGCTGTGCGACGACCAGCTCGATCAGACCTTCGATGTGCAGCCCCGAGGGTTCCTCCGCCTCGCCCGCGATGAAGTCGAGCCGGCAGCTGGCGCATGACATCACCCCGGTGTCGGCGCCGGTGGCCTGGACCTGGGCCTGCATGATCTGCCAGGCCTCGCGCCGCAGCGGTGCGGCACGGTTGGTCAGGAAGGTAGGCGTGACCACACTCGGGGAGGATCACCGTCTTCGCGCCGATGGCCAGCGCCTCGTCGATGGCTTTCTGGCTGGCCGTGCGTTGCAAGGACTCGTTGCCGGACAGCAGCCCGAAGTTGGCGGCCTCGAACACGGCGCTGCGCAAGATCCAGTCGATCTTCAGGTGATTGAGGATCCGCGCCGTGGCCGCCAACGCCTCCTGGAACAGCAGCACGTCGATCACGGTGCTGACCAGCATCACATCCGCATGCGGCTTGTCCAGCGGGATCGTCAAGCCCTGGCCGCGCAAGGTCTCGACGACGCCGGCCAGTTCGGCCGGTCCGACGCCGAACACCGTGCCATGCCCGGCCTGCTCCTGGGCGACCGCCATCAGTTCCAGCGGCACGAGGCCGGCCTCGGACAGCGCCTCGCGCATCACGTTGACACCGCGTGCGATGTTGATGCCCATCGGGCAGACCATGCTGCAACAGCCGCACTCCGTGCAACTGTCGTAGACGAGTTCCTGCTGAAGGAAAAAGGGATCTGGTCGGTGACAGAGGAAGGCCGCGCGGCTTACCAGCAGTACGCCGAACCGGAAGCGTTCTACAAGCGCGCGGTCAAGCTGTACGCGGAATGGCGTGCGTCGAAACCAGATGCAGAAAACCCGTCGACTGGAAATGCAGTCGAGGACTCGCCGTCAATCCAACAAGCAGCAGTCAGCGTGGTCAGCTTGCGTTCCTTCATGGCGGTGCTGGGCGACGACGACGTGGGTCTGTTCGTTTGCACCGGCGGGTTCACGAAGGATGCCAAGCCCGAAGCACGCACGCAGCAGAAGCGACGCGTCACGCTGATCGGATTGGAGCGGCTATTCGACTTGTGGGTCGAGCACTACAAGTCGCTATCCGAAGCAGCAAGCAGGACTGCCACTGCGTCCAATCCATTTCCTTGCGCCAAAGGCTTGAACTTGACATAGGCCCAAAGGTCATCGCGAGGGCCACTGACTTGGTGAGCCAGTTTTTGAAGACACAGACCTCGTCACAAAGCAAAACGCCGACCATCGGGTCGGCGCGTGCCAATTCTTGAGTTATTGTTTTTGTTCGAGAATTTTGGTTGCAGGGGCAGGATGGTTAGGAGACTGCCACGGCTGGATGTTGGCATCGACATTGAACGTCCTCAGACGGCGTTCCGCGGTGCCAAACTGCGCCGTCCTGTCCCGCTTGGATTTTCCCGAGCGCCACAGGACACCGCTATGCGCCGACTCCGCTCGATGGGGCTACGACCCAATGTCACTTTCGGCGTTCAACGGGCTGCGCTCTTGGGCCAACAGGCCCGACCATTGGGCACCGGGCGGGCCCGTTGCCTCCACACCGATCAGTGCGCCTGAGGCTGCGCAGCCGCGTCGGCTTCGGCCTCCGGCCAAAGGGCCGGGAAGTAAAAGCGCAGCGCATGCAGCGGCAGCCCGAACCGCACCTTGCCCTGCACCGTGTCGCTGCGAAGCAAGCCCCGCCGCACCAGAGCCGACAAAACGTTGACTGCCGTGCGCTCGCCCAGCCCGGTCATCCGCTTGAACTCGCCGCGCTCGATTTCCATGCCGGTCACGAAAAGGTAGTGCAGCGGGCGCAGGGCCTCCAGCCGCACCCCGCTCTTCAAGGACTCCTGCTCGAAGCTCAGGCATGCCGCGAAGCGCTGATCGATAGCCCCCAGGTTGAGCAGCGAGCGCATGAACGACACCTGGTCGAGGCAGACATCCAGCACGTAGTCGATCCAATCGACCAAGGCCGCCTCGCTGAGGTTGCCGCGTCCATCCAGGTCGCTGCGGCGGGGCTCGTCGGCCGCAGCCAACAAGGCGTAGTAGCGATCGACCGACCGCGCGAAGCCCCGCAAGGGTGACCACAGACCGCCCGTGTAGCCCAGCGCACTGAGAAGGGTGTGGGTGTGCAAACGCATGACCCGGCCGTTGCCATCGACGAAGGGGTGGATCCATCCGAGCCGCTGATGCGCAGCAGCCATGGCCAGCAAGGCGGCATCGCCACGGCGCACCCCGCCGAAGAAAGTCGCCCATCGTTCCAGGAAAGTGCCGAGGCTGTCGGCCTTGGGTGCCACGTGGCGTCCCACGCTCACTTCGCGACGCCGCAGCGAGCCGGGCTCGATCGTCTCGCCTTCGTCGGTCTGCATGTCGCTCGGAGGAAGCCGGGCGAACAGCGCAATGTGGATGTCCTGGATGGCCTGGGCCGAGTACAGGCGTGCTGCCCCGTCGGCACCGCCGTAGCGCTGTTCGAGTTCGACCTCGGCATCGATGTGGGCAATGGCCAGGCGCTGGCGGGCGGCGAGCTTCGTGTCCTGTGAGAAGTCCTTGCGCAAGGCCTGCTCCAACTCGAGCGGACGCGTGTGCTGCCCCTCGATGCGGTTGGAGTAATACGAATTCATGGCCCGCAGCAGGCCTCGCAGTTCAGCGGCCAGCGGCTGGTTCGCCAGGCCGCTGGCGGCCAACGCGAGGTCATGCGCCTTCGCCAGCAGGGGCTCTTGCCGAGCCTGTGTGGGCAGCAGGGGTTCGAACTGGTGAGGCTGGTCGTACATGGGTATGTTGCGAACCTGACGTTGTCGCAAGTCTATGTCTAATAAAGATTTATTTAATGTCTGCGCAAAAATTTGCGTACTTTGATGCGACGCTTCTGACCCCATGACGGGCTGGCACACCGCTAGGAGGGCCTACTGAGCGGCTGGCCGTTCGGCGCCCATTCAAGCCGCCCACTCGCCCCCGTCAAGATCTCCCGTTGGGCAAGAACGCGCTGGACTGCCGAGTGACCGGTTTGCGGCAAATCCTCGTTCGACCGCTACTGGCCGAGTGCCCGGTGCCCACCGATCGCTCTCCCGACCTCAACTCGCCTTGTCCGGCCGCTCGCTGAGGTCCCAAAGCGTGTCTTGCCAGTTCGAGATACGGCCTTCGGCCTGGCAGCCCGGGCAGTGCCAGACGATGGCGTCGTCCAGGGCCAGTGCGGCCTCGACCCTGCCCTTCTTGCATTTGAAGCATCGTGGCAGGGTCACGCCGGCGTCGTCGAAGTCGGTGGCGTAGGCGATGACTCCAGCATGGAAGTCAGCCATGGCCTTGGCTGGACCACGCAGCGGGGCAATGGCGCCTTTGTCGTCCATAAAATGACGTGCGTCGGTGATGTACATACGTGCGGTGTGTCCGCGCAACCGGCGCGCGGCGTCGAAGAATCGTACAGGCTCCAACGACGGCAGTCCGCAGACAACCGAGGCTCCTACTCCCAACCGGAGAAACGACCCAGGAACGGAGCATCTCCCACCTGCAGGCCGACCCGCGAGCAACCCGCATCTTGTTGCCGCAGTGACTGGGTTGAAGCGATGCCGGCGTGAAAATGCCGCCTCGCCAAGCTGACGAAGGCCGGACGCATACGCCACACCGGCACGACCAGGGCGGGTCGGCGGAACGCATCACATATGCATTACATTGCACGCATGAAGACCTCCACTCTCCCCGCCGTGCGTGTCGAACCAGCGCTGCGAAGCGATGCCGAGGCCGTCCTCGA
>JANNNE010000210.1:0-4872 GCA_031398385.1 Ideonella sp.
CCGACAGCGTGAAGTCGGCGTCTGCGCCGGAAGCTGACCTTGGCATGCAACGGCCTTCGCGCCGAACGGCGGCTTCCTTGCACGGCTGCGAACTGGCGCCCCCGGCCGGGAGCTGACGGTGGCATCAGGCGGTTTCTTGGCTCTCGCCTCGTCAGCTTCGCGCCGCAAGCACACACCAGGATCTACGCGGCGTGATCGTCCGGGCACAAGGCATGGATTGTCCTGAGGCCGCTGTCACCGGCGATAGGTGAAGATTGCCATCTTGCGCGCTGGGCAGGCCGGCGCCTTCCATCACCACGGGAGTGCCATATGAATCGTCGAATGACCTTGGGCCTGCTGGTCGCCGCCGCGCTGGCCGGCTGTGCCAGCATGCAGCCCGATGCCGGCTGGGTCACTTTGATCGACGGCGACAAAGGGCTGGCCAACTGGGACCGGCTGGGCGACGCCAACTGGCGCGCCGAGGGCGGCCTGGTCGTCGCGGACAAGGGCAAGGGCGGCTTCCTGGTTTCCAAGGCCGACTACAAAAACTTTGTCATCCGGGCCGAGTTCTGGGCTGAGACCGACACCAACAGCGGCATCTTCATCCGCTGCACCGATCGGAAGGCCATCACCGCCGACAACGCCTACGAGGTCAACATCTGGGACATCCGCCCCGACCCCAAGTACGGCACCGGCGGCATCGTCAACTTCGCTGCCGTGCCCGTACCGCTCACGAACAAGGCCGGTGGACGCTGGAACACCTACGAGATCGAGGCTCGCGGCTCACAGATGACGGTTCGGCTGAACGGCGTCGTCACCGCAACGCTGCAAAACGAAAAGTTCACCTCTGGTCCCTTTGCGCTGCAGTTTGGCCCGGGCGTACAGGGTGCAGTTGGTGGCCCGATCAAGTGGCGCAAAGTGCAGGTCAAGCCACTATAGCGCGCTAGCCGCACGCCGCGAGCACTGCCACCGCTAGCCGCGGTGTAGTCCGCGGCGGCGAAAGCCGAGGTCGGGATCGAGCACCCTGCGGGTCTCGGCAGGCAGTGGCGCGGAGTGCTGGTCGAGCGTGTTCGCGTTGCTGGTGCGCGTAGCCCGATCAAACCACTCACCGAATATTCGCATGACGCCCGATCGAGCGGCTGCTTCGCGGCGACCGACTCACTCTCTTGAACGTCGTCGATGGGCCTCGCGTCGTATACGACCAGGAGGCATCTGGCCTCAGGGCAGGCCGAGTTCGCGCACCGTCGCGACGATGCGGTCGCGCCCTTCGACAAATTTCGGATCGGCGTTCGTCACGTTCCAGAGGGCGGCGGCGCGGGCGCTGTCCATGCCCGGGTTGCGCCGCTTGAACTCGTCGACGACCTGCCGCGCCTCGTCGCGCCGCCCGTCGTGGGCCAGCGCGGCGGCGAGCAGCAACGGGTAGAACAGCAACTTCGTATTGGCCGTCGCCGGCACCCGCGCGCGCTCGGCCGCGGCGGCGTAGTTCCCGCGCATGAACTCGTTCATCCCGGCCAAGCCGTGCCAGATCGGCGTGCGCGACTCCTGCGGGCTGATGCGGATCGCCCGGTCGCAGGCCGGGATCGCCTCGTCGAAGCGGTCCAGGCGCAGCATCGACGAACAGCGGTGGTGGTACGAAGTCGGATCGTTCGGAAAATGGCGAACCAGCTCCTCGCCGACCGCGAGCTGCCCGGCCCAATCGGAGTTGCTCAGCCGCACGCTCGCGCGCGAGACCAGGGTCAGATGCGCCGTAGGATCGATCGCCTCGAGCCGGTCCAGCGCCTCCTGCGAACGGCGCATCGATCCCTCCTTGTCGGTTGTGTAGCTGAAGCTCACGTTCATGCTGTTGGTCAGGCTCACGCCGGCCAGCGCGCGAATCGACTGCGGGTTGCGCGCCAGCGCCTGCTCGAACAGCAGCCGCGACTGCTCGAAGCTCTCCGGGCCCACACTCTTCAGGAATACCGACCAGCCGCGCATCGCCAGGTCATCGCCGTGGGCCTGCTCTGCGTCAAGCCGCTGGACGTTGCGCGTGACGATGTCGCCGAGCTCGATGTTCAGCGTCTTCGCGATGCCGCCGGCGATGTCGCCCACCGAACCGGGCAGCTCGCTGCGGTCGACATCGAAGGGCTGCGCCCACAGCACCTGGCCGCGGGCCGCATCGACCAGCTCGACGGCAATGCGCACGCGCTCGCCCTCGCGACGCACGCGGCCGGTCAGCACATGGGCCACGCCGAGCTCGCGCCCGACGGCACGCGGGTCTGCGCTTTTCCCCTTGTAGGCCTGCATCGTGCCGCGGCCGACCACGTACAGCCCCGAGCGCCAGCGCGCGACCATCGTATTCAGGTCGCCGGTGATTGCGTCGACGAACCAGGAGTCGGCTGCGGCCGGATCGTCGGATTCGAAGGGCAGGATCGCCAGCGAAAGCGGCGCCGGTGCGTTGCGCGTCAGCAGCGTGACGGCAAGCAAGACGAGCAGCGCCGCGAACGCCGCAGCCGCAGCGGTCCAGGCGCGTCGGCGGCGTGCCGTGACATGCGCGGCGGGGGCTGCAGGCGGCGGCGTGGCCTGCGGAGCGGCTTCTGGCCGCGCGGCCACCGGCGCATCTTCCGCCTGCGCTGCGACCGGCACGGTGGTAGCCGTCTCGCCCGCTGGCACCAGGCTCAGCAGATAGCCGCGCCGCGGCACGGTACGCAGCACGTCGTGGCCAGCGGCGCCAAGCAGGCGGCGGATGTCGCCGATCGCCTGCACCAGCGAATCCTCGGTGACGACCACTTCGCCCCAGACGCGGCGCAGCAGTGCATCCTTGCCGACCACCTGCCCGGCGCCTTCGCCGAGCACCAGCAACACGCGCAGCGCCTGGGGGCGCAGGTCGGCGGGGCGGCCGAGCGCGTCGAGCAGTTCGCCGCGCGCCAGGTCAAGCACGAAATCGCCCAATGCCAACCGTTGGTCGGCAGACAGGCCGGAGGCAGGTTCGCGCAGCATGGCAGGGCGTCCACGTCAACTTTACTCCGTCGGATCGGCGATGTTTCGTCCCGTTTTCGGCGCTCTTTCGGGACTTTGCCCGCGCCCCAGCCGATGCTTGGCGGCAAAGGCAGCCGATGGTCGACTGCCGCATCCGAGAGAGGAATATCACCATGTCTTCTAAACTGATTCTGAGCCTGGCCCTTGCCACCGCCGCCGCGGCGATACAAGCGCAGGCGCCGGCGATGCAGCGCTACCTGATCGAGCGCGAGATCCCCGGCGCCAGCAAGATGACGGCCGACGAACTGCGCGGCGGCGCCGCCAAGTCGAACGCGGTGCTGCGCGAACTCGGCCCCGACATCCAGTGGGTGCACAGCTACGTCGCCGGCGACAAGGTGTATTGCATCTACCAGGCGCCGAACGAGGCGCTGATCCGCGAGCACGCGGCGAAGTCGGGCTTCCCGGCCAACCGGATCACGCCGATCGCCACCGTGATCGACCCAACCACTGCGTCGCGCCTGCGCTGAGCGAGCACCGGGAGCCGGACATGGGGACGATCTGCCGCGCGCTGCTCGCTGCCTGGGTCATGGCCGCGCTGCTGCCGACAGGGCCAGCGCGTGCCGACGAGGCCGCGGTGCGCAGTGCCACCCACGCGCTGGTCGACGCCTGGAATCGCCATGACGTGAAGGCCTGGAGCGCCCTGCTCGCCGAGGACGTCTGGTACACCGAGACTTGGGACGCCTACGAGCGCTTCAAAGGCCGCGAGAAGGCTGTCGGCTCGCTCTCATACAGCGTCGAGAACAGCGACCTGCAGTGGGAGATCGTGCGCATGAAGACGAGGCCCGATGGCGTGGTCAGCGTCGTCATGGTGCAGCGCATGTCGATGCTGCCAAAGGCGGACGGCAAGTACAAATCAGTGTTCACGAGCCACCCCTCGCTCGCCCGATGGCGGCGAGAGGCCGACGGCCGCTGGCGCGTCGTCTTCTTCACGTCGGACAAGGGCTGGGCGCTGGCCGAGATCAAGAAGGACGACGAGGGACGCGTGGCGGCGGCGGCGCCGGCGACTGCCGCCACCGCGAGTGCAGCGCCGCCGCGCGGTACGACGGGCAGCGAACCGGGGGAGTACACCGCGTTCTGGGGCCGCAGAGCCCAGGGATGCAACTTTTGCCACGGCCGGCCGCCGGGGTTGCCCTCGTCCCAGGTCGTAAGCCGCATCGTCTCCGTCGGCGCGGCCACCGCCGATGGCGCTGGCCTGCGTGCCGCGATGCAGCGCAAGGAACTCGGGGGGACAATGGACCATATCGTGTCGACTGGATCGCGCTGAGCTTCGTCCAGCGGCCTGAGGATGTCGCCGAGGCGCGGACGCTGATCCGCGGCAAGGCAGGCGTGCTGGTCAAGTTCGAGAAGCCGCAGGGGCTGGCACGGCTCGAGGAGATACTCGAACTGGCCGATGCCTGTATGGTGGCGCGTGGCGACCTGGGTGTCGAACTGCCTCCCGAGGCGGTGCCTCCCGCGCAGAAACGCATCGTCGCGACCGCCCGCGCCATGGGCAAGCCGGTGGTGGTCGCGACACAGATGCTCGAATCGATGATCACCTCCCCCTCCCCCACCCGTGCCGAAGTCTCCGATGTGGCGACGGCGGTCTATGACGGGGCGGATGCGGTGATGCTGTCGGCGGAGACGGCGGCGGGCGCATGGCCGGTCGAGGCGGTGACGATGATGGACCGTATCGCGCAATCGGTGGAAGCGGATCCGGGGTATCGTGATCGCATCCAGTTCACCCAGACCAAGGCCGATCCGACCACCGCCGATGCCCTGTCCGAAGCGGCAGGCGATGTCGCGCAGACCATCGGTGCCGACGCAATTCTGTGCTTCACCTTCTCCGGATCGACCGCGCGCCGCATTTCGCGCGAACGCCCCGCCGCGCCTTTGCTGGTG
>JANNNE010000218.1:0-6339 GCA_031398385.1 Ideonella sp.
GACGCCGCCGACAAGCGGGGCACCTTCAATTTCACCGGCTATCGGCCGAACTATGTGCTGCCGCTGCACTGGACCAGCTCGATCAATCGTTCGCCGAGCTCGCCGACCCAGCAGACCGTGCAGCTGGACGACTATCGGCCGCTGGAGGCGAAGTTCCAGTTGTCGTTGCGAACCAAGATTGCGCAGAACGTGTTGTTGCCCGGCGCGGACCTCTGGCTCGCCTTCACGCAGCAGGCCCTGTGGCAGATCTGGAACAGCCAGGACTCCAAACCGTTCCGCAACAGCGACTACGAACCGGAAGCGATCTACATCGTGCCGACCCCGGACGGCCTGAGAAACCTGCCGGGAGGCTGGCAATGGCGCTACACGCAATTCGGCCTGGCACATCAGTCGAATGGCCAGTCCGATCCCTTGTCGCGCAGCTGGAACCGGGTCTACATGGGTGCCGGCTTCGAGCGGGGTGACTGGGGCTTCACCGCACGCGTCAACCGGCGCATCAAGGAAGACCTGACCACCGACAACAACCCGGACCTGATCGATTTCCGGGGCCGCGGCGAGTTCAACCTGCGCTACAGCTCGAAGCTCGCGACCGCTGCGCTGACCTACCGCACCAGCCTGCGCAGCACCAAGTTCGGCGCGCTCGAATTCGAGTGGACCTACCCGATCTACCGTGACCAGCCGAACGGCGTGCGCTGGTACGTGCAGATCTACCGAGGCTACGGCGAAACCTTGACCGACTACAACTTCCGCCAGACCAGTATCGGCGCCGGCCTGACCTTTCTCAGCTTTTGAGCGGCGGCAGCTTCGCCTCGTCGAGCGGGTGGCCGAGCGCCAGCGCGCCGCCGTTCGGATTGAAGCGTCTGTCGATTCGAACGCCGGCGATCAAGGCTGGATGAAATCGACGCGCGCCGAGGCTAAAGTGCCGCCCATGATTGCACCCTGCCGGCCACTCGCGGCCTGTCCCGACAGCGAACTGGCCGGCCTGCACGGCGTGCTGACCGATATCGACGACACCCTGACCAGCGAGGGCGTGATCGGCGACACCGCGTTGCGCGCGCTGGAGCAACTGCATGCAGCCGATATTCCGGTGATTGCGATCACCGGCCGCCCGATGGGTTGGAGCGAGCCGTTCGCACGCAGTTGGCCGGTTGCTGCCATCGTCGCCGAAAACGGCGCGGTGGCGCTGTTTCGTGATGCCAATGGCGTGCAGATCGAATATGTTCAGGAGGAGCCGACGCGCGCAGCCAATGCACGGCGCCTGCAACAGGTCGCACACGAGGTACTGCGCGCCGTTCCGGGTGCCTGTCTGGCCCGCGATAGTGCCGGGCGTGTCACCGACATCGCGGTCGATCACAGCGAATTCACCCACCTCGAGCCGGCCGCGATCGCCGAGGTGGTCGCGATCATGCGACGCGCCGGCATGAACGCCACCGTCAGCTCGATCCACATCAACGGCTGGTTGGGCGAGCACGACAAGTTCAGCGGCGCGCGCTGGATGCTGCGCCGCCTGCACGGACGGGAGCTCGACGCCGAACTCCAGCGCTGGATCTATGTCGGCGATTCGACCAACGACCAGCAGATGTTCGCGCACCTGCCGCTGTCGGTCGGCGTTGCCAACCTGATGCGTTTTGCCGACCAGCTGACGGTCTGGCCGCGCTACATCACGGTCGGTGAACGCGGCGCCGGCTTCGCCGAATTGGCGCAGCGTGTGCTCGCCGCTCGCGTCGATTCGTCCACTCGATGAGCGTGTCCGACCAGACTGATCCGCCGACCCTGAGCCGCCGCGAGGTGCTGCTGGCTGCCGGCGGCCTGGCGCTGGCGGCCGCGGTGTCGCTCGGCCTGTCTCGTTTTTCGTATGCGCTGCTGTTGCCGCCGATGCATGCCGACCTCGGATGGAGCTATTTCACCGGCGGCCTGATGAATACGCTGAACGCCGCCGGCTATCTGATTGGTGCGCTACTGGCGCCGCGCGCGCTGGCCGCGATCGACGCGCGGCGCCTGCTGCTCGGCGGCGGCTTCGCGGCTTCCGTGCTGCTTGCCGGCCATGGCCTGGTGCATGGTGACCTGGCCTTGTTCATCCTGCGCAGCCTGACAGGCGTCGCCAGCGCGGCGAGTTTTGTCGCCGGTGGGGTGCTCGCGGCCCGCCTGGCCGGCCGCTCGGGCGGGGTTGGCAGCGGGCTGGTGCTCGGGCTCTACTATGGCGGCACCGGTCTCGGCATCGTCGCATCGGCCTGGCTGGTTCCACCGCTGACCACGCTCGAACGCAGCCATGCGTGGCAGCTTGCCTGGCTGGCCCTGGCCGGGATGGCGCTGCTGGCAACCATCACCACCGCCCGTGTCACCGGCAGCCTGCACGTGCCGGTGAGGGTTGCCGAGGCGCGGCAAGCCTTCAGCTGGCTGCCGCTGACGGCGTCGCTGAGCGCCTATCTGATGTTCGGACTCGGCTATATCGGCTACATGACCTTCATCATCACGCTGCTGCGCGAGCAGGGCCTGGGCACGGGTCAGATCGTCGCCTTCTATACGCTGCTGGGCTGCGGCGTGGTCGGTTCGTCGTGGTGGTGGGCCGGCATGCTGCAGCGTTATCGCGACGGTCGATCGCTGGCGTTGCTGAATGCGCTGCTCGCGCTGGCCACCGCGCTGCCGGTCCTGGCCGGCGGCAATCTGGTCGCTGCATTCGTTTCCGGTGCGCTGTTCGGCGCGGTATTCCTGTCGGTCGTCGCGTCGACCACGGCGCTGGTCCGCCACAACCTGGCTCCGGCGCTCTGGCCTGCAGGCATCGCTGCGTTCACCATCGTTTTCGCCGCTGGCCAGATCATCGGCCCGAGCATGGTCGGGCGGATCGCCGACGGACCGGGCGGCCTGCAACGCGGCCTGCTGGTCAGCGCTGTCGTGCTGGCGCTCGGCGCCGTGCTGGCCGCGTTGCAGAAGCCCTTGTCCGGGCTTGCGGTCGCCAACACCACGCAACGGCCATCCTGAGCGGCCGGTGGCGCAGCAGCGGCTGACCCGCCATCGTATGAGTGGATTGCCTACCTTGGTCGCGGTACCATCCGGCCTTTGGTTGCAGGGAGTGTCAGAGGTCAAACCGGCGGGTCGACCGGATGGCTTCGGACGACGTTGTCGGATCGATTGGACCGCCGCGAGGATCAGCGATGGAAAATGCCTTAGCCACCGTTCGGAGCCTGTCGATTCCGCTGGAGCGCGATGTCTTCATGCGCACCTTGATCCGTGAGCTTTCCGGCACGCTGCAGGATGTAATCGGACTCGAGGAAGCCTCTGGCTTCATCAGCGTGGTTGGCCAGCGTGTGGGTGACCAGATCAACCAGGATTACAAGGCCGCGCTGCAGTTGCCGAAATTGTCGCGCGAACAGGTTGCCGCGGTGCTGGTCGATCTGAAGCGGAGAATCCATGGCACGTTCAGCGTGATCGAGCAGGACGATGAAAAAATCGTGCTGCGCAACGACGATTGCCCGTTCGCCGACAAGGTGCTCGACCGGCCGGCGATGTGCATGATGACCTCGAATGTCTTCGGCGTCATCGCGGCCGAAAACCTCGGCTACGCCAAGGTGGCACTCGAAAAGACGATTGCGTTGGGCGACGGCGAATGTCGGGTTGTCGTCTACCTGAAGCCGAACGCGGTCGCGGATGCGGCCGACGGCCGCGAATATTTCGGACCTTGAACGCCGTTGTCGAGACTCCTGGCGTCGCGGCGGGCAGCCTGGCTCGCCTGATTGATGCCTTGCCCGAAGCCAGCCTGGTGGTTGACGGCTCGGGCCTGGTCTTGAGCGCCAACCGTGCCGCCGCATCGCTGCTCGGCTGTACCGATGTCGAGTTGGTGGGTCAGTCGCTGACCGATCTGGCCTGTGGCGATGCGGCTGCGGTGAACGCGTTGCTGCGCGCCGGCTCGCGCAGCCTGCAGCGATTGCCCGGCGCGCTCGAATTTTCCGTCGGCGCTGCGCCGGCCGCGAAACTGCGCTGCGAAATCATCCTGTTCGAACCTCGGCACGCCGACCGCCCGGCGCTGCTGTGTTTGCGGCTGTTCGAGCGCCACCCGAGTGCGCGCCAGTTCATGTTGCTGAATCAGCGCATCGATGAACTGTCGCGCGAGATCACCCGGCGCCGCGAGGCGGAGGACCGGCTGCACGAAAAAAGCCGCCAGCTGATCGACGCTGGCCGGCGCAAGGACGAGTTCATGGCCATGCTCGGGCATGAACTGCGCAATCCGCTGGCGCCGATTGCGCTCGGAATCGACCTGCTGCAGCGCATCGAGCCGCCGCACCCGCGTGTCGAGCAGGTCACCGCGATGATGAAGCGCCAGGTCAGCCACATGACTCGGCTGATCAACGATCTGCTCGATGTGGCGCGGCTGACGCACGGCAAGATGGCGCTGAAAAAGCGCCCGGAGCTGCTCGAGCCGGTGCTGGCACGTGCGGTCGAACTGGTTCGGGCGAGTGTCGACGAGCGTGGTCTGCAGCTGTCGGTCGGTCCGGTTCCGGCGTATGTGCGGGTCGACGCCGATGCCGACCGGCTGGTTCAGGTTTTCGGCAACCTGCTCGGCAATGCGGTCAAGTTCAGCGACGCTGGCGGCGCGATCAGGCTGAATACCCGCGTCGATGCGGGCGTCGTGACCGTGGAGATCAGCGATGACGGTGCCGGAATCGACCACGAGCTTCTGAGCCAGGTGTTCGAACCCTTCGTGCAGGACGATCACTCGCTCGACCGCGCGAAGGGTGGCCTGGGAATCGGGCTGTCGATCGTCAAAGGCATCGTCGAACTGCATGGCGGCGAGATCACGGCGCACAGCGACGGCCGCGGTCACGGCACCACCATGCGCGTGTGCCTGCCGCTGGCCGACCTGGCCGCACAGGCCGCGCCTCCAACTGCCGACGGGCCTGAGCCGGTGCTGCACGAAGCCAGCCGCAAGCTGCGCGTAATGGTGGTCGAGGACAACCCCGACTCCGCCGAAGCGATGCGCGAACTGCTTGGCGATTGGGGTCATCAGGCCGTCTATGTCGGAAACGGCAACCTGGCGATCGAGTTGTGGGAGCGCTGGCAACCCGATGTGGCGCTGCTCGATATCGGCTTGCCCGGGCTGTCCGGCCACCAGGTGGCGCGCCGGCTGCGCGAGCTGTCCGCCGGGGCGCGCTTGTTGCTGATCGCGATCTCCGGTTACGGTGCGCCCGGGGACCTGCAGCAAAGCGCAGATTCGGGTTTCGATCTGCACCTGTGCAAGCCGGTCGATCTGGATCGGCTGCAATCGATCCTGGCGGCGCACGCGGTCGAGGCGCAGCGTCAGGCCGATTGACGGCTCGCTGCGTTACCGCCGAGCCGTCAGGTCGAGAAACTCACCGACCCGGTCCAGTTCGTCGTCGAGCGCGATCCTAAATTCGCGTTGCCGCGGCGGCTTGCCGGTGACGAAGCCCAGATCGGGCACCAGACTGCCATCGTGCACCGCGAGATTGGCCCAGCCGATGATCTGTTCATGCCACAGCAACGGCAACGCATAGTGGCCGCGCAGCCGCTTGGCGGCGGGTGTATAGGCTTCGAACCGGTAGGCCCAGCCCCAGAACAGCTCGAAGCGCCGCCGGTCCCAGACCACCGGATCGAAAGGCGCCAGCAGGCGCACGGTGCGGTCGCAGCGGTGGCGGCGGGATGCGGGGTTCTCATCGCGCGGCCACAACCAGTCGATGCCATCGACCCGTGCCGACGCCAGCCGCTGTCGGGCGCGCAGCAGGGCAGCGCCGAGCAGCGAGGCCCACTGCGGCACGCCGCCGCGCAAGTGGAGCATCAACGAGCCGAGGCTGGGCGCGGGCAGCGGCGCATACAGGTGCACGATCGCATCGACCAGCTGATCCAGCGCAAGCGCCGGGTCGGGCACTGCGGTTTGCGGCTCGACTGCCGCATACAGCCGGGTTCCGCTGTCGCGGCGGGCGATCCGCAGCAGGCCACGGTGGTGCATCTCGTCGAGCAACACGGTGCAGGCCTTGCTCGAGCCGCCGAACCAGTTCAGCACCTTGCCGTGGCCGAACTGCGCATCGACCTCGCGCGGATGGGCGATGCCGCGCTCGCGCACAAACGCCAGTACCGAACCGGCCTGCGCGTTCCGCTCCGCTGACCAGGCCGTGCGCGGCGTGCGAGGGTGCATCAGCGCGCGCAAGGGCTTCGGCACGAAGCCGTAGTTGATGAAGAAGTCTTCTTCGATGTCGAGGCATGGATAACGCCTTTGCAGTTCACCCGCGCGATAGTCGACCACGCGTTGCCGCAGGATCAGGTCCTGCGCACGGGCCGGTGCGCGGATCGGATCGGCCTGGACGAAGCCGAGCTGTCGAATCGCCTTCG
>JANNNE010000299.1:0-2436 GCA_031398385.1 Ideonella sp.
CTGGGCCGCATGATGCCAGCTTCGAATGCCAGTCATGCGCTGCGGGATTCGCGTCGATGCTGGTTTTCATGCACTCGACAACCTCGAGCCATCCTTCGGCTGCGTCAGGCCGTCCGATCTGGCAGCATGCATTTGCACCGACCTTACCGAACGCCATGACAACCAGTTCCCGGACAGCCCTCGCCGCGAGTTTGGTCCTGCTTGCGGCCGGTTGCGGGTCTTCGCCTTCGGTCCATGCCCAGACCGGCAGCGCGGCCACGCCTGCCACGGCAACCGCCAGTACCTACGGCGTGAAATTTCCGATGTTCAGCAAGACCGTGGTGAAAGGTCGGCAGGCCAATCCGCTGTTCGCTGAACTGACCAAGGCGACTGGCCATTCGCCGGCCTGGAATTTCCACAAATATTTGGTCGACCGTCGCGGTCAGGCGATTGCCAGTTTCAGCAGTGAAACCACGCCCTTGCGCGCGCCGCTTGTAACGGCGATCGAACGGGCGCTGACCTCGAAGTAGGCCTTTGCCCGGCCCGTCGGCGGCTACAGTCGAAGCATGAGCTACGAACTGCATTACTGGCCGACCATTCCCGGTCGCGGCGAATTTGTCCGGCTTGCGCTCGAGGCGGCCGGTGCACCCTATGTCGACGTGGCGCGCTCGGCGGGTGATCAACAACGCGGCATGTCGGAGATGCTGCGCCACATGCACGAAGACAGCTTGCCTTATCCGCCGTTCGCGCCGCCGTTTCTGAAGGACGGCAAATTGTGGGTGGCCCAGACCGCCGCCATCCTGCATCACTTGGGGCCCGCCCTGAAACTGGTGGCGCGCAGTGAACAGGCGCGGATCTGGACCCTGCAGATCCAGCTGACCATCGCCGACCTCGTCGACGAGGCGCACGACACCCACCACCCGGTTGGCAGCGGGCTCTACTACGATGACCAGAAGCCCGAGGCGCTGCGCCGCGCCCGAGGCTTCTGCGCTGAACGACTCCCCAAATTTGTCAGTTGGTTCGAGAAGATCCTGCAGAGCAATCCGGCCGGCTCGCGTCACCTGGTGGCCGGCAAGTTGAGTTATGCCGACCTGTCGCTGTTCCAGTTGGTCGAGGGGCTGACCTATGCGTTTCCGAACGCGGCCGGCCAGGCATTCGAGAAGGCGCCGTTGGTGATCCAGTTGCACCAACGCGTGTCCAAGCTGCCGCGGGTGGCTGCCTATCTGCGCAGCGAACGACGCATCGCGTTCAACGAGGATGGCATCTTTCGCCGCTACCCGGAACTCGATCCGCCATAAAAGCGGCCGATGCGTCGGCGCATCGATTTGCCTGAGTGGACAATGCCGTCGAGCCGAGGCAGCCTGCCGGGGCCAGAAGAGAGCAGACAACGCCATGCCGATCCAGTGGTTTCCCGGTCACATGCACTCGACCAGGAAAGCCATTTCCGATCGGCTGCCCGACATCGATGTGGTGATCGAGATGCTTGATGCGCGCTTGCCTGGATCGAGCGCCAATCCGTTGCTCGCCGAGCTGACCCGCGGCAAGCCGGCCTTGAAGATTCTGAACAAGCAGGACCTGGCCGACGCGGCCTGCACCGAAGCCTGGCTGGCGCATTACCAGGCGCAGAGCAGCACCCGCGCTATCGCACTGGATGCGGGCAGCGCCGCGCCGGCCCGGCAACTGGTCGCCGCCTGTCGCGAGCTGGCGCCGCTGCGCGGTGGCATGGTCAAGCCGCTGCGTGTTTTGATCTGCGGCATCCCGAATGTCGGCAAATCGACCCTGATCAATACGCTGGCCGGCCAGCGCCGCGCACACACCGGCGATGAACCCGGCATCACCAAGCGTGAGCAGAAGATCGTGCTCGAAGACGATGTGTACCTGTTCGACACCCCCGGCATGTTGTGGCCGCGCATCATCGTCGAGCGCAGCGGCTACAACCTGGCGGCCAGTGGCGGAATCGGGCGCAATGCCTACGATGAAGAGGAGGTGGCGCTCGAGTTGCTCGATGCCGTGCGCGGCCGGTATGCCGAGCGTTTGCAGGCGCGCTACAAGCTGGCCGACGGCTCGGTCGCCGGCGGCCCGGCGGTCGAGCTGCTGCTCGCCGACATCGGTCGCAAGCGCGGCGGTCTGCGCGCTGGTGGGCAGGTGGATATGCAGAAGGCGGCGGAGATCGTGATCAACGATTTTCGGTCCGGCGCCTGGGGTCGGATCACACTGGAAACGCCCGAGGAATACGCGCAGTGGCTGGCGTTGGGAATGCAGCGCGAGGCCGAACGCCTGGCCAAACGCAAGCGCAAGAAGAACCAGCCCGACTCATCCGACGAGATCGACGGCGCGGCGTGACGAGGGCTGATCCTCGGCCATGGGCGCGAGCCCACAGGTAGAGAGGGCCAGGTCTTTTGTGGGAGCGCCTTCAGGCGCGATGGGACCTTCGACAGGCACCATCGCGCCTGAAGG
>JANNNE010000311.1:0-9743 GCA_031398385.1 Ideonella sp.
GCTCAAAACTTGATCTGGAAATACCACCGCATCGCGTGAAAAAACACCGGTGCTGCGAAACACAGCGGTGCCACCCGGTCGAGCAGGCCGACCGCGCCGGTCACCGAGCTGCGGTTGCCCCAATGCCGCACACCGGCGTCCTTCTTCAGCGCCTTCATCACAAACTCGCCGAGCGTGCCGGCGGCCGCGGCGATGAAGGCCATCGCCAGCGCCTGCGGCGCCTTCATCGGCGTGATCCAGAACAAGGCCGCACCGACCACCGCCGCGCTGGCTGCACCGGCCAACCACGCGCGCACCGAAAACCAGCGGTCGATCTGGCGCGCCACCGGACGGCGGCGAAGCCAGTGGCTGGCCGCCTCCTGAACCAGTTGGGCCGCGGTCACGACGACAACCAGGAAAAACAGCAGAAAGGCGCCGCGCCCTTCGAAACCGACAAACTCGAGCAACAGCAGCGCCGGCGCATGGCTGAGCCCGAAGACACACACCATGATCGCCCACTGAATCTTGGCATTGCGTTCGAGAAACTGCTGGGGATCGCCGGCCAGCGCGCTGACCACCGGGATCGCCAGGAAAACATAGACCGGTATGAAGACGCTGAACACATCGTGGCTGCGGTTCGCGACCAGCACATATTGCACCGGCAGCACGATGAAGAAGGCCAGGATCAGGCTGCGATGGTCGCCACGCCGGGTCGGCGCCAGCGTGATGATCTCGCGCAGTGCCAGAAACGAGATCACGCCGAACAGCAGCGTGGCGCCGATCGGACCCGACACCCAGGCCAGCCAGAAGATGCAGGTACCGACCCACAAGGCGCGAAAGTCGCGGGTCAGCCGATCGTGGCCGTCGTCGAGCCGGTTCTCCTGGTCGGCGCGGCGGATGACGAACTGGAACACGGCCAGGCTCGACAACGTCAGCAATCCGAACACGATCACGAACAGCAGCGCCACCTGCTGGCTGACGTCGAGCGAGCGCAGCGCGTTCATGGATGCGGCTGCGCCGCGCAGCGCGACTGTCGGCCGATGCTGACGCAGCGCCTGGCGGGCGACGATTCTGCCTGCCAATCGCGCAACGCACGGCGCGCGGCGGCCGCGCCGGGCACGTGATCATGCGGTGCTGCAGACCATGCTCGCTGACCTTGGAAGAATCGCGCCTGAAGGCGACTCCCACAGAACCCGCAGCCGGGCGACTGTTCCGCGGCGCCGCTCATAGCGCCCTCGGCCGCAACGCGACCACTGCCGAGCGTGCGCGGTCGAGAAACGCCGCCTTGGTCTCGTCGGGCTGAAGCGCCAAGGGTGTGCCGAAGGTCGCGGTACACAACACCGGAACCGGCACCACCTCGCCCTTGGGCATCACGCGCTGCACGTTGTCGATCCAGGCCGGCACCAGTTGCACCTCCGGAAACTGCTGCGCCAGGTGATACAGCCCGCTCTTGAATGGTTGCGGCAAGCCCTTGTTGCTGCGTGTACCTTCGGGAAAGATCACCAGCGAATCGCCATGCTGCAGCGCGTCGATCAGCGGCTCGAGCGGATCCTGGTCGTCGGTGCGTTGTCGGCTCACATAAACGGCGTGGAAGACTTCGCTGGTCAGCCATTTGCGAAACGGGCTCGATGCCCAGTAGTCGCGCGCAGCGATCGGCCGGGTGCGGGCGCGCAATTCGTTTGGCAACGCGGCCCAGATCAGCACCCAGTCGAGGTGGCTCTGGTGGTTGGCGAAATAGATGCGCTGCGTGGCCTCGGGCGGGCAGCCTTTCCAGTGGCCTTGCGCGCCGGTGATCAATCGCGTGATCAGTGCCAGCAGCGTCGCCATCAATCGTGCAGCGGTCATCGGCGAATGCTACCCGGGCCGGATGCGGGGCTGACCACTTGCTGGCTTCGGCGTCGGGATTCAACTGCTCTTTTCGATCGCAAAGCGCAGTCCGGCATGTTGCTGCAGTCGCCTCACCAGTGCCAGGCCCATCGCCGCGCCGGGGGTCCAGACGCCACCCGGCGTCGCGGCGCGGTCGACATCGTCCAGCAGACACAGCGCGGCTTCGGAAATCATCTTCGAGGTCGAGCCGTAGCCGGGGTCGGCATCCCCCTTGACCGAGGCCGCCAGGAGCTGGCGCCCGTCGCCACTGCGGCCGAAAAAGCGCAGGTCGTAGCGGCCCTGCTCGCGGGCCTCGGGCAGTGGGCCGTCTCCCGGCTGCGGCAGCACGAAACGCTGCAGCAACTGGCGGCTCGGCCCGAACGACAACAGCGCCGACTGGGCCCGGCTGCCCCCGGCCAGCAGCAGGGCCTGCACCCGGCCGCGCGCGCCGCCGCCGGTCATCAGCCGCTCGTCATATCGAAAGTCGTAACCCCAGGGATGGCCGCGCAGGGCATTGGTGCGGTGCACATTCTTGATATTGATCGTCGCCATCATGAACGGGCCGGTCCACGACGCCGCCTGTTCGTCGTAGAGCGCCGATTCCGCCTCGGGCTGGGGCGGCCCGCGAAACCCCGGCGTCAGCGCAAACGGATTGGCCATCGTGCGGGCCAGTTTCGGGTCGTCGGCAATCTCCTCGAAAGTGGCCAGTGCGCTGGCCGCGGTGCCGCCCGACAGGCCACCCCGGATCGATTTCACGCGCCCGCCGACATGCGGCAAGGGGTTGCCGAAGCGCCGTTGCGCCTCATGCTGCAGGTAGACCACGCCGAGATCGAAGGGAATCGAATCGAAGCCGCACGAGAACACGATGCGCGCGCCGCTGGCCCGGGCCGGGCGCTCGAGCTGCGGGATCATCCGCGCCATCCAGACCGGCTCGCCGCACAGGTCCAGATAGTCGGTGCCTGCGTTCGCGCAGGCCTTGACCAGGGCCTCGCCATGACGCTGATACGGCCCTACGGTGGTGATCAGGGTCCGCGTGCTGGCGGCCAGCCGGGCCAGGCTGGCCGGATCGTTCGCGTCGGCTGCGAGCAGCGGCAGCCGGGATCCGGTGCCAATCGCCTGGCGCACCTGTTTCAGCTTGTCGAGGCTGCGCCCGGCCATCGCCCAGCGCAGCCGGCCACCAGCGCCGTGATGGGCCAGCAGATACTCAGCGATCAGCCGGCCGGTGAAGCCGGTTGCGCCGTAGACGATCAGGTCATGTTGTTGTGCCATGCCCGAATCGTCGCACGGACTGGGGTCCGGGCGGCCAAAGGGCGAGCGCCTTCAGCGAGAATTCGCCAGACCCGACAATGCAGGCCCCGATACCAGCGTCGCACGATGATCGAATCAACTGCCGTGGGCCCGCTCTTCAAGTTCGCGGTCGCGTTGGCTGCAACGGCGTTGCTGGCAGGCTGCGCGACGCCGGCCGGTGACAGCGGCGGGGCCGCCCTGGCGACCAGCGGCTGGGCCCGCGCGTCGACCAGCGGGGTGGGCGATGCCGCGTGGTCGCACCAGACCTTCCCGGGCAAACGCGTCAGCCGTTATGCACCGCAGCGCAAGGATGGCCGCGAGGCGCTGATGGTGCATGCGGCGTCGTCAGCCAGCATGGTGCGACGCAAGGTGCGGATCGAAGCGGACCGGCTCGGCCAATTGCAGTTTTCCTGGCTGGTACCGGCCATCATCGACACCGCCGACCTGGCCAGGCGCGAAAGCGATGATTCGCCGGTGCGGCTGATTCTGGCCTTCGAAGGCGACCGGGCGAGCTTCACGGCCAAGGATGCGCTGTTGTCCGACCTTGCCGAAACGCTGACCGGCGAACCGTTGCCGTACGCCACCTTGATGTATGTGTGGAGCAACCGCAGCGAGGCCGAATCGGTGATCATCAATCCGCGTACCAGCCGGATCCGCAAGCTGGTACTGGAAACCGGCTCCGGCAAACTGAGCCGCTGGCTGAACTACGAACGCGATGTCCGGGCCGATTTCGTCAAGGCCTTCGGCGAGCCGCCCGGCGCGCTGCTGTCGATCGGCGTGATGACCGATACCGACAACACGCGCTCGGAAGCCTCGGCCTGGTACGGACCGGTGCGGCTGCTGCCTGCGGATTGAGTCGGCCGGTCTTGGTCCAGCGCATCACGATGCTTGCAAGCCTTTGCAATCCGGAAATGATTCCGAATCACCTGTCGGTTCAAATGATGATCTGAACATGGGTTTGCCAATGGCTGCCAGCTGTGCTGTCCGGCAAGGTGACGCAACGCGAGGAGCATGACGCGATGATTCGAGCGCTTCGATTCGGATGGGTTTCTTGCCTGGTGCTGGTGGCCGGCGCGACCTGGGCTGCCACGGCGGGGCCTCAGCCGGCGGCGCGTGCTGCCGACGACGCCCAGGCCCTGCATGTCTTGAACCGCATCGCCTACGGCCCGGCGCCTGGTGATCTGCAGCGCATGCGCCAGATCGGCATCGACGCCTACATCGACGAACAGCTGTACCCGCAGCGCCTTCCGCTGCCAGCCGCCCTCGCCGCGCGGCTCGGCGATCTGCCGACGACCCGTCTGTCGACCGGAGAACTGGTGGCGCGCTTTCGCGCCGCGGGCGTCGCCGCGCAGCGCGATGGCGAAGCCGGCAAGGCCGAGCGCCGGGATCTGGTTCGCCAGGTGTCGCTCGAGGCCGGCGAGGCGCGGCTGTTGCGCGCCGTCGAGAGCCCGCAGCAGTTGAACGAGGTGATGGTCGATTTCTGGTTCAACCATTTCAATGTCTTCAGCGGCAAAGGCATGGACCGGGTGCTGGTGGGCAACTACGAGCAGGACGCGATCCGGCCGCACGCGCTGGGAAATTTCCGCGACTTGCTGGGCGCCACGGCCAAACACCCGGCGATGTTGTTCTACCTCGACAACTGGTTGTCGACCGCACCGGGTCAGCAGCCGGGCCGGGGCAACGGCGCCAAGGCCAAGGCAGACGGCCTGAACGAGAACTATGCCCGCGAGCTGATGGAACTGCATACGCTGGGTGCCGACGGCGGTTATTCACAGCGTGACGTGACCGAGCTGGCGCGGATCTTCACCGGCTGGACGATGCGGCCAGGTCTTGCTGCTGGTGCGGCCGGTGCGGCCGGCGCGTCGCTGTTCCAGTTCGACCAGCGTCGGCATGATCAGGGCGAGAAACTCTGGCTCGGCCATAGGGTCGCGGCGCGTGGCCAGGCCGAAGGCGAATGGGCCCTCGATCGGCTGGCCGAACATCCGGCAACGGCCCGTCACATCGCATTCCGCCTGGCTCAGTATTTCGTCACCGACGAGCCGCCGACGGCACTGGTCGATCGCGTGGCTGAGCGCTTCACCAGCAGCCGCGGCGATATCGCGGCGGTGTTGAAGACCTTGTTCGACAGCGCCGAGTTTCGCGATCCGGCGGTCCGGTCGGCCAAATTCAAGACGCCGTATCGGTATCTTGTATCGTCGCTGCGGGCCGCTGGCCAGCCGGTCGGTAACGTGCAGCCTTTGCTCGGTTCGTTGGCCGGGCTCGGCATGCCGCTGTACGGCTGCCAGACGCCCGACGGTTACCAGACCACCGAGCGGGCCTGGCTGAACCCCGATGCGATGACCCGGCGCATCGGCTTTGCGATCGCATTTTCGACCGGGCGCCTGCCGCTGGGCCGCGCCGCAGCCGACGGCGTGGCCGGCGATACCGGCCGGCAGATGATCGAGGCCGCTGCCGATCGGCCGGCCGAGACGCCAATCCGTGCCGCGTCGTCGGTGCCGCCGGTCGAGGTCGATGGCTTGCTGGCCACGCTGGGTGCGTCGATTTCAAGCCGCACCCGGACCACGGTTGCGGCGGCCGAGCCGCCGCTGCGCGCGGCGCTGGTGATCGGCAGCCCCGATTTCATGCGCCACTGAACCGGAGCAAACCCATGTTGAGACGAACGCTGCTGAAATCCGCCGCCTGGACCGGCGCCGGGCTGCTGCCGGCCCTGACCCCGATCGGCCGCTCGGCCTGGGCCGCTGCCAGCCCGATCCGGGCGGCCGACGCCAATCCGCGGCGCCTGGTCGTGGTCTTTCTGCGCGGTGCGGTCGATGGCCTGAATGTGGTCGTGCCGTTTGCTGATCCCGGGTATTACCGGGCGCGCTCGACGATCGCACTCGCGCCGCCCGGCGAGCCATCCGGCGTGATCGATCTCGACGGCCGCTTCGGCCTGCACCCGGCATTGGCGCCGCTGCTGCCGATGTGGAAGTCCGGCAGCCTGGGTTTCATCCACGCCTGCGGGTCGAACGATCCGACCCGCTCGCATTTCGATGCGCAGGATTACATGGAGTCGGCCACACCCGGTCGCAAATCGACCCCTGACGGCTGGATGAACCGCCTGCTCGGCACCCTGGCCGACGACACGCCGACCCGCGCGGTCAGCATCGGCCTGGTGTTGCCGCGCATCTATACCGGTCCGAACCGCGTCGCCAGCATTGCCGGTGGTGCTGCGGCCGAGCGGGCGCTGGCAGTCGACCGACCGAACATCGCCACCGCGTTCGGGCAGTTGTACGACGGCAGCGACAAGCTCTCGATGGCTTACCAGGATTCGTTGAAGGCCAGGCGTGATGTGCGCCGTGCGCTCGATCGTCCGGATCCTCCCGGACTCAGTGCCGAGATGGTGGCGGCCAGCAACGGCGCGCCGCTGCCAAACGGCTTCCCCAGCGATGCGGCGCGGCTGGCCAGACTGATGCGCAACGATGCACGTGTGCAACTGGCGTTCACCGCGCTCGGCGGCTGGGATACCCACGCCGGCCAGGGCGCGGCCGAGGGCCAGCTGGCCAATCGACTGCAACCACTGGGCGCGGGCCTGGCCGCGCTGGCCTCCGGACTCGGGCCGGTGTTCGACCAGACGATGATCGTCGTGCTGTCGGAATTCGGCCGCACGGTGGCTCAGAACGGCAACGGTGGAACCGACCACGGACATGGCAACGTGATGTGGCTGATGGGGGGCTCGCTGGCCGGGGGCAAGGTGCTGGGCCAGTGGCCGGGTCTGGCCCCCGACTCGCTACACGAAGGGCGCGATCTGGCGGTGACGACGGATTTCCGGGATATCTTGTCGGCGGTTTGCCGACAGCATCTGGGCACGTCCGCGGCTGATGTCGCGGCGATCTTTCCCGACTACTCGGCCAGCCGAAGCATCGAGCTGTTGCGCGGCTGACAGTCGCGCGCCTTTACAGTTTCCACCGCCCGCGCACAAAGCGCTCCAGCGCCTGTGCCGATGCGGCCCGCGCCTCGGGGTTGGCACCGACATGGACCCCTTGGCCCGGGTTCACGCCATTCGGCACATCGCGGCGCTTGCGCAGCGCCGCGCTGCCGTCGAAGCCGTGAAAGGCGCCCGCGTAGGTCTCGATCTGAACCGCTGCGCCGCCAGCCTGTCGCGCCAGCCGCTGGCAGGGCTCGGCCGGCGTCCAGTCGTCGGCCTCGCCGACCAGCAGCAACAACGGCGCCGCTGCCTGGTAGCCGCGCGCCAGTTCGCTGGCGCAACCCGGGTAGAAGGCCACCGCCAGCGAGGGCTTGACCACGCTGGCCTGCACCTCGGCGTGCAAGCCGTTGCTCGCTGCCAGCACCGTGCTGCCGCCGTTCGACCAACCCAGCAGGCCAAGTCTGCGCGGGTCGACCTCGGGCCTGGCGGCCAGCCATTGCAGGGCGCCCAGCGCATCGCGCCGACGATTGAGCTGGGTGACGGCGCGCTCGCCGTTTTTCTGCGTACACAGCTCACGCTCGTTGCGCGCTGTCAGCGAATCGGTGACCAGAACATGAATGCCCATCACATTGAGCCGTCCGGCCAGATCACGATAACGCGCCGCGAGCCCGCCGCGCCGGTTGTACAGGCCGCCGCAGCCGTGCAGCAGCAACATCGCAGGCGCCACCGAATCGGTGCCGGCCGGAAACCAGAATCCGGGCAACACGACCGCCGCGTCATCACGCCGATCAAGGCTTGGAACCTGGACCGCCTGCTGGGCCTGCAGCGTGGAAGCAAGCATGCCGAGGGCGGCAACGGCCCAGGCGCGAAGCAGCAGGTTCATGATGAGGCGGTCGATGGCGATGGCGATGTCGATGTGATCAGGCTCGGCCCAGGCGCGCGCCGCCGTCGACCAGCAGCACTTCGCCGGTCGTCTTGCTGGCGCCGGACGACAGCCACCAGATCGCTTGCGCCACGTCTTCCGGTGAGACCAGCTGGCCCAGCGCGGCGCGTTCGCGGTAGGCCTCGGATCGAGCCGCAAAGGCCGCTTCGCCCAGGCCATCGCGCAGCCATGCCGAATCGACCATGCCCGGCGCCACCGCATTGACCCGGATCTGCGGCGCCAGCGCGCGCGCCAGAGCAAAGGTCATCGCGTTGATGGCCCCCTTCGATGCGCTGTAGGCGATCGACGAGCCCGTGCCCATCAGCGATGCAATCGACGAGACATTGACGACTGCGGCGCCCGGATGGCGCTTCAGCAGTGGCACGAAGGCGCGCGTGGCCTGGAAGGTGCCGGTCACGTTGACCGACATGATGCGCTGGAAATCGGCCGCATCGAGGCCATCGAGGTCGCGAACGGCAACAAATTTGGTGGTGCCCGCGTTGCTGATCAGCGCGTCGGTTCGACCCCATTGCGCATCGACTTCAGCTGCCATGCGTCTGCAATCGTCATCGGCGGCGATATCGGCCTTGACCACCAGAACTTCCGCGCCGAGTGCGCGGCACTCGTCGGCCACGGCTTGTGCAGGTACCGGATCGCGTGAATAGTTGATGACCACGTTCCAGCCGTTTGCTGCAAACAGCCGCACGGTTGCTGCGCCGATGCCGGACGACGATCCGGTGACGACACAAACCTTGCGATCGACGATCTTGTTCATGGTGGGCGGGTGGTTGGAGGGTTGTTTTCGAGATAAGGATGGCGGCTCATCGGGGCAATCGCGCCTGAACGCGCTCCCACAACATAGCGGTGGGTGTGGCCGATCAGCGCTGAGCCGCCCCCGTATTCTGTGGGAGCGCCTTCAGGCGCGATCCAGCGCGCGGCACTGAACCCGGTTCACGCCCCATCCATCTCCTTGAAAATCTCCTTGGCATTGCGAAAGCTGTCGATCGCCGCCGGCACGCCGCAGTAGATTGCGGTCTGCAGAAACACTTCGCGGATCTCGTCGCGGGTCACGCCGTTGTTGATCGCACCACGGATGTGCAGCTTCAACTCGTGCGGCCGGTTCAGCGCGGTCAGCATCGCCAGGTTCAGCAGGCTGCGGGTCTTGCGATCGAGCCCGGGCCGGTTCCACACATCACCCCAGCAGTATTGGGTCACCATCTCCTGCATGGGCAGCGTGAAGTCGTCGGCGTTCTTGATCGACGCATCGACATGGTCGGCGCCGAGCACTTCGCGGCGGGTCTGCAGGCCTTTGTCGAACAGTTGCTGATCCATGGAAGCTCCGGTGGTTGAGGGCTGATGCTAATCGGATGGGGGAGGGGGTCCGTGGGTTGGTTGAAGACCGCCTTCTGCTGCAGTCTTTGGGTAGGTTCAACCATCGATTGCAAATGGCCCGTATCGGAAGGTCGATCGACATGCTCTGTGCAGCAGCGAGCTCGGGGTGGTGGGGTGCTGGGTGACCTCCATGTCCCCCGGGCCGGATCACTCCCCGAGCGCTCCGGGTCGACTCGATCCGGCCCTCCTCCATGACATCCGGTCACCCAGCACCCCACCCCCCCGAGCCTGCGACCACCGTGGTTGGCGCGGGCCTTCGACAGGTCCGATGGTGGCCAGAGCGTTGCGGCGGGGTGTCCTGTGGAGTGAAGTCAAGGAGGAGGGGGCGTTCGATCTTGGATCACGCGCTCGGTGTGATTCGGCCCCGGGGGACATGAACGGAACAGGGCACCC
>JANNNE010000340.1:0-50103 GCA_031398385.1 Ideonella sp.
ATTGCGATGCGCAACCGCTGGCGCCGACAGCAGGTCGATCCGGCGCTGCGCGCCGAGATCACGCCGAAGAACATCCTGATGATCGGCCCGACCGGCGTCGGCAAGACCGAGATCGCGCGCCGCCTGGCCAAGCTGGCCGACGCGCCGTTCATCAAGGTCGAGGCGACCAAGTTCACCGAGGTCGGCTACGTCGGCAAGGATGTCGATTCAATCATCCGCGATCTGGTCGACATGTCGATCAAGCAGCAGCGCGAGATGGCGATGCGCCAGCAGCGCAGCCGGGCCGAGGATGCGGCCGAAGACCGGATTCTCGACGTGCTGGTTGCACCCGCGCGCCTGCCCGGACAGCAGGCCGACGACATCGCACGGCCGGCCATTGCCGCACCGGAGAACACTGCCCGCCAGGTGATGCGCAAGCGCCTGCGCGAGGGCCTGCTCGACGACAAGGAAGTCGAGATCGACGTCGCCGACTCCAAGCCCAGCCTCGAGATCATGGGCCCGCCCGGCATGGAAGAAATGGCCGAGCAGCTGAAAGGCATGTTCGCCAACATGGGCGCGCCCAAGCGCAAGACGCGCAAGATGAAGATTGCCGATGCCCTGAAGCTGCTGGTCGAGGAAGAAGCCGCCAAGCTGGTCAACGAGGACGAGATCAAGACCAATGCCTTGTTCAATGCCGAGCAGAACGGCATCGTCTTCATCGACGAGATCGACAAGGTGGCGTCGCGCTCAGATTCGACCAGCGCCGAGGTGTCGCGCCAGGGCGTGCAGCGCGATCTGCTGCCGCTGGTCGAGGGCACGACCGTCAGCACCAAATACGGCATCGTCAATACCGACCACATCCTGTTCATCGCGTCCGGCGCCTTCCATCTGGCCAAGCCGAGCGACCTGATCCCGGAGTTGCAGGGCCGGTTTCCGATCCGTGTCGAACTCGGATCGCTCAGCGTCGACGATTTCGAGGCCATCCTGACCCAGACCCATGCCAATCTGGTCAAGCAATACCAGGCCTTGATGGCGACCGAAGGCCTGACGCTGGACCTGACTGCCGATGGCATCCGCCGCCTGTCGCAGATCGCCTACGACGTCAACGAACGCACCGAAAATATCGGGGCGCGGCGCTTGTCGACCGTGATGGAGCGATTGCTCGACGAAATCAGCTTCGATGCGCCCAACCGCTCCGGTCAGACGGTCCGGATCGATGCGGCGGCGGTCGATGCCAAGCTGGGCGAACTGGCCAAGGACGAGGACCTGTCGCGCTATATCTTGTAGTGGTAGGCCTCGGCCGCCTTCTGCGCCTGCAACACCAGCAGGCCGTCGAAGATCAGGCTGTCGATGGTCTCGAATCGAAGGTCGGTGATCGCAAGCAGCTTGGAAGCTGCGCCGCCGCTCATCATCAAGACCGGCTCCTCGCCGCAGTGGCGGCACAGCTTGCGGTGCATGCGCTCGATCGCGCCGGCCATCGCGTTCGATCCGCCGCTCATCAGCGCATCACTGGTATTGGTCGGGAAATCAACGATTTCGCCGGTCGGCACCTTCAGGCCGGCGGTGCTCATCTCCAGTGCACGCTGCATCACGCCAAAGCCCGGCAGGATCATGCCACCGAGAAAATTGCCCTCGGTATCGATCGCGTCGACCGTCACGGCGGTGCCGACCATCACCACCAGTGCCGGCCGTGGCGGACCGCGCGAAATCACGCGGTGACGGGCGCCGATCAGCGCGACGAAGCGATCCGGGCCGAGCCGGTTGGGGTGGTCGTAGCCATTGCGGATGCCGCCCGCCTGTTTCGACGAAACGACCCAGCGCGGTGGCAGATCCCACAGTTCAAGCTGCTCCTCGACGCGGCGCTTGATGCCTTCACCGGCCACGATGCAGCCGAGCATGGTGTGGGGCGCCGGCAGGTCTTTCCAGACGGTTTCGGCGAGGTCGTCGATGGTTTCGAGAAATACCGCGCCGTGGGCCAGCAATGCGGCGCCGGGTGCGGCCCCGGCATATAGAGCCCATTTGAGGCGGGTATTCCCTACGTCGATGGCGAGAAATGTCATCCTGGATGGCCACTTCGGCGGCAGGGTGCAGGGTTGGCGAGGGGCGAAGGGTAACCGGTCTGGCAGTCGGTTGCGATCGGGTGAAGCGATAAACTGGCCGGCCCGGAGCGGGCTTGCGTTTCGCAGGTCGGTCCGGCCCCTTGAGCGCAAAGGAGCCAGCGTGGGCAAGAAGTCGAAAAACGAGACCCCCGCAGCGGTCGAGACGACCGGTGCCGGTGACCAAGCAATGCTCGAGGCGGCGCTCAAGCGATTGAGCGACTGGCAACATGCCGCTGCCGATGCTTCGCCACGCAAGCGCGATGCCTTCGATCTGGCCCGGCTTGCGCCCGACGCGCGGCCGTTCTCCTGCGGCGACAAGGTGCGCGACAAGGCGCTGGTCGACGCACTGGCTGTCGAGATCGATGCGTTGCAGAACCTGTTTTACGCCGACCGGCGCTTCAAGCTGCTGATCGTGCTGCAGGGCACCGATACCAGTGGCAAGGACGGCGCGGTGCGTGGCGTCTTCTCGCTGACCAGTCCGTTGGGCGTTCACACGATCGGCTGGAAAGCGCCGAACGAGCCCGAACGTGCGCACGACTACCTGTGGCGCATCCACCAGCAGGTTCCCGGCAACGGCGAGGTGATGATCTTCAACCGCAGCCACTACGAAGACGTGCTGGTGCCACATGTCAGCGGCTGGATCACGCCCGATCAGACCCGCCAGCGTTACCGCCACATCAACGATTTCGAGCGCATGCTGACCGAGACCGGCACCGTGATCTGCAAGTTCCTGTTGCACATCTCGAAGGACGAACAGCGGGAGCGCCTGCAGGCGCGGCTCGGCGATCCGGCCAAGCACTGGAAATTCCAGCTCGGCGATCTGGAGGCGCGCAAGCAATGGAACGACTACCAGCAGGCCTACAGCGATGCGATCGCTGCCACCGGCACCAGCTGGGCGCCGTGGACCATTGTTCCCGCCAACTCGAAAACCCACCGCAACCTGATGATTGCGGCTGTCGTGCGTCAGCAGTTGCGCGCGCTCGACCTGCGATTCCCGCCTGGCGATCCTTCGCTCGACAAGCTGAAGGTCGAGTAAGCGATCGCGCCGCGCCGGACCACCGGATCCGGCTGGCGGCTCAGGCTCAGTACACCGAATACCGCTTGTGGACCCCACCGGCCTTGTTGGTTTCCGCTTCACTACCGCCGAATACGAAGGTGCTCTGGCTCAGCCCGCGGCGCGGCTGAATCGGTATCAGCGGGTCGCGGTCACCAGGTCGATGCGGCGACGCAGACGATCCGCTTCAGCGGCGTTGCCGGCGCCTTCGGCTGCCTTCAGCTGGACCGCCAGCCAGGCCAGCAGCGGTCGGCGCCAGCCCTGGTTCGAGGCTTTCTCGACTGCCAGTGCGGCAATCGCCGGATCGGCCTGGCCGCGGCGAAACGCTACGCCTGCAGCGACCAAGGCGCCCAGCGGATCACCGATTGCGGCAATCGTCGGCGCGGAGGCGTTGACCGCAGCCGACCGGTGCTGTTCTGGCAACAAGGCCGCATCGCCGACGCTTGCCGCACCTTGCAGATAACGCGCATAGGCGCGCTCGTCGGCGCTCGCATCGATGGCCAGCGGCTCGAAGCCGGCACAGGCCTCGAACTGCAAGCTGGCCACTCGGGTTGCGCAACGCGTCAATTCGGCCCGCGCGACCAGTTCCGGCCGGCCGGTGCGCGCCAGTTCGCTGCGCGCGCGGGCAAATTCCGCGGTCTCGACCCGATCGTCACCCGACAACCAGGCATTCGACGCGCGATCCAGGCTGTTCTTGGCATTCATCTGCCAATCCGTTGGCGGTGGCGTATTCGAACAGGCCGCCGCGAGCAGGCAAACCGAGGCCAGGGCCGATTGCAGCGTGAGTGGGTGCCGGATCATGGCAATTGAATCTTCGTATCGCGCGCGAACGGCCATTTGCGGTTGATCTCGTTGACCAGTTGTTCGACCTTGCGCAGGCTGGCATCGACTTCGTTGCGCAAGGCGCCGAGATCCACCGATGCCGTGCGTGCATTGCCGGCGATGGCCTGGGCGTCGACCAGGATGGCGTCGACCCGCTTCAGGCTCGAGCGGGCTTCGCCGAGCAGTCCATTCAACTGGATCACGGTGGCCCTTGCCTCCTTCACGACGCCGTCGTTGCCGAATACCTGGCTGTCTGCCTTGGCGGCCAAGCCGTCGAGCCGGCCGGTGAGCCTGTCGGCCTTCAGCGCCAGGCCGTCGATTCGCTTCATCAACTGGTTGGCGTTGTCGAGGGTGGCGAGGATCTTGCGGGCTTCCTTTTCATCGCCGAGCAGCACGCCGAGTGCGCCGCGCGGCCCGTTCAGGCGCACCGTGGCCGCATGCAACTCGTCGAAGGTGTTGCTCAGCGCCGAGCCCGAGGCTGACATCTTGGTCAGGTTCGACACCAGATCGCGAACGCTGGCCAGCAGCTTCTGCACTTCGGTCATCGCATCGCCGGCCAGCAGGTTGCGCTGGGCGCCGTCCTCGAGCGGCGGATCGGTCAGGATGCCGCTGTAGGCACGCAGCTTGGGCGCACCGACCAGGCCGGTCTCCATCGTGAAGACACTCGACTGGCGCAACCAGCGGGCATCCTTCACCGGCACCTCGACGACGATGCGCGCGTTGCCGGCGTCAGAGAGCTCGATGCGGTCGACGCGTCCGATCGGGAAGCCGGCGAAGGTCAGGTCCATGCCCGGTACGACGCCCTCGGCGTTGTCAGCGACCAGGATCAAGGTCTGCGTGCGCTGGAAGGCCCCGCGGGCATACAGCACATACGCGGTTGCCGCTGCGATCAGCAGCACCACCAGCACGAACATCACCCGGGCCTTGAGGTCCAGGTGGGCGACCGGCGGTGCGTCGTCTTCGGGGTCGGGTTCGGCCATGCCGTCAATGGTAGCTGCCGACCAGCGCGATGATCTCGATCAGCAGCATCACCGACAGCAGCCGGGCCAGCCGGATCAGTTCGGCGTGGGCGCGGCTGCCTTGCCCATCGTGGTCACTGGTGGTCGCGACCATCGGAATGATGGCGACCGCCAGACTCATGAAGAAGGTCTTCATCGCGAGGATCAGCCAGGTCAACGGGTCGATGATCTGCCCGACCCCCCGCGTGAAGCCGTCGAACCCCCAGGTCACGAAGCCGTAGAGCGACAGATACGTCAGCACCAGGATCACCAGGCCGCTCACCGTGGTCAGTGTGATGACCGCGAATTGCCCGGCCAGGACCCGCGGCATCACGATATCGCGGATCGGGTCGCGGCCTTGCGCCAGCAGGGCCTTGAAGCGCCCTTCGGTCCGCATCATGCGGATCAGTTCGCCCTCTGCCAGGCTGTAGCGGACGGACACGTACAGCGCGGCCGACAAGGGAATCAGTTCGAGCACCAGCGTTCGCACCAGTACATCGAGCGCGAAACGCGTCAGGCCGTAGGAGAGGGCGCCCGAAAGCACGATCCGGATCACCACGAGGCCGAAGATTGCCGTCAGCAGCGTGAAGCCCGGCAACATCGGCCAGGTCGCCCGATAGATGCCGTGCAGGATGCGCCGGCGCTGCACCGGTCGATAGGTCGACGAACTCACTGCCAGCACCAGCACGCGTGCCCCCATCCGCAAGACCAGCCACCAGCCGTGCAGCCAGCGGGTGATCAGGGTCCACGCGCTGAACTGGCGCGCGATGGCCATGGTGGAGGGGCGAACCGGATCTGGCATATGCGCGAGTGTAGGCACCTATCCGGGCACACCGGTGGTGGCAGCAGCCGGACACCCGGCGCCTTCTATCCGCTGCACCGAAGCTTGGTCAATCCGGATGATGCGCTGCGCCGGGAGCTTGGCTATTGTCGCCATCCGCAGGCACGGTCAGAATGGCCGTGCCAAGACGTCCCTCACCGAAGGAATCGATCATGAAAAATTGGTTGTTCTGCTTGTGGTGCCTGCCCGTTGTCGCGGTGGCGCAGGCCACGATGCCGACCGAATTTCCGGCCGACGCTACCGAGCCGACGGCTGAAGCCCTGCAGGCCCGGCTGCTCGGCAAGGATTTTGCCGTTCAGCCATTCAGCGGGCCGGGCTGGCGGCTGCAGTTCAACTCTTCGGGCTATGCGTTCCTCGATGTCGACACCGGGGCCAGGGACAAAGGCACTTGGCGCGTGGAAGGCGACAAGCTTTGCGTCAACTGGCAACGTGTCACGAGTGGTTGCAGCCAGATTCGACTGCGAGGTGACGCGGTCTACCTGAAGCGCGCCTCTGGCGAGGTGGTGTTGATGTCGGCGCGCTGAACAGCGCCTGGCCGGTCAGACGCCGCGCAGGCTGCCGTTCTGGATTCGGACGCGTGAACCGACGTCCAGACCGTTGAGGTCCTTTCGCTCGAAGCTGCGGCTGGAGCCGTTGTCGAGGCGAACATGGACACGATAGCCGACCACACTCTCGGCGCGTTTCTTCTCGACCGCATTGCCGGCCACGGCCCCGCCGACGCCGCCGATCACTGTGGCCGCAGCGCGCCCGCTGCCGTCACCGACCTGATTACCCAGCACCGCGCCCAGCACGCCGCCGACCACTGCACCGGTGCCGGTGGTACCGGACGATTGCTTGATCGGCTCGATCGAACTGATTTCACCGAACAGCGGGGTCCCGCGGGGCTGGTCGCGCTGCGCCACCTGCACGATGCGCGCACTGTCATTGCCGGTGGTGACCAACTGGGACATCAGCAGCGGTGCGGAATTGATGTCGTGGACCGCTTCGCCGCCGACGGCGGGCTCGCTGGCCACCAGTACCCAAGCGGCGACCAGCGCGGACAGGGCAACGGCGGGAGCCGCGGCACGCCGCGGGTTCAGATGACGGGGATTGGAGGAACAAGCCGCTTTTCGCATGATGGCACTCTGTTGGTCGGGAAAACCCATGTGCAGATGGTGCCGAGGCGCGACTGAGCGGTCTGCCGGCTCTCAGGTCAGCCAGACGTCGTCCTGGGCCGGCTGACGTTGTAGGAGCCGTCCCGCTTGTCGAAAACCCGCCGATATCGCGCAGACGCCGTCAATGGCGATCCAGGGCCGGGCTTCGTCATCGCGAGCGCAGCGCGGCGATCCAGGATGGTGGCATGTCGGACGGTGCTCTGGATTGCTTCGTCGCTGCGCTCCTCGCAATGACGGGGGGATGTGCTGCGCTCCTCGCAGACTACAGCTTCAGCCAGCGCCCCAGTTCGACACGAAGCTGCGCCAGACTGACCGGCTTGGTCAGATACCCCTGCATGCCGGCTTCGAGGCATCGATCCCGGTCCTGGGGGGTTGCATGGGCCGTCAGTGCGACGATCGGGAATATATCCAGCTTGCCTCGACGCTGCAGATCCAGCAATTGGCGGGTCGCCTCGATGCCGTCGACCACCGGCATCTGCAAGTCCATCAGCAGCAGATCGGGCGCGCGCTCCAGGCAGGCCGCCACAGCCTGCGCGCCGTCCTCGGCCAGCCGGGTGGTCAGCCCAAGTGCGCTGACCATTTCGGTGATGATCAACTGGTTTACCGGGTTGTCTTCTGCAATCAGGATATCGGTGGTTGCGTCCGACGCTGCCAGGCTGGCGAATGCGGAATCCGCGCCGCTTGCCTTGCGACCGTGCAGCAGCGCCAGTTCCAACAGGGCGCCGGGCGTGATCGGCATGAAGACCAGCGGCATGTCGTTGGCGCGGGCGGCTGCCTCGATCTGGGGCTGGTTCCAGTCCGGTCGGACCAGCAACACGACCGGCGCACGGGCGAGCTGCATCCGGACCTCGTTGAGCGATTCGGCCGATTCGAGGGCCGCCTCTGCCAGGATCACCAGATCAGGCGGCTCGGCCGCACCGGCGTCCATCGCGATGGCCCGGGCATCGAGCCCCTGCATGTCCATGATTTCGCTGCGCCAGCCGATGCGGCTCAGCCGATTGGCAAGCCATTCGGCGGGGATTCGCCGTGTGTAGACCAGCCAGGCCAGGCCCGGATCGGGCAACTGTTCCATCGGTTGGACGCCGGGCTGCAGACCGAGCGGCAGCGTCAGCCGGAAGGTCGTACCTGCGCCGGGTTCGGTGATGACCCGAAGATCGCCGCCCAGCGAGCGCGCCAGGCCCTGAGCAATCGACAGCCCGAGGCCGCTGCCGCCATGGCGACGCGCCAGGCTTTCGTCGCCCTGGACAAAAGGGTCGAAGATTCGCGCGGCGACTTCCGCCGTCATCCCCGGGCCGGTGTCGCTGCATTCGATTTCGGCGACACAGTGTTGCGGATCGCTGGGCCTGACTTCCGCGCGCAGTGCGACATGACCGCTGTCGGTGTACTTGACGGCATTGGTCATCAGGTTGTTGGTGACCTGCAGCAGGCGCTGCTGATCGCCGACCACCAGCGTCACCGGGCCGACATAGTCGTACATCATGCCGAGCCCCTTGAGGCGGGCCGCCGGCATCGACTGGCGAATGCTGGTGGCCAGTGTCTCGGCCAGATCGAACGCCTCGGGTTTGCTGTCGATCCCGCCGGCATTGAGTCTGGAGAAGTCGAGCACGCCGTTCAGCATGTCTAGCAGCCCGGCGCCCGATTGCAAGGCGAGTTTGAGGTAGCGCCGCTGCTGATCGCTGGTGGCTTCGCGCAGCGCCAGCTCATTGAGCCCGAGCAGGCCGTTCAAGGGCGTGCGGATCTCGTGGCTCATGTGGGCCAGGAAAGTCGATTTGGCCTCGTTGGCGCGTTCGGCCTCGAGCCGCTGGCGCTGCGCTTCATGCAGGGCCGCCTCCAGGCTGGCGGTGCGTTCCTCGATCGTCGTCTGCAGCCGCTCGCGCTGTTCGAAGAGTTCCTCTCGACTGAGCTTCTGTTCGTGGATGTCGCCGATCAGGCCGGTCATGCGGGTGGACCCGTCTTCCAGCCGTTCGGTGCGTCCGCGCGAGGCCACCCACCGATAGCTGCCGTCGGCATGCAGCAGGCGGTATTCACAGTTCCAGAAGCCGGGCTCGCGCTCGGCCCGCTCGACCAGGGCACGCAGGTCCGCAAGGTCGTCCGGGTGGATCCAGCTTGTGAATTCGGAGCGCGTCGGCGCCGGTGCTTCCAAAGGGCGACCGAGCAGGGTATTGATCTGCCGGCTCATGAAGAAGGCTTCTTCGCCCAGCTTGCTCTCGAATTGCACTTCCAGCGACGCTTCGATCGCGCGGTTGAATTGTTCGGATACCCGCTGCAGCGCCAGCTGGACCCGCTTCTCGGCATCGACTTCGATCACCATGCCGATCAGTCGCTCGGCCCGGCCATCCGCGCTGGCCCAGACCCGACCATGGATACGCACCCATCGATACTCGCCGTCGTGGTGCCGATAACGAATGTCCGACTGCAAGCGGCCCATCGAGTCGATGGCGGTCTGATAGAGGCGGGCGAATTCAGGCCGGTCGTCCGGATGAATTGCCTCATTGACCCGCTGGCGATCGGCACGCCCTTCGAGGCCGAGCAATTCGTAGAACCGGGCTGAATACCAGGTTTCATCGGTGATCAGGTTGCGTTCCCAGTACGCGCCTTCGGAACCGACCACCAGGCGAAAGGCGCGGCGCAGTTCGTCCAGGCTGGCATCGGCAACCTGATCGTCGAGCCCGGTGTTCGGCACGGGGCCGCTCGGTCGATCGTGCGACTTCACGGCTCGGGAACCAGGCTCTGGGGTGTCAGCCATCGGCGAAGGGTTTGTCGAATCGGAGTGGGATCGGTATCGGTACTGCGCAACGTGACTGCAAACACGTTGATGGTCGCAGAGTTTGGCCGTCACTGCTCCCGCATGTTGCGCTCAGGATACCGTTTCGGAACCCGGGCGGGCCGTTTCGGCATGCCCCCATTCGATCGAATGATCGAGCCGATCCCTAGAATCCTCAGCCTTCTCCGACGGAAACGCACCTCATGAGTTCCGGCCTCATCCGCATTCGCGGCGCCCGCCAGCACAACCTGAAAAATATCGATCTGGACATCCGCACCGGCGAAATGACGGTGGTCACCGGCCCCAGCGGATCGGGCAAATCGAGTCTGGTGTTCGATACCTTGTATGCCGAAGGCCAGCGGCGGTATGTCGAGACCTTCAGCGCCTATGCGCGGCAGTTTCTCGACCGCATGGACCGTCCCGCGGTCGACCGGGTCGACGGGGTTCCGCCGGCCATCGCGATCGACCAGACCAATCCGGTGCGCACCAGCCGCAGCACGGTCGGCACCATGACCGAGCTGAACGACCACCTGAAGCTGCTGTTCGCCCGTGGCGCCGATCTGTTCGACCGCGTGACCGCGCAGCCGGTGCGCCACGACAGCGCGGAAACCATTCACGCCGAACTGATGCGGCGCACCGCGGCCGTTGACCCGAGGCTGGTGCTGACCTTCCCGGTCGAGTTGCCGGCCACCGTCAGTGCCGAGGAAGTCGAACAGTGGCTTGCCGCCAGCGGCCATACGCGGGTTCAGGCCGAACGCGAGGTGGCCTCGCCGACCGGGCCGCGCAAGCTGCTCGATGTGGTCGCCGATCGCTTCCGGCTGCAAGGCACCGAGAAGGTCCGGGCGATCGAGGCGATCGAAACCGCGTTGCGCCGAGGCAGCGGGCGTTTGAACGTGTATGTCACGCCGCCGGCGGACGCCGGGGTGAGCGGCGAAGGCGCGCCCGCCGCGCCGCTGATCTGGCGTTTTTCTACCGGCTTGCATTGCCCCGACAGCGACCTTCGTTATGCCGATCCGCAGCCTGCGCTGTTCAGCTTCAATTCGGCGATGGGCGCCTGCGAAACCTGCCGCGGCTTCGGCCGGGTGATCGGGGTCGATTACGGGCTGGTGATTCCCGATCAGCGCAAGACCTTGCGGGCCGGCGCCATCAAGACCATCCAGACACCCGCCTGGGCCGAGAGCCAGGCCGATCTGCTCAAGTACGCCGGCGATGCCGGTGTGCCGCGCGACACGCCGTGGCAGCAGTTGACTGCCACGCAACAGGACTGGGTCATCAACGGCTCGCCGCAGTGGAGCGGCAACTGGAACAAGCAGTGGTATGGCATCAAGCGCTTCTTCGAATACCTCGAGTCGAAGGCCTACAAGATGCACATCCGGGTGCTGCTGTCGAAATACCGCAGCTACACCACCTGTCCGAGCTGCAACGGCGCGCGGCTGAAGACCGAGGCGCTGCTGTGGCGGATCGGCAGCAAGGCCGATGCCGATGCGGTGCTGGCGCCGGATCGGCGCGCCATGCCGACGGGCGTGACGTGGACCCGCGAGCAGCTCGAAGCCATGCCCGGGCTGACGGTTCACGACCTGATGCTGATGCCGATCGTGAAATTGCGGTCGTACCTCGACCGTGTGTTCACGCCTTCCTCCGATAGTGAAACGCCGTTACAGGGGGCAGTGGCCGAAGCAGGTGGCATCGATGCTGAACAACCCCACCTCCCACCCCACCCCAGCTCTCCACCAGGGGGGAAGGTAGCAAAGACGGCAGCGCAGGGAGTGAACAGTGCGCTGCTGTTGTTGTTGACCGAAGTCCGCACCCGCCTGCGCTACCTGTGCGATGTCGGCCTCGGTTATCTGACGCTGGACCGGCAGAGCCGCACGCTCAGTGGCGGCGAGGTGCAGCGGATCAACCTGACCACCGCGCTGGGTACCTCGCTGGTCAACACGATGTTCGTGCTCGACGAGCCCAGCATCGGCCTGCACCCGCGCGACATGAACCGCATCGTCGAGGCGATCCATCGGCTGCGTGATGCCGGCAATACGCTGGTGGTGGTCGAGCACGATCCCGCCGTGATGCTGGCCGCCGACCGGCTGATCGACATGGGCCCGGGCCCGGGTGAACGCGGCGGCCAGATCGTGTTCGACGGCACGCCGGCGCAGATCCGCGATGCCGATACCCTGACCGGCGCCTACCTGGGCGCGCGCAAGCAGGTCGGGATGGGCATCAAGCGGCTGGTCGGACCGTCGACGCCGAAGCTGATTCTCGAAGGGGCGGCCGAACACAACCTGAAGCAGATCACGGTCGAGTTTCCGCTGCTGCATCTGGTGACCGTGACCGGCGTCTCCGGATCCGGCAAGAGTTCACTGATGCAGGATGTGTTGTATCCGGCGCTGGCCCGGCATTTCGGCAAACCGACCGAATCGCCCGGCGTGTTCTCGCAGTTGCTCGGCGCCGACTGGCTCAGCGACGCAGTGTTCGTCGACCAGTCGCCGATCGGCAAGACCGCGCGCTCGAATCCGGCCAGTTATGTCGGCGCCTTCGACGAGATCCGCAAGTTGTTCGCCGAAGCGCCGCTGGCGCGCGAGCGCGACTACGGCCCCGGCATGTTCAGCTTCAACGCGGGCAACGGTCGATGCCCGACCTGCGGCGGATCCGGTTTCGAACACGTCGAGATGCAGTTTCTCAGCGATGTCTACCTGCGCTGTCCGGATTGCGACGGCCGGCGCTTTCGGGCCGAACTACTCGAGGTCAAGATCGAGCGCCGCCTGCCGACCGACCTGAGCCGCGAGCTGAGCATTGCCGATGTGCTCGAGCTGACCGTCAGCGAGGCCGTCCTGCTGTTTGCGCAAGACCGCGAGGTGATCCGCACGCTGCAACCGATCGTCGATGTCGGCCTCGAATATGTGAAGCTCGGCCAGCCGGTTCCAACCCTCAGCGGTGGCGAGGCGCAGCGCCTGAAGCTGGCCGGTTTTCTGGCCGAAGCCGCGCAAGGCCGGACGGCCAGCCGCCAGCCGGTTTCTAAAAAGGGCCGGCTGTTCCTGTTCGATGAACCGACCACCGGCCTGCATTTCGACGACATCGCCAAGCTGATGCGGGCCTTCCGCAAACTGCTCGAAGGCGGCCATTCGATCATCGTGATCGAACACAACCTGGATGTGATCCGCGCCAGCGACTGGCTGATCGACCTCGGTCCGGAAGGCGGCGACCTGGGTGGCGAGGTCGTGTGTGTCGGACCGCCGGAAGAAGTCAAGCGCCATCCGACCTCGCATACCGGCAAGGCCTTGGCCGACTACGACATCGCGATGGGCTTCGGCGCTGTTCGCGCGATGGAGAAACCGCCGTCAGTGCTGGCGATCGGCGGCTGGGTTGAGGGTGGCTCGCCACCCGCTGCGCGGACGCGCAAGTCGCTCACCTCGACCGTTGATGCGCCGCAAAGGGATGACTCCGAAGGTTCGATCCAGATCGTCAACGCCCGCGAGCACAACCTGAAGTCGCTCACTGTCTCGATCCCGCGCGGCAAGTTCAGCGTGATCACCGGGGTGTCAGGGTCGGGCAAGAGCACGCTGGCCTTCGACATCCTGTTCAACGAAGGCCAGCGCCGTTATCTGGAAAGCCTGAACGCCTACGCACGCAGCATCGTGCAGCCGGCCGGCCGACCCGAAGTGGATGCGGTGTACGGTATTCCGCCGACCGTGGCGATCGAACAGCGGCTGTCGCGCGGCGGCCGCAAGAGCACGGTGGCAACCACCACCGAGGTCTGGCATTTTCTGCGCCTGCTGTATGTCAAGCTGGGCCTGCAGCATTGCCCGAAGGATGGCGCCGAGGTGCGCCCGCAGTCGGTCGACAGCATTGCCGCCCAGTTGCTGCGTGACTTCAAGGGTAAACATGTCGGCCTGCTGGCGCCGCTGGTCGTCAACCGCAAGGGTCTGTATACCGATCTGGCCAAATGGGCGAAGCAGCGCGGCCACACTCACCTGCGGGTCGACGGCGAATTCATCAAGGTCGACAAGTGGCCGCGGCTGGATCGCTTCAAGGAACATACGCTGGAGCTGCCGGTCGGCGACCTGATCGTCGGCCCGGCGAACGAGCGTGAATTGCGCGAGCTGCTCGGCCGCACGCTGGCACTCGGCAAGGGCGTGATGCACCTGCTGGCGCCGCTCGATGGCCTGGGTGTGGCGATGGACAGCGGCGCGTCGACGGTGGGCATTGGCGCGCTGAAAGTGTTTTCGATCAAGCGCGCCTGCCCGGCGTGCGGCACCAGCTATCCCGAACTCGACCCGCGCATGTTCAGCTACAACAGCAAACACGGCTGGTGCACCACCTGCGTCGGTACCGGACTGGCCTTGACCCGCGAGCAGCGCAAGGTCTACGACGATTCGGTGCGCGACGACGACGACAAGGGCCGCGAGCAGCGTTTTCCTTCCGAGGAAGCCGAGGCCGAAGGCGTCATCGACGAGCCGTGCCCGGATTGCCACGGCACGCGGCTGAACCCGGTCTCGCGCGGCGTCACCTTCGACAGCCACTCGATCGCCTGGGTCGCGCAGTGGTCGGTCAGCGAGGCGCAACGCTGGGTCGCTTCGCTGAAACTGGTCGGCCGTGAAGCGGAGATTGCGCGTGATGTCGTCACCGAGATCAAGGGCCGACTCGAGTTTCTGGAGGAGGTCGGACTCGGCTATCTGACACTGGACCGCGCTGCTCCGACGCTGAGCGGCGGCGAGGCGCAGCGAATCCGCCTGGCCGCGCAGCTGGGCAGCAACCTGCAGGGCGTCTGCTATGTGCTCGACGAGCCGACCATCGGCCTGCATCCGCGCGACAACCAGGTCCTGCTGAATGCGCTTAAGACACTGAGCGACAAGGGCAACACGCTGGTGGTGGTCGAACACGACGAGGATACGATCCGCCGCGCCGACCACCTGATCGACATCGGCCCCGGCGCCGGCAAACGCGGGGGGCAACTGGTGGCCGAAGGCAGCGCCGCCGATTTGTCCGCCAACCCCGATTCCCAGACCGGCCGCCTGCTGGCGCATCCGATGCTGCACCCACAGCAGCCGCGGCGTGAGGTTGACCTTCCACGCCGCAAGACGGCAGCCGCGCAACAACCGGGCAGGGAACAATACGGCCCATTGACCATTGAAAACGCCAGCCTGCACAACCTGCAGAATGTCAACGTGGACATCCCGCTGCGGCGCCTGGTCGCGGTCACCGGCGTCAGCGGTTCAGGCAAATCGACACTCGCACGCGACGTGCTGCTGGCCAACCTGTTGTTCATCAACAGCAAGGGCGGGCGCCCCAACTGGCAGGGCTGCGACAACATCGAGGGCTGGGGTTTTATCGACCGCGTGCTCGAAGTCGACCAGACGCCGATCGGCAAGACCCCGCGCTCGTGCCCCGCCACCTACATCGGCTTCTGGGACGCGATCCGCAAATTGTTCGCCGATACGCTGGAAGCGCGCGCGCGCGGCTATCTGCCGAACCGCTTCAGCTTCAACACCGGTGAAGGCCGCTGCCCGGGCTGCGAAGGCCAGGGCATGAAGACCATCGAGATGAGCTTCCTGCCCGACGTCAAGATCCTGTGCGACATCTGCCACGGCCAGCGCTTCAACCCCGAGACGCTGGCGGTCAGCTGGCGCGGCAAGAGCATCGGCGACGTGTTGCGAATGGAAGTCGACGAGGCGGTCGACTTCTTCGCCAGCATGCCGGCGATCTCGCACCCGCTGCGGCTGCTGAAGGATGTCGGCCTCGGCTACCTGACGCTGGGCCAGCCCTCACCCACGCTGAGCGGCGGCGAGGCGCAGCGCATCAAGCTCGTCACCGAACTGAGCAAGGTGCGCGACGACATCGGCCGGCGCGGCAACAAGGCGCCGCATACGCTGTACGTCCTCGACGAACCGACCGTCGGCCTGCACATGGCCGACGTCGCCAAGCTGATCGGCGTGCTGCACCGGCTGGTCAGCGGCGGTCACAGCGTGGTGGTGATCGAACACGACCTCGACGTGATCGCCGAGGCGGATTGGGTGATTGATCTGGGGCCGGAGGGGGGTGGGGGCGGGGGTGCTGTGGTGGTTGCCGGGCCTCCAGAAGTGCTGGCGGCGGATCCGGCTAGTCACACGGGGAAGGCGTTGCGGGGGGTGTTGGCGAGGACATGATGCGCGCGCAGCTCGCTTGAGGCATGGCATTGACCAAGTGATGCACTTGGGCATCGTGCCTTGCCCGAAGACTGCGGTTCGCGAGCCGATCAGTTCAGCGAATCGACGAAATCCCGGTAGGCAAGCTTCAGCCCGTCCGACAGCGAGGTGCGTGCCTTGAAGCCGGTGCTCGTCAGCAGGCCGACATCCATCAGCTTGCGTGGCGTGCCGTCGGGCTTGCTGGTGTCGAACTCGATTCGTCCTTGGAAACCCACGGTGTGCCCGACCAGCATGGCGAGATCCGCAATCGTCAGATCGTCGCCTACCCCGACGTTTACCAGCGGTGGCTCGAAGCGACCGGTCACGGACTCGTCGCTGCCCAACAGTGCGGCATAACGATCGTCGGGCAGATTCATCAAATGGACGCAGGCGGCGGCCATGTCGTCGCTGAACATGAACTCGCGCAGCGGCGTGCCAGTGCCCCACACCGTTACCGTCTTGCTGCCGCTTTCCTTGGCCTCGTGAAATTTGCGCAGCAGCGCCGGGATGACGTGGCTGTTTTGCGGGTGGTAGTTGTCGCCCGGCCCGTACAGGTTGGTCGGCATCGCGGCAAGGAACCGGGTGCCGTACTGCCGGTTGTAGCTCCAGCACATTTCGATGCCGGCAATCTTGGCCAACGCATACGGCCGGTTGGTCGGTTCGAGCGGGCCGGTCAGCAGGCTGTTCTCGCGCAATGGTTGCGCCGCCAGTTTGGGATAGATGCAGCTGGAACCCAGAAACAACAGGCGCTTCACGCCGGCCAGGTACGAACCGTGAATCACGTTCGACTGCATCGCCAGGTTGTCGCGGATGAATTCGGCCGGGAAGCTGTTGTTTGCGACGATGCCACCGACCTTGGCTGCGGCGAGGAAAACGTAGTCCGGTTTTTCTGCTTGCAGGAAAGCCAGCGTCGCCTGTTCGTCGCGCAGATCGAGTTCGGCGTGGCTGCGGGTGAGGAAATTACTGAAGCCGGCCTGGCGCAGTTGCCTCATCAGTGCTGATCCAACAAGCCCTCGGTGGCCAGCGACATAGATCTTGACATTTTTGTTCATGGATTTCTGCGAGGTCATGCGACTGGAGCCACGGCGCGCCGAGCCGAATCGGCCCTATCGACAGGATTATCCCCAAAGGCATTGAGCATCTTGATGGCCATTCCGCCATGCCTGGGCAGATTGCCTCCTCGTCGGGGCATGTCCGGAGCTGGCCCAGCGTGGTCGACACTCCGGCTACACTGCGCGCCGAGCGGCCCGACGGCCTGCGATCGCGGTCATTTTCCGCCTGCCGGAGTCAATCCGGCTTTGTTTTCTCCACCCTTGATTCATGTCCGGACCCCTCACTCCACGACCCCCTCCATCTCCGGATCAATCCCCGCCGCCGAATGAAATGCTGGTGCCGGAGTCCGAACTCGGCGGGGGGCGGCTGAGCAAATTCAGAGCGCGTACCGAGAAACCGGCGAAGGCCGTTGTTCCTTGGGCGTTCGTCGTCAACAGTCCGGCCCGTTTCCTGTTCGACAAACTTTTTCTTGTCACCGTGCTGATCCCCACGTTGCTCAGCATCGCCTATTTCGGGTTTCTGGCGTCCGACGTCTATATATCCGAGTCGCGGTTCGTGGTGCGGATGCCGCAACGCGGACAGGCGACCAGTGCGATCGGTGCATTGCTGCAAGGCACGGGTTTTCAGCGCGCGCACGATGACTCGTTCACCGTCCACGATTTCATGACTTCGAGAGATGCACTAAAGACGCTCGATCTTGAATTGAAGCTGCGAGAATCATTCTCCGACCTGAATGTCGATTTTGCCAGCCGCTTCCCGCGTCCCTTCGACGATGCCAGTTTCGAGTCGCTTTACAAGTACTACGGGGGCAAGGTGGCGGTCATCTTCGATGCCTCCTCTTCGATCACGACGCTGACGGTTCGTGCCTTCGAACCCGACGATGCCTTCCGCATCAACCAGATGTTGCTCGCGATGGGCGAGGGCCTGGTGAACCGGATCAACGATCGCGGTCGAGCCGACATGGTCAAGTACGCAACTGACGAGGTTGCTGATGCCGAGGCCAAGGCCAAGGCGTCTGCACTGGCGTTGGCAAGCTACCGTAATCGCCGTGCCGTCTTCGATCCCGACAAGCAGAGTGCGCTGCAATTGCAGCAGGTGACCAAGCTGCAAGACGAGCTGGTCATCGCGAAACTTCAACTGGCGCAGATCAAGTCGCTTTCACCGGCCAATCCGCAGATCGGTGCAATGGAGCGCCGAGCCAGCGGATTGGAGGCCGAGATGGCACGGCAGATGTCGAGGATTGCGGGGCCGAATGGCAATTCATTGACCGACAAGGCGACCGAATTCGAGCGGCTGCAACTCGAGCGAACTTTTGCCGATCGTCAGGTTGCTGCCGCGATGACGAACCTTGAGACGGCCCGCAGCGAGGCCCGTCGACAACAGATCTATCTCGAGCGCATCGTCCAGCCCAACAAACCGGACCTCGCACTCGAGCCCCGCAGAGCGCGTGCCATCTTCGCGACGCTGGTTGTCGGGCTGGTCATGTGGGGCGTGCTGTCGATGTTGCTCGCCGGTGTGAAAGAGCACCGCGATTGACTTCGCTGTATACATCCGAAGTCGATTGCCGGTCATGCTGAGCCGCTCGCTGCAGGTCCAGATTCGCGTCGTGCATGCGCTGTTGATGCGTGAGGTGCTGACGCGGTTCGGGCGACACAACATCGGTTTTCTCTGGTTGTTTGTTGAACCGATGTTGTTCACGCTGGGTGTCACTGCGCTGTGGACAGCGCTGCGCGCCGTTCATGGCTCGAGCATTCCGATCACGGTATTTGCGCTGACGGGCTATTCATCGGTTCTGCTGTGGCGCAACATGCCGGGGCGGTGCGTCGGCGCCATCGAGCCGAATCGCTCGCTGATGTTTCACCGCAATGTTCGGGCAATCGACGTTTTTCTGGCCCGAATCCTGTTGGAGTTCGTCGGCACGACGATTTCCTTTGTCGTGTTGTCGATCATCTTCATCGGGCTGGAAATGATGCAGCCGCCGGAAGATATTCTTCAAGTGGTCGGTGGCTGGATGATGCTGGCATGGTTCGGCGCGGCTCTCGGTTTGTTGGTCGGCACCTTGAATGAGCGATCGGATTTCATCGAAAAGATCTGGCACCCGTTCTCTTATCTGCTGTTTCCGCTCAGCGGCGCGGCATTCCTAGTCGAGGCGCTGCCACAGGGATTCCGGGATGCGGTGCTTTGGCTGCCGATGGTGCATGGGCTCGAATTCCTGCGCGAAGGTTTCTTCGGTAGCCACTTTGAGGCCCACTACAACATGGTCTACATGGCGTCGGCTTGTCTTGTCATGACGCTGGTCGGCTTGGCTGAAGTCAGAACCCTGGGCAAGCGAATGTCGCTGTCATGATCGAGGTTCGCGATGTCTGCAAGTCCTATCGCACGCGTCACGGCATGCAGGTGGTCCTCGACGCGATCAACCTACGCGTCGATCGTGCAGAAAAGGTCGGCATCCTGGGTCGCAATGGATCCGGCAAATCGACGCTGATCCGCCTGATCAGCGGTGCAGATCTTCCGACCAGCGGCGTGATCCAGAGGGGTTTGACCGTATCATGGCCGCTCGCGTTCGGTGGCGCATTTCAAGGCAGTCTGACCGGTGCGGACAATGTGCGCTTCATCTGCAGGATCTATGGGCAGGATGCGTCGTCGAAGATCGATTTCGTCGAGGATTTTGCCGAGCTCGGCCGCGCGATGAAAGAGCCTGTGCGCACATATTCGAGCGGCATGCAAGCCCGCTTGGCTTTTGCCATCTCGATGGCCGTCGAGTTCGACTGCTTTCTGATCGACGAGGTGATTGCTGTGGGCGACGATCGCTTTCACGAGAAATGCCGGATCGAACTGTTCGAAAAGCGTGCTGATCGCGCCATCATCCTGGTGTCGCACGATCCGAATACGATCAGGCAATACTGCGAGCGGGCGAGCGTGCTGCACCAGACCCACATGGTAAGTTTCCCCGACGTCGATTCGGCCTACCGCCACTACAGCGAACTTGCCTGAGTAGTGGCACCGCCTTGGCACCTCAGCTTCCTTTTGCTGCGAGCTCGGCTTGAAGCTGTTGGATCTCGACAATGCGCAGATGGTTCTCGTACATGAGTCGTGCCAGCAGATCGAACACGTAGGCTGTTGGTGAGATCGCGCCGTTGGATGCTTCACGGCTGCACAACACGTCGCCCACCGCCGGTCCGTCGATCATCAGCTTGAATAGGTCTCGGGGCTCATCGAGCCGCACCAATCCTGCGTGGCGTGAGATGTAATGAAAGTGTGAGAAGCCGCGCCGCAATACTTCGAACAGGGCGTCGCAGTGCGCGAGTACGGAGCGATGATCTGGCTCCACGTTCGTCGAACCTCGCAGGCGTGTGACGACGTCGTCGTAGGAGAACTCGATGATCGCGTGTCGGGTTGCGGCCAGCGCCTGATCAGCATGGTTGAGCACAAGGTCGGTGTAGCCTTCGACATCGATCTTGATCAGGTTCACATCCGACAGCGCATGAGCCGCATACAGCGAGTCGAGCGTGCGGCACTCGACGGTCGCGGCCGATGCATCCGACTGAAGATCAATGTGGGCGTTGGTTCCGGAACCGACGAACGACAACCGGCCGTCGTGATCGGAGATGGCCATGTGGGCGATGTCGACGCGACCGTCGCAGTTGCGCGAGATGTTGCGTGCCAGGATCGAGAAGTTGATCGGAGACGCCTCGATGGCCAGCACGCGGCAGTTCGCGGCCACTTTGCTCGCGAAGATCGAATTGATGCCGATGTTCGCGCCGATGTCGACGAAAACACCCGCATCACCGATCAGTCCCAGGTAGAGGCCAAGCTGGTTCGATTCCCAACTGCCGGTCGATGCGACCGCGCCGGAAATGATGGTTTCGCTCGCCTCGATCTCGAACGGAAATGCCACCGCCTGGTAGTCGAACCGCATCTCGCGGGTTGGTATCGCTTCGGACGTCGGAATCATCATGTTCACCGCCATGTTGGCCTTGCGTTGTCAGGCGGCGGCAATGGCCATGCCGCACCTCTTTCGGTAGCTGGCGCTGGTCAGTGCGCTGCTGAAGATCCCGCCTGAACCCGCGCATACACTTCTCCAATGCGCGCCGCGTGATTTGCCGCGCTGAATGCCTGGGCGCGAAGCCGGCCGAGTGCCTCGAGGCGGCGCCTGGTTTCGGGATCCCGATCGAGTTGGCGGATCGCCTCAACGATGCTCGCGGTGTCGTAGGGGTCGGTCAGCAGCGCCGCATCGCCGGCGATCTCGGGCAGACAACTCGTATTCGACGTGAGCACCGCGGTGCCGAGCAGCATCGATTCGATCACCGGCAGGCCGAAGCCTTCGTATAGCGACGGAAACAGCGTCGCCTTCGCGCCTCGGATCATCGAGACCAGTACCGACAGTGGCAGGTATTCGACCTGGATGATTCTGACGCCGATGTGGGCCCGTCCGGCACCGACCAGGGATTTCAGCAGGCGCATTTCTTCCTCGACCCCCCAGCCGGGTGCGCCGACGATGACCAGTTGGGACTCGCTGCCGCTGGCAAGATAGGCTTCGATGATGCGGCCGATGTTCTTCTTCGGTTCCAGTGCACCGTAGAAAAGGAAGTAGCCCTTGAACGCGAGGCCGAAAGTGCCCTGCAACTCGGTCTCCACGTCTGCGTCTGTCTTGGAGGTCAACTCGGCCGGAAACTCGACCGACTGCCATGTGTTCGTGACCCGTTGCGGATCGGCGCCGAGCAGATTGATGATGTCCTGGCGCGAGTTTTCCGACACGGTCACGATGTGCTCGGCATCGCGGACGATGCGGTTGCACATGTGGAAATATTTGGCCTTGTTGTCCAGCGTCGTGTGAGGCAGACGCAGCGGCACGAGGTCGTGGATCGTGTAGACGTTCGGCGCCGAGTCGTGGTATGCGGGCACCGGGTAAGTCCAGTGGGCGATGTCGACGGCGGGCTTGCTGATCCGGGCAAAGCGGTTGGTCAACCGATGCCCGAGGATGGCTCGCTGGTAGAACTCCTCGCTGTTCCAGATCTCGTCGAATTGCGGCATTCGCGAGCGCAGCGCATCGCGCACCACGCCGCCGCTGATGGGTACCCGGTCTACACGGCAGCCCAGGTGTGCGGAGATAGACGCGCCGATGCGCTGGCTCTGCTTCAACCATCCCTTGGTTTTCGGCCGCGCGGCGTCGAAGAACGACACCTCGCTTAGCAGGCCGTGACGACTCAGCGTCGATTTGCCACCGTACAGGATGTCGATCTGATGGCCGAGTTGGCGGATCGCGCTGCTCAAGTGGCGGCCGTAGGTCGCGACTCCGGTGCCGCGCTGCAGCCCCATGTTGTAGGCATCGAGCAGAATTTTCATGCCGGCCTTTTGCATGTAGCCAGCCGTAGCCGCTGCAAATCAGCCGGCGCGAATGATGGCAGCGGTCGTCCGGGCGTGCGCATCACATGCATTCGACACCGCGCGACGCGCGATCGAGAAATTCGAACCAATGGCGATCGTGCTCCGTCGGGTAGAAGACCATGCCGCGGATCTCCCAGCAGTCGTTTCCGAAGCGCTCGTCGAGGTGATCAGCGGGAAGCGCGAAATCGACAAGCGCAAACCCGTCGGCGCGAGCCGGTCCGACGCATGCAGTGACCTGCTGCCATTGCGGCAGCCCGTCTGCGCCCGGCACTGGTTCGCTTGGGCCGACCAACAGTTGGCAGGTGATCTGCTGATGTGCCGCGACCAGGATCCGGATCCGCGCATCGGGGCCGCCCACCGGGCAGGCACCGTCGCGAAGGCGCCAACTGCCGGCCAACAGGAATGCTGCGTCGGACGTGGCGGGGCAGGGTCCGGGTCTGAACCCGTACAGCAGGCCGAAGCGCACGCTGGCGCGAATCGGCGTCGGTTGCAGGCTCAGCGCTGCGTGGTCGACGACATCGGCGAGGCCTTTCAACCACGCCTCGAAGGTGATGGGCGGGAACATCGCCTGGGCCAAGCCGACGCGCAGGCGGTGGCCGACTACGTCCTCGTCAAATCGTTCATCGACGACCGCCGTGCCGCCGATCGCCGTCAGCACGCGATCATCCGTGCCGTCGGTGAAGACGCCCACGCCGGCGTCGGCGGCCCGGATGGCCCACAGGTCGCTGGATTCGATCCCCGGCGGCAACAGCAGGCCTGCCGTGTCGGGTGCTTCGAGTGCAAGCCAGGCCTCACGTCGTCCAATGACTGTGCTGGCGGTCGGCGGCAGCTCGCCGCTGGCAGCGAGATCGGCCTCAAAGGAAGCTTCGGCGGCAAACGCGATACAACGCTCGAAGTGTGGCGATAGCCGTGTGAGCCGATCTCGCAGCGCGTCGCGGGCGGCGGCATCTGCGGGCCATCCGAACAACAGCTTGCCCGGCTTGGCGCCGGCAGCAGGCGTCGGCCGGGACATGGATTCGGGATGGTAGCTGCGTACTGGGCGGCCTACCCCCAGTACCGGATCGGCCGCGCCATTCGTGCGGCGATGTCGCCACGCATCGGCCCGCAGTTGCGCAGCGACGTCCCGGCTCGCCAGCAACAGGCTGCTGCTCGAGCGGACGAGCAGTGCGCTTTGCGAGGTCTCCGCGGTCGAGGTGCGCAATACGCCGACGATCGCTGCCTTCAGTGAAAGCTGGGCGGCAGACAGGGCCCTGGCGGTGTCGATCGGGTCGCGGTTCGCCAGCAGCGATGTCACATAGATGCTCGACGCATCCGACCGTTCGTCTGGCGGGCTGTCGATCGGTTCGTTTGCGGCGTCGGCGCTGACGAAGCTGCCGCGTGCGGGGTCGAAACGTACCGGCACGGACTGGGCCTGGCGTCCGAGTTCCTCGAACCAGCCGGATTCCTCGTCGAATCGCATGGCCGCTTGCGACGGTGCTCCGCCGTACCCGACGTCCCAGAAGACGATCGGACGGCGGCCGGTGTCGCTGAACCGCTGGATGGCATGTGTTGCGCCGGTAGCAGCGGCGGACGGCAAATGGCGCAACGCATCACAGTTCGGGTCGGCAAGCAGCGCGCGTCGATAGTCTTCCGTGGCAGCCTCCTGGTCGCCTCGCAGGTGGTTCAGGTGGCCCAGGTGCAGCCACGGGTCGGCTGCGCCGGGATCTGCCTCGGCTGCGGCCCGGTACTCCGCGATGGCCGCATCGAACTGGCCCAGTTCCTTCAGGGCGTGGCCGCGTTGCACGCGCAGGTGCCACAGCGCCGGCTGCACTTCGAGCACTTGCGCGTACAGGTCGGCCGCAACAGGCCAGTGACGGGCCGACATCGCCGCATCGGCGGCGCGGATCAACGGCCCGACCTTCTTGCGCCTGACGAAACCCCACGAGAAGGTCACGATCGAGCGCCCATCAGACGAAATCGAGGCCGGTGAGCCCCCATGCATTGCGCACGCCGGTGGCATCCGGCGTCACCGGGCCGAGTGCCTGGATTCGCAGGATGTTCTCGCGCGCCAGCACGCCCGGACGGATTGCATGGCTCCTCGTGCCTTGCGGATCGGCCAATTCCCCCTCACCCAGCGTATGGCCGTTGAGGATGACCAAGTAACGAACCGGCTGATTGCCGCCCCGGCTGCGGAAACCGATCTGCAGGTTCGACGTCGAGCCGACGCGTGGGTCGATCGAGAAGAAGAAACTGACGCCGTCGCCGAGCGCCCACGCGCAGCCGGCGTCGACTCGCACGCTTTGCGTCGACAGGTAGCGTGAGTCGGCAGGATTGGCGGCGCGATAGCGGTTCTGGTCGAGCCAGGGATAGTGGTCGCGCACTTCGCTGACCGCCTCGTGCAGGTGATCGGTGCGCCGGTTGACCAGCTTCGGGGCCACCGCGCCATTGGCCAGGATCCGGATCCTGGCGAGCGCGGAAGGCTTGACGATCGCCTGCATCGCCGGTGCGTTGTTCATCAGGAAGCTGGTGTAGCTCGGAATGCCCGCCCGATAGCTGTCGACCAGTCCTTGCGTCAGCCTGCCCTTGGCGAGCGAGCCGTCCAGCGTCGGCAACGGCGTGGCGCTGATGAAACGGATGATGCCGTTGATGCTCTGCAACCAGCGCTCGTGACCGATCTCGCAGGTCTTCCACGCCATCTGGGCGATCTGCCTGGCGCGATCGAGCACGTACGCATGGCCGATATCGGCTGGATTGATCAGGATGCCGTTGACCCAGTTGCTGATGTATTCGTCGTGAGTGGCTGAATCGGCGGCAATCACCAGCATGCCGTTTGCCATCGCCTCGATGAAACCCATGCCGATACCCTCCGACAGCCGCGGCGCGATATAGACGTTGTGTTCATGGAGCAGAGCGCCGTAGTCGGCCGGATCCTTGAACCACTGGGACTTTCGCAGGTGATACGAGTCGATGCTGCGCTCGAGCCACCTAGCCGAATCGATGGTTCGATTGTCGGGGCTGTCGTGCACGTGCAAACGCGAAATCTGCGAGCCGAGCAGCCGCTCGACCATTCCGAGGTTGATGCCGTGTTGCGGCTGGCGCTGCCACAGCAACACGTTCAATTTCGCGAACGAGCGCTGCCGCATGCCCGGGCGCGGCTCGGTGAAGTATTTGACGAGCAGCGATTCAGCGCCGGTGCGCGAGATAGCCGCATGCAGGCGGCGGCTGAAATTGATGAAACGGGCTTGCGTGGACCACAGCCAGTGAATGTCGGGCAGCGTCGACGATCCGTCGTACATCGGAATCACGACGACGCGGCAACCCATCGCAATAAAGATCGGCGCCAGATAGTCCATCTGCCAGATGACCACGATGTCGCGTTGCGGGTCGGCATCCGGCAGGCGAGGTGTCTCGTCCGAATCCGGGTCGACATAACAGATCTGCACCTCGAAGAAGCGCTCAAGCAATTCGCAAAAGAAGGCGCTGGACCGCGTCTTGCGGTGGAATTCGTGATCGATGAAGATGATTCTCATATCGCGTTCGTGAACCAGCGGGTATATGAGTCGCTGGCATCGGACGTGAACCTAAACCTGCCCTGCATCGCCTGGACAGTCAACTTTTCGGGTGGCTCGTCCATCATTTCGAAGATGGCATCGACCATCGCGCCGACCGTCCGGACCACCTTGCCGAGTCCGTAGTACTCGATCTGGTCGCAGAAGGCAGAGCCCTCGAGTGCGATCACGGGTCTGCCGAAGCACACCGATTCCATCATGGCGGCCGAGCCGCGAAAGCGATAGATTTCCTTGTCGTAAGGCAGAAGAACCACCGACGCGTCGCGGTAGCGGCGGATCATCTCGTCTTCGTCGATCTGAGCGGGCAGCAGCTCGACGCCCGGAATGGCGTAAAGCCGGGAGATATACGACTGGTGTGACAGCGACTGCGCCGCCGGTAGATCCTGGATCACGAACTGCACCGCGATTGCCGGATCCCGCATGCGCACCGCGGAAAACAACTCGTGTAACAGCAGGAAACCTTTGTCGAGCCGGGCCGATCCCGGGCAGAAGCACACGAACGGCCCCTGCGCCGGAACCGGCGAGGCGGGCGCGACGGTCGGGTAGGGCGTCACGCTGACCGGTGTGCCGAGCGTGAGCGCGAGCCGGTCGGCCAGACGTGGCGTCTCGGCCGACACCGATATCCGAAGGCCGCGGCGCAAGGCCTTGGCGAGCCGGTTGGTCAGTTCACGTTCCGGATCGCGATAGCTGTGGGATGCGCTTTCCATCACCCCGATGAAGCGAAGAAAGATTCGCGGGGCGTCGGCAGGGCTGACGTCCTGCAGCGCGTTGATCAGACCGACGACGCCGTAGAAATCAAGGCTCGGGAACAGCAACGAATCCCCCGCATTGATCGAGAAAATTGCGAGCAGACGCCGAGCGTCGGCGGTGGCCAGTGTCTCCAGGTGATCGGCGTAGAGCGGGCCGTCGGTGTCGATCTGTACGTCGGTGACGACATCGACCGGCATGAAATCCTGGTAGTAGTAGTGATAGAACGGCGTGAAGCCGTAGCGCTGGCTGACTGCTGCGGGCAGGTCGGTGCAGCACAGGCCGATGGCGCGTGGAAACAGCGCCGAGAACGCGGTGCTGAAATAGTTGAGCGCCGACACGTTGTGTCCGAACGGCTGCACGCAGACCGGGTCGCAGACAAACAGGCGCGGGGGCGCGACCGCCCCTACAGGCGCATCGCCTTGTGCTTCCCGGACCGGCCGCGCTGCCGCTACACCTCCTTCTGTCGGATCGTTCATCGTGCTTGAATTTAAATCAGATGAAGAGCACGCCGCGCGGTGCTTACGCAGGTCTTTGCCGTCATCCGCGCAGCGCGCGGGCTATTGGGTCGCATTGATCGTATTTACGATCGGAAACGCAATCGAAAACACCACATTGGCAAATTTCTGGATTTCCGCCAGCGGTGCATTCGAGACATACAGCAGGTCACGATTCTGCACACCGAAGGTCTGCATCACGAAGAAGCTGTTCGGGTCGCGCAGGTTGATCGTGTAGATCACCGGCACCTTGCCTTCGGCGGTGATGCCGACCGGTTGGCGGGGCCAGGTGAGGGCGCGCGGCTCTTCGTAGCGGAAGATGAAGACGCCTTGCGGATCGGCGCGGTTGTCCTGCACGCCGCCGACCCGTGCCATCGCCTGCGCCAGGCTGATGCCCTGCGCCTCGAAATTGATCTCGTCGTTCTTGCCGGTCGCGCCCATCGCGGTGAAGCTGAGCGGCTGGTGCAGCGCGGTGATCACGTCGCCGGCCTGCAAGGTCACGTTTTGCCGCGGATCGCGGATGATCACGTCGAGTGGCAGCGAGGCGACCGTGGTTCCACGGGTGATCTGCAGCGTGGTCTTGCCGACCGGAAATTTGGCGCCGCCGGCTGCTGCCAGTGCGTCCAGCAGGCGTTCGTTGCGCGGTCCCAGCGGCAGGCGCACGCTCGATCCGACATCGCCGACCACCGTCACGTTGGCCGAGACATTGCGGAGCATCCGCACCAACACTTGCGGTTGGTTGGCCTTGCCTTTCAGGCGTTGCACGATTTCCTGTTCGATCTCGACATGGTTGCGCCCTGCAACCGGGATCGCACCGGCGAACGGAATATTGATCATGCCTTCGCGGTTGACCACCTGTTCCGGGAAACTGACCGCGCGCGACGTGCCCATGCCGCCGCTCGTCTGCGGGGCGGTCGCTCCGCTGCCGAACAAGGTCGCCGGGGGCGCTTCCCAGATGCTCACTTCCAGGGTGTCGCCAGCGCCGACCGTGCCGCTGCGCGCCGCGGGGGCCGGGTCCTTCAGGGTGTCGCTGAACAGGGCCAGGCCGCGCTGCGAAATCAGCTGGCGGGCGATGGTTTCGGTGACCGGGACAATCTGCACCGATGTCGTCGACGGCAGATCGATGGCCGCGGAACTGGCGATCTGGCGGCTGCTCGGCCCCGACGTCGGGACCATCGAGCATCCCGCCAGCAAGGCAGCAGCCAGCAGACCGGACAGCAGCGGAAAGACGGGCCGAAAAGCAACAGATTGCCTTGCACTCACACTTCGAAACGATTTGATTGGCAACCCTGACTCCCCGCGATAGGTCCGACGAGGAATATAAACGACCGCCTGTTTCGCTCGCCCGCCCGGCCTCCCCGCTCACCCGCTTCCTCTCACCCGCTCAGCCGCTTCTCAGCTCGCCCGCTCGCCCGCTCGCTCGGTCCCCGGTCCTCCGCGCCTGCGCTCCCGCCTCCCGCCTCCCACCTCCCGCCTCCCGCCTCCCGCCTCCCGCCTCCCGCCTGCGACCGCAGGAAGGACGCAAGGTTCTGTCCGCCATCGATGTCGTCTCCACCCTGGTTTCGACCGGGCCCGGCATCCAGCCGCTGCCAATCCCCTAATACCGGTCGACCAGCCGAGGTTGATCGTCGCGGCCGCGATGGCCGGCGGATAATCCGCCCCTGGCACACTTTTTTTGCACAGGATTCGCGCAGGCGCATGGACAGACAGGTTTGGAACAGCTTTGCCGGACTGCGTGTGCTGCTGCTGCAGGGCCCCGTGGGGCCGTTTTTTGCCCGTGTGGCTGACGCGCTGCGCGAAGGCGGAGCAACCAGCGTCCAGAAGATCAATTTCTGCGCTGGCGACTGGCTTTTCTATCGCAAGGATTCGACCAACTACCGTGGCACGCTGGCCGATTGGCCGGCCTACCTCGAGCAGTACCTGTCGCAATACCGGATCGACGTGCTGGTGCTGTTCGGCGACTGTCGCCCGGTCCATGCGTCGGCGATCGAACTGGCCACCCGGCGCGGACTGACTTACTGGGTGTTCGAGGAGGGTTATATCCGGCCCAACTATGTGACCTTCGAGCGCCACGGGGTCAACGGGTTTTCCGGTCTGCCGAAAGACGTGTCGCACTACGCCCGCCTGCCCACGACGATGGCACCGCCCGAGCAGGAAGTCGGCAATACCTTCAAACCGGCGGCCCTCAACGCGATGGCCTATTACGTGGCCGGTACGCTGGGCATGCCCTGGTTCCGGCACCAGGTACATCACCGTTCACTGAACATGTTCGAGGGATTCGTGTGGTGGCGCAGCTATTACCGCAAGCTGCTCTACAGCACTGAGCAGAAGCACTTGCTCGATTCGGTCCGTGGGCGCTGGTCGAAGAATTTCTTTCTGGTCGCGTTGCAGACCGCAGGCGATTCGCAGGTGCTGACCCATTCGGGCTTCAAGTCGGTGGTGCACTTCATCGAGGAGGTGACGGTGTCGTTTGCTGTCAATGCGCCGCCCGATACCCTGTTGATCATCAAGCACCACCCGATGGACCGCGGGTATCACGACTACACCCGGCTGCTGCGTCGGCTGGGCCGCGAACTCGGCATCGCCGCGCGCATTCAATATGTGCACGACCTCAACCTGCCGACTCTGCTGAGCCATGCGCGGGGCGTGATCGTCATCAACAGCACGGTCGGGCTGTCCGCCCTGCACCATCAGACGCCGGTGATCACGCTGGGCAAGGCGATCTACAACATGCCCGGGTTGACCTTCCAGGGCGGCTTGTCGTCGTTCTGGACCGACGCCCAGACCCAGCTGCCCGACCTCCAGCTCTATTGGAAGTTTCGCAATTTCGTCGTCGACTACACCCAGTTGAACGGCAGCTTCTACAAGGCCATGGCCGGCGGCGATGCCTCGGGCCTGATCGGACGGGTCTCGTTAAGCCGCCCGCCAGGGGATCAGCCGTCCCGGCCGCTGCCAGCCGGCGTCGCCGACCTGACAGCGCATCGCCTCGGCGCTGCCGGACGAGACGACCCGCCGCCCGCAGCGGCACAGGCTGGCCGGGCCTTGATCGCGAGTCACCAGATTCCCAAGGCCTAGCCGATGCGGCCGGTGGTGATCGATGTCACTCGGCTGGTCGCGCGCTTGTCGAACGGTCGCCTGCCGACCGGTGTCGACCGGGTCAGCCTCGCCTATATCCAGCACTATCGGAACCACGCCCGGGCCCTGTTCCGCCACCGGCATCGCAGCGGACTGTTCTCGGAGACGGTGTCGCAGCGCCTGTTCGATCTGCTCGAGCAATGGCCGATCGGTGCTCGTGCGCGGGTTCGGCTGTTGGCCTGGCAGGGGGTGATTTCCTGCATCGGGCGCGGTGATGCACAAGGTTGCGTGATGTTCAATACCGGGCATTCGGGCCTGGAGAATTCGAATGCTGCCCGGGTCATCCAGTGGCATCACGTTCGTCCCTTGTTTTTGGTGCACGACCTGATTCCGGTGCGCTACCCGGAGTTCTGCCGGCCCGGTGAGGCGAAGCGCCATGAACTGCGGCTGAAGAACATGTTGCGGCTCGGCGCCGGGTTGATCGCCAATTCCGATTCGACACTTGCCGAGCTGAACGACTTCGCCGCCGAGCATCATCTGCCAGTGCCACCCAGCATCGTGGCGCCGTTGGCGCCGGCGATTCCGTCGCTCGGTCCGATCGGGGACCGCCTGCTGGCATCTGACAAGCCGTATTTCGTGGTCCTCGGCACCATCGAGCCGCGCAAGAATCACCTGATGTTGTTGCACGCCTGGCAGCGCCTGGTCCAGTCGCACCGCGGCAACACGCCCCATCTGGTGGTGATCGGCCAGATCGGATGGGAAGCCGAAAATGTCGAAGACCTGCTGCAGCGCAGCCGTGTGCTGCAGGGCCACATCACGGTGCTGCGTCAATGCTCGGACGCCTCGTTGCGAACCTGGCTGCATCACGCCCGCGCCTTGCTGTTTCCGTCGTTTGCCGAGGGCTACGGGATGCCGGTGGTCGAGGCCCTGGCGGCGGGCTTGCCGGTTCTGGCCAGCGATCTGCCGGTGCTGCGCCAGATCACCGGCGGTGTTCCCGAATTTCTCGATCCGATCGATGCGCTGGGCTGGATCCGGGCCATCGACGACTATTCGCTGTCCGACAGTCCGCGCCGCGCTGCGCAGCTCGAGCGTCTGGCCCGCTATCAGCCACCCAGCTGGGGCCAGCACTTTGCGCGCGTCGATGCCTTCGTCGAGAGCCTGAATACCCGACCGTTCAATGCGTCGGCACGTGGCGGGCGAGTCCTCACGCTGCAGTGAGTGCGACCGACGTCTTCACCTGGGGACTGTCGCGGCGCAAGCTGCAGCTGGCCCGGGCGTTTCTGCCGCACTGCCGTCTGCGCGCGGCGCGGGACGTACGATCGCTGCAGCCCGATGCCGTACTGGCGTTGTGGGGTGCCACGCCGGTTCCCGATGGGGTGCCGCTGAGCCAGCCCGTCTGGCGGCTGGAAGACGGGTTTCTTCGATCGGTCGGACTGGGCGCTGATCTGGTGCGGCCGCTGTCGTGGGTGGTCGATCGAAGCGGCATCTATTTCGACCCGCGGCAGCCGTCGGATCTCGAAGTTCTGTTGAATCAGGGTGAGATCGATGCCGGCCTCATCACCCGCGCCGCCGACCTGCGCGTCGCCATCGTCGACGGCGGGCTGACCAAATACAACCTTGGTTCCATGGTCTGGAAACGATCCGGTGCAGCGGCGAATGGTCGCGCGGTGGTATTGGTCGCGGGTCAGGTGGAGCGTGATGCATCGGTGGTTTGCGGGGCCGGCGCAATCGCCACCAATCTGCAACTTCTGCGGGCAGTACGCGCCGATCGCCCCGATGCCTGGCTGCTCTTCAAGCCGCATCCCGATCTGCTCGCCGGTTTGCGTAGCGGTGAGGCGCTCGATGCCGATCTGCGCGCCTGCTGCGACGAGATCGTCACCGATTGCGCGATGGGGCCGCTGCTGGAAGCGGTCGACGAGGTGCATGTCATGACCTCGCTGGCCGGTTTCGAGGCCTTGCTGCGTGGCAAGGCGGTCACCACCTACGGCATGCCGTTTTATGCCGGTTGGGGCATGACCCGTGATCTGGGCATGGCGCCTGCGGTCGCGTCGCGGCGCCAGCGCCGACGCCAACTCGACGAGCTGGTGGCGGCCGCGCTGATCCTGTATCCCCTGTATGTCGACGCCGAGGGCAAGCCGACCTCGCCCGAGGCGGTGCTGAGCCAGCTGCGCACGCAGCGCGATCGTGGCGCAGCGCGGCTGCCCTGGTGGCGCAGCGCCTTGCGCCCGCTGCTGGGCTTCGCAGCGCGAAGACGCGGCGGCTGAGGCGGTGCGTCCGGTTCTCGGTTGGTGTCAACCGAACGGTCTGAATTGCCTGAAATCGCTGACCGAGGGCTGGCCCGCAAAGCGCTCGCCCAGTGTCAGTGGGCCGGTGACGATGGCGGTGTAGTCGTAGTCGGCGACCCGTTCGCCGGCCATCAGGTACTGGAAGTGCAGCCGGAACCGGTCGCGTCGGATCTCTGCATAACGCGCCGCTGAAAACATCTCGGCGAAGCGTGGCGACAGCAGCCGCGGGTGGTCGGGTCGATGCACCGGCAGCCCGGCCGCGGCGACCGGATCGGTGAGCGCGAAGCAGCATCCATCGGGCGGTGCGGTGAAATCGACCCAGTCGAGGGCAGGTTCGGCGGCGATGCTGGCCAGCTCGTCGCGAAACCGCTGCGCCGTCGGCAGGCTGCTGAGCAAGGGTGACCATTGACCCAGGGTCAGCAGTGACAGCCGCGGACCTCGCGCGCCCAGTTGCGGATCGAGCATCAACGCCCGCGCCAGCGCTGCCGTCGCGATGATGCTGCCGGAGCTGTGCGCGACGATCAGCACCTCGTCGCAAGCCGGAGTGGCCTGAGTCCTCTCGACGATTCGGCTGGCGAAGCGATCGAGCCGCTGCTCGAGTTCTGGACAACCGCGGGTTCCCTGCAGACCGGTGAAGGCGTAGCTGCGCAGCAGCCACTGCACATTCATGCGCCGCTCGACCCACATCGCCAGGCCGAAGGCGGCGCCGAGCACGGCGATACCGGCCAGCGCGCCGGCTGGCCACGCGCTGGTGCGGTTCGTCACCCCGCTTGCCACCAGCCAGGCCGCAGGCACCGTCAGCAGCAGGCCGATCAGCAGCAGCACCGGTGCGACCAGGGCCAGCACCGGCGGCCAGGCGAGCTTCAGCATCGTCCACAAGGCGCCGGTGCGCAGGTAGAGCAGCGTGGTGCGGATCAGGTCCCGCGCCAGCACGCCCGGGTTGCGTGTCCAGTGGGTGCGCACGATGTCGTCCCAGCGCAGAAACTCGAACGCCGTATCGACATCCGCGTCCCCATCTGCCAGCGCCGAACCATGCTTCAGCGTCCAGACCGCCGAGTGCTCCGAGGCCCGGTGCCGGCTGCCAACGTCGACCCGATAATGGCCGAGCGCACCGGCCAACGCGGCTTGTTCGGCGAACAGGCGGTGGTAGTGGGCGGGGCCCTTCGGGTCGAAGCCGCTGATGTAGAACACCTGGCGGCGCCGCACGCTGCCGAGCCGACGAGGGGGTTGACTCAGGCCGGCAGGCGTTTCAGCGGATGGTCTGCTCATGCAGACCTTTCTGCAGAATCAGATCGACAACCGCCTGCTCGCGCTTGTTTGCGCGCTGGCAATGGTTCTGCTGGAACAGGTTGGCGAGGCGGATCACCCACGGTGCCCACCAGCGGCGTTCGCGTTCGCGCCAGGCGTGCGACGAGACCGATTCCCAGGCGTAGCCGTTGAACACCGTGGCGTTGACGAAATGATCGAGTGCCCGCACACCTTGGCGGCCCCGTTCGGCCTTGCCGAACAGGCCGACCCACCACAGGATCAGATAGCCGACCAGCGCCATCGGCACCACCGCGGTCATCAGCAGAAAACCGGCCAGACGTTCTTTCATCGTTTGAATATCCGTAAGCGCACGCCGTTGGCCGAGCGGATCGTGATTCTCCCCACCGGCTCGGGCGATTGTCCGGGCACCGGCTCGAAACCGTAGCGCTGCGCCAGCATCGCCAGCAGCAGCGTGGCTTCCTGCAGCGCGAAATTGGCGCCGATGCACACCCGCGGCCCGATGCCGAACGGCAGATAGGCGGTCTTCGCCGATTCACGTCCCGCCGCGGTGTCGAAGCGATCCGGGTCGAAGGCATCGGGATGCGACCACAGTTCGCGGTGGCGGTGGATCAGCCACGGCGAGATCACCACCGACGACTCGGCTGGAATCGCCTTGTCGCGCATGGTGTCGCCGGTCACCGCCTCGCGGGTCAGAAAGCCGACCGGTGGAAACAGCCGCAGGGTTTCGCGAAATACCTGTCGAACCAGCGTGAGGTCACGCAGATCGGCTGCCGCGGGCATGCGTTGGTCGAGTACGCGATCGACTTCGGCGTGCACACGGTCTTGTACGGCCGGTGCATTGGCCAGCAGATGCAACGCCCAGGTCAGCGCGCTGGCCGAGGTTTCATGGCCGGCGAGGAACAGCACGGCGACCTGATCGAGGGTTTCATCGAAGCTCATCGACTCGCCGCTGCGTTCATCGACGGCGTCGAGCATCGCTTCGAGAATGTCGCGCGGTGGCGCCGCATCCGGCTGCGCCGGCAGATCGCGCGCCCGGGCCCGGTGGCGGTCGAACCGGGGTCGGATCAGCTCGCCGAGCAGGCCACGAATTTCGGCTGCTGCGCGGCGGCTGCGGCGCACCTGCCAGAACGGCACCAGCAGCGGCATCGCCCATTTCAGTCCGTAGATCAGCGGCAAGGTCAGGCGCGGTGCCAGCTGCTGGAACTCGGCGAATGCGGCGAAGATCCGGCGCGCCTGTTCACCCTCCATCGGCTGGGACAGGATGGTGCGAAAGATGATGTCTCCGGTGACATGGGTCATCTCGATTTCCATGTCGTGCTCGGCACCGTCGGGCAACTGGTCGAGCCTTGACACCAGCGCCAGCGCCGCCTGCAGCATCAGCGGGAAGGCGACGGTGATGCGCGCCTGCTCGAACGCCGGGTTCATCATCCTGCGTTGTCGTTCCCAGACAGCGCCGTTGGTCGTGATCAGGCTGGCACCGAGCAGGGGCTGCAGCGCCCGGTCGAGCAGCCGGTGCTTCGGATAGTTGGCGATCGCATCGACCATCACGTGCCGCACCCACTTCGGCTCGTTGACCATGTAGACATGGTTGCCGAACAGATGCACCTCGCCCATCTTCATCCGGTAGCTGCGCTCGAACAGGCTGTGCAGCCACGAATGGCGGGCACGGAAGAACAGCCGCCAGCTCGGAACCTTGCCGGCACTCGGGATCGGATAGGCCGGGCAGAACAGCGGCGGCTCATGCGTCGCTGCGTCGCTGGCGGCGTGTGGGCAGGCGGAGGTGCGGGGCTGCATCGGCGGATTATTCGCGTGCTTCGGTCGATTGCCGGCGCGGGCGGGGCTCAGGCCCTGCAATCGGACTCGACGCCGCTTGTTCTTCGGTGGTCTGGCTGTAGCGCTCACGCAGGGTCTGCGGCCCGGCGGTGATCGAAAAATAGTCGTAACGCCCGGCCAGTTCGGACGCCATCAGATATTGCATGTGGACCTGGAAGCGGTTGCGTTTGAGTTGCTGGTAACGGACCTTCGAGAACAGAAGGTGAAAACGCGGCGACAGCAGCCGAGGATGCCAGCCCGGCGCGGCGGCCGGTGGCAGGCCGGCTGCTGCCACCGGGTCGACCTGTGGAAACGCAGCCCAGTCGATCGGCGCGGTGATGTCCAGCCAGTCGATGTTCGACTGGGCAACGCGGTGCAGATCGCGTCGGAAGTTCTCGGCTTGACTGAGCGAGCTGAGCAACGGCAGGCAATGGCCCAGGCTCAGCAGCACCAGCGGTGCGCGCCGGCTGGTGTTCCGGTCCTCCTGCAGCTCGAGCACGCGAGCCAGCAGGCTGACCGCGAGGTTGGCCCCGACGCTGTGGCCGACGATCAGGATCTCGTCCGGCGCGTCCGTATCGTCACGCGAGGCGATGGCCGCGATTCGTTGCGCGAAAGCGGACAGTCGATGATCCAGTTCGGGAATGGCGCCGGCCGCCTGCAGGTGGGCGAATCTTGCCAAACGCAACAGCCAGGTCATTTGAAACCGGTGCACGAGCTTGACGCCTGTTCCGAAGACAGCCGCTGCCGCGGCGGCGCCGATGGCCATTGAAAGAAGGGTGGCTGCACCGGTCATCGAACCCGTGAGCCATGCCAACGCCACGCCGCTGCCGACGCCGAGCACCGCACACAGCGTCACCATCAACAGCGGCAGGACCGTTGCGTAGACCGGTGGCGCGAACAATCGAAACATGCGCTGGACCGCACCGTCGCGCAGTCCGAAAGCCAAGGTTGCGATGCCGTCCACCAGCACCTTCCACGCCGATCGGGCCCAGTGCGCCTGGACGATGTCGTGCCATTCCAGCAATTCGTAGCTGCTGTGCACGTGGCTGCCATCGGCGGATTGCGCGGTCGTGGTCCAGGCGCTGCTGTTTGCGCTCGGCTGGCTGCGCTCACGGGAAACCTGGATGTCGAGGCCCGAGACGGCAGCCTGGCGGTGCGCCTGACTGCGATACAGGGCGTGGTAGTAGCGCGGGCGCTTGCGGTCGAAACCGGCCACGAAAAACACATGCCGGCGCTGGACGGCAGACGGCGAGGCGAACGACATCGCTCAGGCCATGGCTTCGAGCGTGTCGCACAACTGCGGCAAGGCGCTGGCCTGCAGGCTTTGCCGACACGCTACCAGGGCCGGCTTCGGCAGGCTGCGCAGGCTGCGAACCGCTTCGGCGAGGCGGTGTGCGTTCAACTGGCCCGGTCGCAGCACGACACCGGCACCCAGACGCCGCACACATTCGGCATTGTCGAACTGGTCGTGCGCCATCGGCATCAGCAGCTGCGGGATGCCGGCACGCAGGGCCTGCGCGCTGCTGCCGATGCCGCCGTGGTGGACCAGCGCGAATGCCCGCGGCAGCAGGCGGCCGAATGGCTGATAAGGCGCATGGATCACGCCCGTCGGCAGGTCGGTCGGTAACTGCGTCCGGTCGCGGGTCAACAGGATTGCCCGCTGGCCAAGGGCCGCACAGGCCTCGACCGCAGCGCTGAAAATTCCCGACGCATGGCGCATCGCGGTGCCGGGCATCACGACCAGGGGTGGCTCGCCGGCTCGGAGGAATTGTTCGACCGAATCCGATACGCGGGTCGCTTCCGGGTCGTCGGCGAAATCGTCGAACAGTGGAAAGCCGCCGAATCGCAGAGTCGCCGGCCAGCCGCTGCGCCGCGCCGCGAACCATTCCGGGAACAGCGCCACTGCACCATCCGGCGAAAACATCCAGTCGCCGAACACGCTGATATCGGCCGGGGGCGCAGCACTTCCAAGGCGCGCGGCGTGGGTCTGCAGCGAGGTTGCCGCCATCGGGTGCAGCTTGTGCCGATCGAGTGCGCGCCAGGCCATCCGTATCAACCATCCGGGCGCCGCGCGCGGAAACCGCCAATGCGCCATGGTCAGCGGCGCGGCGTCGCTGCGCAGAATCGCCGGTGCCGTGATCGCCGTGATCAGGCGCACGCCCAGTCGATCGCGGGCGAAGCGGGCGCCGAACATGGTCGGGGGTGCGAACACGATGCAGCGGCCGACATTGGAGATTGATTCGATCTGGCGGAATGTCGGCTCGATCGCAGGTGCCAGCATCGTGCGCCAGAAGACGCCCAGCCCCTTGATCGGGTGCCAGAGATTCGGGTTGGCCATCGCTGCTTGCAGATCGACGGCCGATCCGGCGGACGCGAATTCGATCCCGTTGCGCTCGACGATCGATTGGTGGTCGTCATTGCAGATCAGGGTGGCTCGGTGGCCGCGCTGGCGCATCGCACGGCCGATCGCGATGAAGGGATGAACGTCACCCAGGCTGCCCACGCTGGCAAGAACGACATGCATCGGCTCAGGCCGGCACCAGCTGACGGCAGGGAGGAAGAATCAAGAAAAGCTCGCAGAGGCGCGGAGGCCCGATTGTGCCGACCGGGCCCGCAAACGCAAATCGCGCCCGCAGGCGCGATTGGTCACGAGGCTGAACGCGTGCCGGGTTCAGCCGCGGGAGCCGGGCGCGCGGGTGACCCGGGCCTTGCCACCGGTGGTCACGATGATGACCGGGTCGCCGACCAGCAGGCGCTCGTTGCCGACCGCCTGCACGATTGCGCGCCGTTCGCCGTTGCGCAGTTGAACCAACACCTCGATCGCCTCCTCGCGCGTCGCGTTGCGCTCGATCGCGTTGCCGATCACCGCGCCGGCCACCGCGCCCAGTACGCCGACGATCGCGCTTTCGCGATGTCCGCCGACCGATGAGCCTGCGATGCCGCCGATCAGGCCGCCCGATACACCGCCGACACCACTCTGGCTGCCGTCGACGACAACCGGTCGGATCGACAGCACGGTGGCGTCCTGGACCACCGACATGCGCTGCGCGTCGTAGCGTGAAATGACATCGGGACTGGAGGTGGCACAAGCGGCGAGGCTGCCGATCAAGGCCAGGGCGAACAATCGCTGGAGCAGAGTTTTCATGAGATTTTCCTGTCTGGTGCGGTCGAAACGCTGATTTCTGCATCAAGCGCGGCTGAATCCGCTACTGCCGAAAATCAGCGCTGCCGAAAGCAGCATGATGACCGGGTTCCAAAAGCCCTGCCAGGAACTTTGCACGACTTTGCGCGCGCTTGCCGATCGTTCGGCGCTGATACTCGTTGCGGCCAGCGCAGCGCCGGCCGTGAATCAACCGTGGAGTCGACTGCTGCGGGGCACGCTCGCGAGCAGAAAATCCATCTGATCGGACAGAATGCGGCGGCCGCGCAGGATCATGTCTTCGTGCAGGCTGGGCACGTAGGGCAGATACAGCAGCGACATGCGGGCTTCTTCCGGGGTGCGGCTGCCCTTGTGGCCGTTGCAGGTTCGGCACGCGGTGATGCAGTTCATCCAGGTGTCGTGGCCGCCGCGCGAGGTCGGGACGATGTGCTCGCGGGTCAGGTCGTCGGGATGGAAGTGGCCGCCGCAATAGGCGCAGACCAGGCGGTCGCGGGTGAACAGCTTGGCGTTGGTCAGTGCCGGAGCTTGCCGCCAGGCCCGGCTGGGAACCACGCCACGCACCGCGATGATCGGATGAACCTCGATGCGCGACTGCAGTCCGCTCACGCGCTGCGTGCCGCCGCGCAGCACGTAGAAGGTCGGCCCCAGCGTCCAGGCTACCCCGTCGCAGGCATAGATGATCGCCGCTTCTCTGGCCGAAATCCAGGATTGAGGTCGACCCGATACGTCGAGTTGAAGCACTTCCATGAAAACTCCGCTAGCCAAGCCGTAGCGTAATGCAATCTGTATGCCGTACTCAATAGGCACAGCTTCTGGCCTGGCGGAAAGGCATCGAGTTGGTTTGAGGCATACGTTGATCACCGGCGCCGCGGGTAAACCCTGGTGCATTGCCCGCCCGCTCGCCGATCTAGACATCACGCCCTAGAAATTAGGCCAGATTTGACCCCGGGATCGATGTCGGCATCGTGTCCCGGCGGGAAAACTGTGCAAAATAGAACGATCGTTCGTTTTAGTGAAAGCCCTTGTCCGAACCCATCATCCGATCAAGCGCCTCGCCGCAGCGCAGCCTGCACAAGGGGCAGCAGACTCGCACCGCGATTCTCGAAGCGGCGCTCGGTCTGGCGTCGGCCATGGGGCTCGAAGGCCTGTCGATCGGCGCACTCGCCGAGGTCATGGGCATGAGCAAATCGGGGGTGTTTGCGCACTTCGGCTCGCGCGAGGAATTGCAGATCTCGGTGATCCGCGAATACCACGCCAAGTTCGAGGAAGAGGTCTTCTACCCGGCGATGGCCGACCCGCGCGGCCTGCCGCGGCTGGTTTCGCTGTTTCATCGCTGGGTCCGGCGCGTCTCGGTGGAGATCGATTCGGGCTGCATCTATATCAGCGGCGCGGTCGAATTCGACGACCGGCCCGGACCGGTGCGCGACGCCTTGGCCGGCATGGTCCGGGCCTGGCAGGACGCACTCGGGCGTGCGATCAGCATGGCGATGGCCGAAGGGCATCTGCTGGACGACACCGAGCCTGCACAACTGTTGTTCGAGGTGCATGGACTGATCCTGGCGCTGCACCACGATGCCCGATTTCTGCGCGACGGCGATGCCATCGGACGCGCCCGCAAGGCCTTCGATCGCATCATCGCCAGCCACGCGACGCCGGTCGGTCAACGCTCGCTCGAGCTGCGCCTGGCCGTCGGCTCGACTGGCCGAGGCCCCGCGCGCTGAGCGCGCCGCGCCGACCGGTTCCCCGCATTCAAATCGAGATCCGACTTTCCCATTCTTTGAATCATCAGGAGTAATCGATGGCCCAGTACACCCCACCGCTGCGCGACATGCAATTCGTCATGCATGAGGTCCTGAACCTCGGCGATACCTTGAAGGATCTGCCGAAATACGAAGACATCGACGCCGACACCATCAATGCGGTGATCGAGGAAGGCGGCAAGTTCGCCGCCAATGTGCTGTTCCCGCTGAACCAGAGCGGGGATGCCGAAGGCTGCACGCTCGACAAGGACAGCCACGAAGTGAAAGCGCCCAAGGGTTTCGCCCAGGCCTATGAAAAATACGTGGAAGGCGGCTGGCCCGCACTGAGCTGTGACCCGGCCTACGGCGGCCAGGGCCTGCCGCTGGTGCTGAACCAGTGCCTGTACGAGATGATGAACAGCGCCAATCAGGCCTGGACCATGTATCCGGGCCTGTCGCACGGCGCCTACGAATGCCTGCACGCCCATGGCACACCCGAGCAGCAGAAGACCTACCTGCCGAAACTGACCAGCGGCCAATGGACCGGCACCATGTGCCTGACCGAAGCCCATTGCGGCACCGACCTCGGCATGCTGCGCACCAAGGCCGAACCGCAGGGTGACGGCAGCTACCGCCTGACCGGCGCCAAGATCTTCATCTCCGCCGGCGAGCACGATCTGGCCGAGAACATCATCCACCTGGTGCTGGGGCGGCTGCCCGACGCGCCGCAGGGCAGCAGGGGCATCTCGCTGTTCGTGGTGCCGAAATACCTGGTGAATGCCGACGGCTCGCTGGGCGAACGCAACCCCATCACCTGCGGTGCGCTCGAACACAAGATGGGCATCCACGGCAATGCCACCTGCCAGATCAACCTTGACGGTGCGGTGGGCAGTCTGGTCGGCGAGCCGAACAAGGGCCTGGCGGCGATGTTCGTGATGATGAATGCGGCCCGCCTGGGCGTCGGCAACCAGTCGCTGGGCCTGACCGAAGTGGCTTATCAGAACGCTGCTGCCTATGCCAAGGATCGCATCCAGATGCGCAGCCTGTCCGGCCCAAAGGCGCCCGAGCAGCCGGCCGACCCGATCATCGTGCATCCCGATGTGCGCAAGATGTTGCTGACGGCGCGCGCCTACGCCGAAGGTGGCCGCGCACTGGCAATCCACATTGCAATGATGCTCGACCGCGAACTGAACCACCCCGACGAGGCAGTGCGCAAGCAGTCTGCCGACGAGGTGGCGCTGCTGACGCCGATCGTCAAGGCCTTCCTGACCGACAACGGCTGGATCGCCACCTCGCACTGCATGCAGGTATTCGGCGGCCATGGCTACATCGCCGAATGGGGCATGGAGCAATATGTGCGCGATTCGCGCATCAACATGATCTACGAGGGTACCAACACCATCCAGTCGCTTGACCTGCTCGGGCGCAAGGTGTTGGGCGACAACGGCGCACGCCTGAAGCAGTTCGGCAAGAAGATCGCAGCCTTCATCGAGGAGGAGGGCACCAACGAGGCGATGCAGGAATTCGTCAATCCGCTGGCCGACCTGGGCGACAAGGTGACCAAGCTGACTACCGAGCTCGGCATGAAGGCGATGGGCAATGCCGACGAGGTTGGTGCGGCGGCGGTTGACTACCTGCGAATCTGCGGCCACCTGGTATTTGCCTATTTCTGGGCCCGAATGGCCAAGGTGGCACTCGACAAGCAGGACAGCGGTGATACTTTCTATGTCGCCAAGCTCGCCACCGCACGTTTTTATTTCGCCAAGCTGCTGCCCGAGACGGCGAGCCTGATCCGCACCGCCAGGGCGGGGGTCAAGCCCATGATGGAGCTCGATGCGGCGTTGTTCTAAACGGCCAGCCGGCCGACGGTTATTCAATCATCATCAGGAGACATTCAAATGAAAAAATTGTTGATCGCCAGCTTTGCCGTCTTGTTGTCGGCCGGTGCCTGGGCCCAGGCCACGCCGGTCGGCCTGTGGAAAACCATTGACGATGAAACCAAGCAGGAAAAGTCGCTGGTGCGCGTGTCCGATAGCGGCGGCGTGCTGACCGGCAAGGTCGAGAAGATCCTGAATCCGGCCAAGCAGGATTCCAAATGCGACCAGTGCAGCGGTGCACGCAAGGACCAGCCGGTGCTGGGCATGACCATCATCAGCGGCGCCAAGCAAAATGCCGGCGACAAGGGTGTCTGGGACGGCGGTGAAATCCTCGATCCGAACAACGGCAAGACCTACAAGGTGCAGATGAAGCCAGTCGATGGCGGCAAGACACTCGAGGTTCGCGGCTATGTCGGCATGCCCTTGCTCGGCCGAACGCAGACCTGGAACCGAGTCGAATGAATGTGATGCAAGGAGACAGCATGAACCGATTTCCCGTCAGAAAAGTCGCCGTGCTCGGCGCGGGTGTGATGGGCGCGCAGATCGCCGCACACCTCGTCAATGTCAAGGTGCCGGTCGTGCTGTTCGATCTGCCGGCCAGGGAAGGGCCGAAAAACGGCATCGTCTCGCGCGCGGTCGACAACCTGAAGAAGCTCAAGCCGGCGCCGCTTGGCAACGCTGACGACGCCGGGCTGATCGAACAGGCCAACTACGAGGAACACAGCGAACTGCTGCTGGGTTGCGACTTGATCATCGAGGCAATTGCCGAACGCATGGACTGGAAGCTCGACTTGTATACCAAGGTCGCACCGTTCATCGCCCCGCATGCCATCGTGGCCAGCAACACCTCGGGCCTGTCGATCGGCATGTTGGCGGAGGTGCTGCCGGAGGAAATCCGCAGCCGCTTCTGCGGCATCCATTTCTTCAATCCGCCGCGTTACATGGCATTGGTCGAACTGATCCCGACCAGCCAGACCGATCCGGAAATACTCGACCAGCTCGAAGACTTCGTCACCACGGCGTTGGGCAAGGGCGTGGTGCGTGCCAAGGACACGCCAAACTTCATCGCCAACCGGGTCGGGATCGCCGGCATGCTGGCGACAATGATCGAGGCCGAGAAATTCGGACTCAGCTACGACGTGGTCGACGACCTGACCGGCAAGAAGATGGGCCGTGCGAGCAGCGGCACCTTCCGCACCGCCGATGTGGTTGGTCTGGACACGATGGCGCATGTGATCAAGACGCTGCAGGACAACCTGGCCGACGACCCGTTTTTCTCGACCTACGCCACGCCCAAGGTGGTCAGTGCGCTGATCGAGAAGGGCGCGCTCGGCCAGAAGTCCGGCGCCGGCTTCTACAAGAAGGTCGGCAAGAACATCCTGCGGCTCGACCCGCAGACGCAGGACTATGTGCCGGGTGGCGGCAAGGCCGACGAGATCGTCGCGCGGATGCTGAAGAAGCCGCCCGCTGACCGCCTGAAGCTGCTGCGCGAATCGAGCAACCCGCAGGCGCAGTTCCTGTGGGCAATCCTGCGCGACAGCTTCCATTACAGCGCGGTGCACCTGGGCGATATCGCCGAGAGTGCGCGCGAAGTCGACTTCGCGATGCGCTGGGGCTTCGGCATGAGCCAGGGCCCGTTCGAGTTGTGGCAGCAAGCTGGCTGGAGCCAGGTGGCGCAATGGATCAAGGATGACATCGACGCGGGCAAGGCGCTGAGCAAGGCACCGCTGCCGAGCTGGGTGTTCGAAGGGCCGGTCGCCCGGCTCGGCGGTGTGCATCAGGCCGACGGCTCGTGGAGCCCGGCGCACGCACGGTTCGTTGCACCCAGCACCTTGCCGGTCTACAAGCGGCAGCATTTTCGCGAGTCGGTGTTTGGCGCCGGCAGTGCCGCGCCGTTGCAAGCCGGTACCGAGGTGTTCAGCAACGAGGAGTTGCGCGTCTGGACGCTCGATGGCGAGATCCTGATCGCCAGCATCACCGCCAAGCTGCACCTGATCAGCCCGACGGTGACCGAAGGCCTGCTGAAGGCGGTCGAGCTGGCCGAAGCGAGTTACCAGGGTCTGGTGATCTGGTCGCCCGACGACGTATTTTCGGCCGGCGCCAACCTCGAAGCCCTGATGCCGGTCTTCATGAAGAGTGGCGCCAAGGGCATTGCGCCGGAAGAGAAGAAACTGCAGGACGCGATGCTGCGCATTCGTTATGCGCAGGTGCCGGTGGTCTCTGCGATCCGCGGCATGGCGTTGGGCGGCGGCTGCGAACTGGCCGTCTATTCAGCCAAGCGCGTGGCGGCGATGGAAAGCTACATGGGCCTGGTCGAGGTCGGCGTCGGGCTGCTGCCCGGCGGCGGCGGTCTGACCTACATCGCGCGCCGCGCCGCCGAGATGGCGGCTGCCGGCAACAACGCGACCGCAGTCGGCGATGTGCAGAAATTCCTGATCGACGGCTTTACCAGCGCCGCGATGGCGAAGGTCGGCACCAGCGCGCTGGAGAGTCGCAAGCTCGGCTACCTGCTGTGGAGCGACGTGATCGTGCCGCACAAGGACGAACTGCTCCACGTGGCGATCCAGCAGGCCAAGGCGTTGGCTGCCAGCGGCTACCGGCCGCCGGCCAGATCGCGCTTCCCGGCTGCCGGGCGCAGCGCGATTGCCACCATCCAGGCGCAGCTCGTCAACATGCGAGACGGTGCCTTCATCAGTGCCCACGATTTTCACATCGCGACCTTGATCGCAGAGGTGGTTTGTGGCGGCGATGTCGACGCCGGCTCGATGATCACCGAGGACTACCTGATGGCGATGGAGCGAGAACGCTTCTGCTCGCTGCTCGACAACCCCAAGACCCAGGAACGGATCATGGGGATGCTGCAGACCGGCAAGCCAGTCAGGAATTGACCCCCGCGCCTTCTGCTTCAGGCAGAAGGCAGGCAGGGGCCGTTGTTGCGACCCGCGAGCCCCGCGCAACCCGCGACGAGAGTCGCGAGGGATCAGACAAGGAATCATGATGACCAGACAAGTTCAAGACGCCTACATCGTTGCCGCCACCCGAACGCCGATCGGCAAATCGGGGCGGGGCTTTTTTCGCAATACGCGGCCGGACGATCTGCTGGTGGCGGCGATCCGCCATGCGCTGAGTCAGGTACCCAATCTCGATCCAAAAGCGATCGAGGATGCGGTGATCGGTTGCTCGTTCCCCGAGGCCGAGCAGGGCATGAACATGGCGCGCATCGCCGTCACGCTGGCGGGCTTGCCGCATTCGGTGGGTGGCATCACGGTCAATCGCTTCTGCGCGTCAGGCTTGTCGGCGGTGCAGATGGCCGCTGACCGGATCCGTATCGGCGAGGCCGACGTGATGATCGCAGGTGGCGCCGAGTCGATGAGCATGGTGCCGATGGGCGGCAACAAGCCGTCGTTCAATCCGGATGTATTCGCCCGCGACGAAAACGTCGGCATCGCCTACGGCATGGGCTTGACCGCCGAAAAGGTGGCGCAGCAGTGGAAAGTTTCGCGAGAGGCGCAGGACGCCTTCGCGCTGCAGTCGCACCAGCGCGCGCTGAAGGCGCAGCAGGCCGGCGAATTTGCCGACGAGATGACACCGGTGGAGGTGATCTCGCGCCAGCCCGATCTGGCGACCGGCCAGATCATCATCAGCAAGCGCACCGTCAACCTCGACGAAGGTGCGCGACCCGATACCTCGCTCGAAGGCCTGGCCAAGTTGCGGCCGGTATTCGCCGCGCCGCGCGATCCATCGGGCAAGGAAACCGGCCTGGGCAGCGTGACTGCAGGCAACAGCTCGCAGACCAGCGACGGCGCCGGCGCCCTGATCCTGGCCAGCGAAAAGGCGGTCAAGCAGTTCAACCTGCAACCGCTGGCCCGCTTCGTCAGTTTTGCCAGCCGCGGCGTGCCGCCAGAGATCATGGGCATCGGCCCGATCGAGGCGATTCCGGCTGCGCTGCGTTATGCCGGCCTCCAGCATTCGGACATCGGCTGGTTCGAGTTGAACGAAGCCTTTGCCGCCCAGGCACTGGCGGTGGTCAATACGCTGGGCCTGGATCCGTCCAAGGTGAATCCGATGGGTGGCGCGATTGCGCTCGGCCATCCGCTCGGTGCCACCGGCGCCATCCGCTCCGCCACCACGATTCACGCGATGCGCCGCCACAAGCTCAAATACGGCATGGTCACGATGTGCATCGGCACCGGCCAGGGCGCGGCGGGGATTTTCGAACTGGTTTGATTCGCTCTCTCCCCGCTGGGGGAGGGCAGGGCTGATGGCGGGCTGTGGACTGTTGTTCCAAGCCAATCCCTCACCCAAGCTCTTGCCAGAGGGGAGAAGGGCCAGGAAAACCCAGACTCTCCCTTGCGGAAGAAGACCCTACAAGGACTCCCCCATGACCATCAAGACCCATGTCCTCAACGGTGTCGCAACGATCGAGATCGCGCGACCCGAGAAGAAAAATGCGATCACCGTGGCGATGTATCAGGCCATGTGTGATGCCTTGCTCGACGCACAGGAAGACGGAGCGGTGCGGGCGGTGTTGATCACCGGTCAGCCGGGCATCTTCACTTCAGGCAACGACATCGAAGACTTCATGTCGCGCGCCCCCCAGTCGGGCAGTGACCACAGTGAATCGCCGGTATTCCAGTTCATGCGCGCGTTGACGAACTGCGACAAACCGGTGATCGCCGCGGTGACCGGCGCAGCCATCGGCATCGGCACGACGCTGCTGCTGCATTGCGATTTCGTTTATGTGTCCGACGAAGCCCGCCTGGCGATGCCGTTTGCCAGTCTGGGCCTGGTACCCGAATTCGCATCCAGTCTGATCATTCCGGCGCTGATGGGCCGGGCCCGGGCGAGCGAAAAACTCTTGCTCGGCGACCCCTTCACCGGTGCGGATGCGGTCGAGTGCGGGATTGCCAACGCGGTGCTGCCGGCGGCCGAAGTGGTGAACCACGCGCGCCGCGTGGCCGAACGGTTCAATGCCCTGCCGCCGGGCGCCGTGCGGCAAAGCAAGCAGTTGATGCGGCGTGCGAACGGTGACCGTGTGCTGGAAACCATCGGCGTCGAGGGTGCGGTGTTCAGCGACCGGCTGAGCAGCCCGGAAGCGCGCGAGGCCTTCACGGCCTTCTTCCAGAAGCGCAAACCGGATTTTTCGCAGTTTTCCTGACCCTGATTGAAGGCGGTCAAAACCGGAGGATCGACGATGGACCTGCAAGGCAAGACCCTTTTCATCACCGGCGCTTCGCGCGGCATCGGCCTGGCGATTGCCAGGCGCGCGGCGCGCGATGGCGCCAACATCGTGATCGCCGCCAAGACGACCGAAGCCAATCCCAAGCTGCCGGGCACCATCCACAGCGCGGCGGCCGAGATCGAGGCCGCGGGTGGCCAGTCGCTGGCAGTTCAGACCGACATCCGTGAAGAGGCCAGCGTGCTGGCGGCCATCGAGCAGGCGGTTGCCCGCTTCGGTGGCATCGACATCCTGGTCAACAACGCCAGCGCGATCAGCCTGACACCCACGCACGCGACGCCAATGAAGCGCTTCGACCTGATGTTCGGCGTCAATGTGCGCGGCACCTATCTGTGCACCCAGGCCTGCCTGTCGCACCTGATCGAATCGGCCAAAGCGGGCCGCAACCCGCATGTGCTGACGATGTCGCCGCCGCTGTCGATGAAGCCGCACTGGTTCCAGCACCATGTGGCCTACACGATGGCGAAATACGGCATGAGTGAATGCACGCTGGGTCACGCGGCCGAATTCAAGCCGTATGGCATCGCCGTCAACAGCCTGTGGCCGCGCACCGCCATCGCCACCGCTGCATTGCAGATGATTCCGGGGGTTGAAATCGCCCGCTGCCGCAAGCCGGAGATCCTGGCCGATGCCGCGTATCTGATCCTGACCAGTGACGCGAAGACGACCAGCGGCAATTTCTTCATCGACGATACGCTGCTTGGCGAGCACGGTGTCACCGACCTCGATCAATACAGCGTGACGCCGGGAACGACCGATTTCATTCCCGATTTCTTCGTGGATTGACCACGGCTTTGCAGGAGCGACTTCAGCCGCGCTTCGGGCCCTCCGAAAACAAGAGGCGCGGCTGAAGCCGCTCCTACAACGACGACGTCGCTGCGGCGGCCGTCCCACTGCCACAAGCCGGGCAAAAGTGAAAGAACGCATTCTTGCGCGTCGAGCAGCTGCCGCACTGATCGAACAGCTTCATGCCGCAATGCACACAGAAGTTGCTCGGCGGCGAATCGCCGGCCGGCGTCGCATTCAGAATCGCGCGCTCGCAGCCCGGGCAGACATTGGCCGCCATCTTCTTCAGCGCATCCTCGTAACCCAGCGCCTGGCGACGCTCGGTTTCGGTCTGCTCCGCAGCTTGCTGGCGCTTGGCCAGGTAACGGCGCATCGCCTTAATCACATAGTGCCCGGCAACCACGGTCAGCAACACACCGACCGCGTAACGCACATAGCCGCCGTAGCTGGGCAGATACGGCACCAGCTCGAAGAAGAAGGTGAACAGCGCGAACAGCACGAAACCGCGCATCAGCGGCCAGTAGTCACTCTTGCGCTTCTTCGCGATCAGCCATCCGGCGATTGCCAGCAGCGGCAAAGTCAGCGCCAGCCGGAGCCCGAAGACACGCAACTCCTGGCTGAACAAGGCTGAGTCGTAGGCGCCTTGCGCGGCACCGAGCAACTCGGACTCGCGCCGTTGTTCGCGCGCGTTTTGCTGCGACAGATCGAGCAGCGACTGGTTGATCGACTCGAGCAGTTGCTGTGCGCTGCGTTCGCGTGCCTTCAAGGTGTCGAGGGCACGGGTTCGATTGATGACCTCCGGATCCTGCTGCGGATCGGTGGTCGCGGTGCGGGTGGCAATCCAGTTCTGGTAGGCCGCTCGCGCCGATTCGTAGGCATTGCCCGCCGCCGTCAGTGCCTGGTCGGCCTGCGCCCGTCGATCGTCGAGTTCGCGTTGCTGAACCGCGAGCCGGCGCTGGGTCTGGCGGGCCGATGCGAGTGCGGGTGCATCGGCGAACTGTTCGACTTCAAGCCGGTTCTCGAGCCTCGGCAGGTCGGCGACCAGCTTGCCGCCCAGGCCGATCAGAAACCCGGCGAAGGCGAACGACAGGCACCACATCACGAAGCCGAACAGCTTCTCGGGAACGCGCAGACTCTTGAACATCGGCAACTCCGTGACGTCGATCGGCTATCCGCAGCAGAATCAGTCCTTTTCGATCGGCCTCGGCTGGCCTTGCATGTCGATCGCCACGTAGGTCAGGTTGGCTTCGGTCACCTTGACCACATGCGGGTTGGCTGGGTCGCGCTCCGCGTAGACCTCGACATGGACGGTGACGGAAGTTCGGCCGATTCGTCGCACTTGTGCGTAAAAGCTCAGCAGATCACCGATCGACACCGGTTGCTTGAAAATGAACTCGTTGACCGCCACCGTGGCGACACGCCCGCGCGCAATGCGCACCGGCAGCACCGCCCCGGCCAGGTCGACCTGGGCCATGATCCAGCCGCCGAAGATGTCGCCGTTGGCATTCGAGTCTGCCGGCATCGGCATCACCCGCATGACCAGTTCGCGATCGGTGGGGAGTTGCAGCCCAGGCTGCGGCGCCGTGTCGGCCGGTCGTTTGTGCGAAGGTTCGATGTTCATGCCATTGAAGCGGGCGACGTGGCCTCCATTCTTGCACTGTGCCCCGGCAAGTTGCCGCGGCGGCCCCTGACTGCCCGCTTTTTCTTTCTGGATCCGGATGCGACACCACACCCTCGCGGCACCACCCGCCGCCGAAACCTC
>JANNNE010000003.1:0-16826 GCA_031398385.1 Ideonella sp.
TCAAGGCCCCGCCACCGATTCCGGCGGATGAGCCACCTGCAGCAGCATCGACGACGGCGGAGGGCAAGGCATGACGCGGCTCGAACCACACCAGGCAGCTCGCGGACCGCGCCGCCGGCTGGCGCTGCTGGTCGGCTCGGCACTGCTGCTCGCCGGCTGCGCAACCATGATTCCCGAACTGAAGCGACCCCCGTTGCCGGTCGCCGCCAGTTATCCGCTGCCCACCGATGCCTCTGGCAAACCGCTGGCAGAGATCGCCTGGCAGGACTTTTTCGTCGACCCGCGCCTGCAGCGGTTGATTGCCCTGGCGCTCGATTCGAACCGCGACCTGCGCCTGGCCGTGCTCGCCATCGATCAGGCTCGTGCGCAGTTGCAGGTGCGGCAGGCCGATCTGCTGCCGACCGTGGGCGCCGGGGTTTCGGCGAGCCGCGCACCCGGTGCCAACGGACAGACCAGCAGCTACAGCGCCGGTCTGCAGATCTCGGCGTGGGAGATCGATTTCTTCGGCCGGATTCGCAGCCTGAGTGAAGCCGCCCGGGCCCAGTTGCTGGCCACCGACGAAGCGCGCAAGGCCGCCCAGATCAGCCTGATCGCCGCGATCGCACAGACCCACTTGGCGATCCAGGCCGACGAGGCCTTGCTGGACGTGACGCGGCAGACCCTTCAGACGCGTCAGGAGTCGATGAAGCTGACCCAGCTGATGTTCGACAACGGCGCATCGTCCGAGCTCGACGTGCGGCAAGCCGAATCGCTGCTGGAAGGCGCGAAGGCCGCGCTCGCCCAGCAGACGCGGCAACGCGCGCTGGATGAAAACGCGCTGGTGCTGCTGGTCGGCCAGCCCTTGCCCACGGATCTGCCGCCGCTGCGCGCCCTGGGTACGGTGCCCGATACCGTGGCGCTGGCCGAACTGCCGGCCGGCCTGCCGTCCGAACTGTTGATCCGCCGGCCGGACGTGCGCGCCGCCGAGCAGCAGCTGATCGCTGCCAACGCCAGCATCGGCGCGGCGCGCGCGGCATTTTTCCCGCGCATCTCGCTGACTGCGAGCGCCGGCGTGGCCAGCAGCGAGCTGTCCAACCTGTTCAGCGGCGGCCAGTTCGCCTGGTCGTTCGTGCCGCAGCTGCTGCTGCCGATTTTCGATTCGGGCCGCAACAAGGCCAACCTGGAATCGGCCCGGCTGGCACGCGAAACCGCCACGGCCCAGTACGAACGATCGATTCAGACCGCGTTTCGCGAGGTTGCCGATGCACTCGCTGGACAGGCGACGCTGAGCGAGCAGCTGCGCGCACAGACCGCCCAGACCGCGGCCGAGCAGACGCGCTTCAGGCTCGCCGACCTGCGTTATCGCAACGGCGTCTCGAGTTATCTCGACATCCTGGACGCCCAGCGATCCTTGTTCGCTGCGCAACAGGCTCTGGTGCAAGTGCAGGCGCTTCGATTGCAGAACCGGGTCGGGCTCTACAAGGCATTGGGCGGCGGATGGGTCGAACCGGGAAGAAGCTGACGCGCCGCCTGCGGCCTGGCTGCGGCAGCGGGCGGTCGGCACCAGATCCGGAACTTCGGTGGCCCGAGACAAGGCCTTGGTCAAGATCGGTCCGACCGCAAGGTTCTACACTCGCTGGCAGCCACGAAGGAGACTCCCGATGAACGCACGCGACCCTCACCTGCCTGTCCAGCCCGATGAAGCTGCCGCCATTGCGGCGCAGGTCAACCGGGTCTGGGACGACGAAATCGTTCCCGCGCTGACCCAGTACATCGAAATCCCCGCCAAGAGCCCGATGTTCGACGCCGACTGGGCGGCCAACGGCCACATCGACCGGGTGGTGCGCGACGCGGCGGCCTGGGTTGAGCGCCAGCAGGTCGCCGGGCTGAAGCTCGAGGTAATCCGCATCGAAGGCCGCACGCCGGTGATCTTCTTCGAGGTGCCGGCCACCCGCCCCGGGGGTAACGAAGCCGATGCACAGACCATCTGCCTGTATGGCCACCTCGACAAGCAACCCGAATTCACCGGCTGGCGCAAGGATCTCGGGCCGTGGACGCCGAAACTCGAGAACGGCCTCCTGTACGGCCGCGGCGGCGCCGACGACGGTTATGCGGTCTATGCCGCGATCACCGCGATCAAGGCGCTCGACGCACAAGGCATCGGCCGCCCACGCTGCGTCGGCCTGATCGAGAGCTGCGAGGAGAGCGGATCCTTCGATCTGCCGGCGTATGTCGATGCGCTCAAGCCAAGGCTCGGCAAGGTCGGCCTCGTGGTCTGCCTGGACAGCGGCGCCGGCAACTACGAGCAGCTGTGGCTGACCACCAGCCTGCGCGGCAACGTGACCGGCACGCTGAAGGTCGAGATCCTGACCGAGGGCATCCACTCGGGTGATTCGAGTGGCCTGGTGCCGTCGAGCTTTCGCATCCTGCGACAGGTACTCGACCGCCTGGAAGATTCCAAGACCGGCCGACTGCTGCCGCAAAGCCTGCACTGCGAGATTCCGGCCGAACGGATCGAGCAGACGCGCGCCACGGCGCAGATCCTCGGCGACGAAGTCTGGAAGCGTTTCCCGTGGGCCTGCGGTGCCGATGGCGGCCTGACGCTGCCGACCACCACCGATCCGACCGAGGCGCTGCTGAACCGCACCTGGCGTCCGACCCTGAGCGTGACCGGCGTTGACGGCTTTCCGGAACTGAAAAACGCCGGCAACGTGCTGCGCCCCTACACCACCTTCAAGCTGAGCCTACGCCTGCCACCGCTGATCGACGGCAACCAGGCGGCGCAGGATCTGAAGACGCTGCTCGAAGACAACGCGCCGTACAACGCGAAGGTAACCTTCAAGGCCGACGGCCGCATCGGCGCATCGGGTGCGACCGGCTGGAATGCACCGACGCTCGCGCCCTGGTTGGAGCGGGCCTTGCATTCGGCCTCACAGGCCCAGTTCGGCGAGAACTGCGGCTACGTGGGTCAGGGCGGCACCATTCCGCTGATGGGCATGCTGCAGTCCATGTTTCCGTCAGCCCAGATGATGGTGTGTGGCGTGCTCGGGCCGAAAAGCAATGCGCACGGCCCGAACGAATTCCTGCACGTGCCGTATGGCAAAAAGCTGACCGCGGCGGTGGCTCAGGTGATGGCGGCGCTGGAGTAGCGCTCTTAAGCGCCACGGGCCGTGTAGGAGCGGCTTCAGCCGCGCTTGCGTCTTTCTCGGGCCCCCGAAAGCGCGGCTGAAGCCGCTCCTACAGAAAGAAGGGCGAACGCGGCGCGGACACGTCAGGCAGGCCTGACGGTGCCGCCTTCGGCGGCGGCCGCGGCGAGGACCGCCGCACTCATCTCCTTGCGGAAGCGGTTCAGCTCCTGGACGCTGGCAAAGCTGCGTTCCATCAGCAGGCTGAGGTTGTGCAGGATGCGCTCGATGACCTTGTTTTCCCAGACCGAATCGAACTGGATCTGCTTGTCGAGCCACTCCTCGAGCCAGGCCGGATCGGGCAGGCGGCTCTGGATGGTGTCGCGCGGGAACAGGTTGACGTTGACGTGCAGGTTGGTGGGGTGCAGGGCCTGAGCGGTGCGACGGGCACTGGCCATCAGCACACCGACCTTGGCGAAGGCCGCACGTGCCTCGTCGCCGAATTTCTGCAGCGCACGTTTCATGTAGCGCAGGTAGGCGCCGCCGTGGCGGGCCTCGTCGCGCGCCAGCGTTTCGTAGATCGCCTTGATGACCGGCTCGGTATGCCATTCGGCGGCACGTCGGTACCAGTGATTGAGGCGGATCTCGCCACAGAAATGCAGCATCAGCGTTTCCAGCGCCGGCGCCGGATCGAACTCGAAGCGCACTTCATGCAACTCGGCTTCGGTCGGAACCAGCTCGGGACGGAAGCGGCGCAGGTATTCCATCAGCACCAGCGAGTGTTTCTGTTCCTCGAAGAACCAGACACTCATGAAGGCCGAGAAATCGCTGTCGTCGCGGTTGTCGCGCAGGAACATCTCGGTTGCGGGCAATGCAGCCCACTCCGTGATCGCATTCATCTTGATCGTCTGCGCCTGCTCTTCGGTCAGCGCGGACGCATCGAAACGATCCCACGGAATGTCGGTGTCCATCGACCACCGCACGGCTTCGAGCTGCTTGAACAGTTCTGGGTAAAGCATGTCGAGTCCTCTCTGGTGTGATGATTTTAGTGGTGGCGTATGACAAAACGTCCCGACATTCTCAAGCCGTCACTATTCGCAGCGTCCCCAACCGATACGCAGCATCGTGCGCAACGGATGTCACAAGATGTTGAAGCCGAACCGCGGGCACCCCGACCATAACCGCTTGCCCGGACCTGCGGCGGGAAATATTCCGCAAGTCCCTGCGCGCCTGCCGTCAACGCTCGCCGCGATGCCAGTCGAGCAGCGAACCATGAATAGCCCCCAGTTCGGCCAGCACCTTGACACCCGCCACCGGACGCCGCGCCAGAACCGGCGCCGAGCCGCCCGCCCACATCACCACCTTCAATGGCAGCATGGCGCGCAATTCCAGTAGTCCGTCGTGGATCTGATTCGGATTCATGCACCCGCTGAAACCGACCGCAACGATATCGGCTTCAAAGGCCTCGGCGGCCAGCGCGATGTCCCACAGCGGCACCTGGACCCCCAGCGGCAAACAGCGCGCGCCATCGATGGCGAGCAGGGCTTCGGCCATCACCAGACCCAGGCCATGCGGCTCACCGGGAAAGCTGCCCAGCAGGACACGCGGCCGTGAGAATCCGGGATCGGCGAGCCCGGCCATCGCCTGGTGCAGCAGCGCCATCTGGATCTGGGTGAAGACGTGTTCGTGGTAGACCCGCAGTTCGCCACGCATCCAGGCGGCACCGACCCGCGTATTCATCGGAACCAGGATGTCGCGGATGAAACCCGCCAGCCCCATTCGCAACTGGGACTGCCACAACATCCGCTTCAGGGAGTCGATGTCGTGCTTGCGCAGCAATTCAAAACACGAATCGAGTTCCGATGCGAGTCGATCGTCGCCGAGTGGCCGCGCATCGGCAGCGGCGCGCGCGCTGATCGCCTGCAGCTCATCAACCCCGAGCATCACCACATGGCCCGGCCGATGCCCGGCATCGAGCAGACGTTTGACCACGCGCAGCTTTTCGACCTGCTCGCCTGGATAGGATCGCCCGCCCAAGGCATCGCGCCGTGGGGTCGGAAACCCGTAGCGCCGTTCCCAGACGCGCAGCGTGTCCTTGCCGATTCCGGTGTCGCGTTCGACCGCAGCGATCGAGAACCAGGCCGGATCGTCGGCAAGACCTTCAGGTCGCATCGGTCGGACCCGTCGCGCTTCGAACGCATTCGCTCATCACGTTGCTCTTGGGGTATCCATTCAGGGTAGGCGGGTCAAATGTAGCGACGGCTGCCGGCGTCTGCCGGCCCGGCGCGATTCAACCGCCGTGACCCTTCATTCCGAAGGGAATTGTTGACCAAATCGATACTACTGAGTTATATTTAAGACTGATGAGTATATGAACATCCCATCAGCGTCAAAGGGCAACGAGAAGCGCACATGCAGCATCTGCACGATTCGGCAAATTTTTGTAAACATCCGCTCCGCCGCACGAAATCAGCGGAACCGGGCGTACTACGCCGCGTCGAAGCGTTGCCGGGCGAGCTGTCGCAACTGCGAAAGCCCGATCCGTCACCAAGCCGCGATTTCGCGCCCTCCATTATTTTTCTGTTGCACAGCCTGACGGATTTCCGGACTGAAATCCCGCAGCGCCTCTCCTCCTCCTCCCTCCCTCCCTCGTTCGCTGCGGGGCGCTGTGCAACAGCTTCTATTTCGCGACCGGGCTGCTCGGCGGCCCGCCTCGCATGGCCCGGCGGGAGACCAGCCTGATGCGCCGGATCGCCGTCGTCGGCTCCGGCATCTCGGGCCTGTCGGTTGCCTGGCACCTGTCGCGGCAGCCACAGGCCTGCCGGGTCAGCCTGTTTGAAGCCGGGTCCTATTTCGGCGGCCACACCCACACCGTGGATGTCGAGGTCGCTGGTGAAAACGGCCCGATCCGGCATGGAGTCGACACCGGCTTCCTGGTTTTCAACGAGCGCACCTACCCGCGCCTGATCGAGCTGTTCGAGACCTTGCAGGTCGAGACGGCAGTTTCTGACATGTCGTTCTCGGTCAAAGTGCCCGACATCGACCTGGAGTGGAGCGGCTCGGATCTCGACAGCGTATTCGCACAGCGCCGAAATCTGGCGCGCCCGGCTTTTCTGCGCATGCTGGCCGAGATCGTCCGGTTCAACAAGCTGTGTACCGCTCTGGCAACCGCCGGCGCAGACGCCGCCCTGCAACAGCCGATCGGTGACTTCCTCGACGACAACCGCTTCACTGCAGCCTTTCGCAACTGGTATTTCCTGCCGATGATCGGCTGCATCTGGTCGTGCCCCACCGATCAGATGCTGCGCTTTCCGATCGCGACAATGATCCGCTTTTGCCACAACCATGGCCTGCTGCAGGTCAGCGACCGTCCGCGATGGTTCACCGTGGTTGGCGGCGCCCGCGGCTACGTCGAGAAGATGGTGTCGAGCCTCGACGACGCGCGGCTTCATGCACCGGTGCGCCAGATCCGGCGCCTCCCGCCCGCGACGTCGCAGGCCGGCGGCAGCGGTGGTGTCGCGCTCAGCACCGACGCCGGCACCGAATATTTCGACGAGGTGGTGCTGGCCTGCCACAGCGATCAGGCACTCGCGATGCTGGCCGACCCCACCGACAACGAGCGAGCCGTGTTGTCGGCCATCCGTTACCAGCCCAACCGCGCGGTGCTGCACACCGATGTATCGGTGTTACCGAAGCGCCGCCGCGCCTGGGCGGCCTGGAACTACGAACGCGCCGCCAGCGCCGCGGCCGAACAGAACTCGGTCTGCCTGCACTACCTGATCAACCGACTGCAGCCGCTGCCGTTCGAACAGCCGGTGGTGGTGTCCCTGAATCCGCTGCGCGAGCCGCGGGCCGACCTGATCCAGGGTGAATTTGACTACGCACACCCGGTGTTCGATCAGGCCGCGATTGCCGCCCAACGCCAGGTGCCCGCACTGCAGGGCGTCGCCTCGACCTGGTTCTGTGGCGCGTGGACCCGTTACGGTTTCCACGAGGACGGATTGATGTCCGGTCTGGCGGTGGTCGAGGGCTTGCGCCAGCGTCTGAGCGTCGCCACCCGGGAAGCCGCGTGAGCCGGCCAGCGCGCATCGAGCGCTGCCAAGACCGTGCGCCGCATACGGCCGCGCTGGCGACGTCGACCATGCCGCAGGCGCTGCTGGGAATCGGCGAGGTCCGGCATGCCCGGCTGCGCCCGGCCGCGAACCGCTTCAACTATCCGACCTATTTCCTGCTCCTGCCGATGCGGCGACTGGCGAGCCATCCGCCGGCGGCCCTGCGCCGCAATCGATTCGGGCTGATCAGCTTCTTCGATCGCGATCACGGTGATGGTCGCGCCGACAGCCTGCAGTGGTTGGAGGCGTTGTTGCACCGCGAGGGCATCACCACTGCCGACGGCGAGGTCTGGCTGCAGTGTTATCCCCGCGTGCTCGGCTTCACCTTCAAACCGGTCAGCTTCTGGTACTGCCATCGTGCCGATGGTGCGCTCGAGGCGATCGTCGTCGAAGTCAACAACACCTTCGGCGAGCGCCATTGCTACTTGCTGTCCGGACGCAGCGAAGGCGGCATCGGCTTCGGTCGGGAATTGCGCGCCGACAAGGTGTTCCATGTGTCGCCGTTCTGCAGCGTGACCGGCAGCTATCGCTTCCGCTTCATGCGCAACGATCTGTCGCCCGGCGACCCAACCCGGGCACGCACCGTCGCGCGCATCGATCACCACGATGAGGACGGCTTGCTACTGCAGACCAGCGTCAGCGGCGAACTGGCGCCATTGACCGGCCGGCGCATCCGCCAGGCATTCTTCGGCGTACCTTGGATGACCCTTGGCGTCATTGTCCGTATCCATTGGCAGGCGCTGCGGTTGTGGTTGAAACGGGTGCCCTTGTTGCGCAAACCCGAACCGCCCGCCGAATTTGTCTCCCGTTGAAGACCTTGCCCCGAACCGCGATGAACCTCCAGACCACCACCCACCCACAGCTGACCGGAAACGATCTGCCGACCTCGGCACCGCCCGCTGCGCGAGCGGTCTTCGGACTGCTGAAGAATCTGCGCCACGGCAGGCTGCGCGTGCAGATGCCCGACGGCGGCACCGCGATCTTCGGCAGCATGGCCGAGGGCGAACACAACGCCGCCATCAGCCTGCGCAACTGGAATGTCTGCGGCGCAGCCCTGAAATCGGGCGACATCGGATTCGCCGAAAGCTACATCGCCGGCGACTGGACGACACCGGATCTGGCCGCATTGCTGAAATTGTTCATCCGCAATCGCGACGACATCGAGTCAGTGGTGTACGGCACCTGGTGGGGCTCGCTGCTGTACCGCGTCAAGCACCTGTTCAATCGCAACTCGCGTCGCGGCAGCAAGAAGAATATCCACGCCCACTACGACCTCGGCAACGATTTCTACAAGCTGTGGCTCGATCCGACGATGAACTACAGCAGCGCCTGGTTCGACGGCGACCGCACGCAATCGTTGTCCGACGCCCAGCGCGCGAAGATGCGACGGGTGCTGACCGAGGCGGGTGTCAAGCCCGGCGACCGGGTGCTCGAGATCGGCTGTGGCTGGGGTGCGGTGGCCGAATGCGCGGCGCAGGATTTCGGCGCCGAGGTCAGTGCAGTGACCTTGTCGAAAGAACAACTCGACTGGGCCAGGCAGCGCCTTGCCGATGCCGGCCTCGCGGCGGATCTGCGCTTCCAGGATTACCGCGATATCGATGACGGACCCTACGATGCGATCGCTTCGGTCGAGATGTTCGAAGCCGTCGGGCGTGACTATTGGGCGGATTTCTTCTGCACCATCGAGCGTCAGCTGAAGCCGGGTGGCAAGGCCTGTATCCAGAGCATCACGATCCGGGACGACCTGTTCGACCGCTACGTCGAGTCGACCGACTTCATCCAGCAATATGTCTTCCCCGGCGGCCTGCTGCCGAGCCCGCGGGAGTTTCGCCTCGCCGCCGCGCGCGCCGGCCTGACGGTGATCAACGAGCTCGATTTCGGCCGCGACTACGCACACACGCTGAAGCTGTGGCGTGATGCCTTCGTGCATCACGACGCGCGGGTGCGTGGCCTCGGCTTCGATACCCGCTTCATGCGGATCTGGGAGTTCTACCTGGTCTATTGCGAAGCCGCCTTCGAGATGGGCAATACCAGCGTGATGCAGTTCACGCTGCAGAAAGCCTGAGGATCACGTGACCACGCCGCTGCGCCCCGCTTGCGTGCCCGCACCGCGCCCGCTGGTCGGGCGCCGCAGCGTCTTGCTCGCGGGCCTCGCGGCGCCGTTTGCGCTGACGGCCGGGGCGGCAAACCGCCCGCTGCCACCGGAAGTCGCCCAACAATTGCCGCAGGCCCGCTTGCTCGGCAGCGGACGGCTCACGTATTTCGCGTTTCATGTCTACGACGCCCGGCTGTGGGCGACGCCAGACTTCAAGCCGATGAGCTACAGCCAGCAAGCGCTGGCCCTCGAGCTCGAATATGCACGCTCGCTGGATGGCAAGGCCATCGCCGAACGGTCGATCGAAGAGATGCGCCGTCAGGCACCGATCGCCGACCCGAAAGCCGCCAGCTGGCTGGCGCGGATGAGCGCCATCTTCACCGATGTCCAGGCGGGTGATCGCCTCACCGGCGTTCAGCGGCCCAACGAAGCAGCCGCCTTTTTCCTGAACGGTCGCCCGGCCGGCGAGATCCGCGATGCAGACTTCACACCGCTGTTCTTCGGCATCTGGTTGTCGCCCAAGACCTCCGAGCCCGGCCTGCGCAAGGCCTTGATCGGCGTCGCGTCAGGCGGCACCTGAAGGCACCTGGCGTGAGCACACCCGACCCAGCTTCGCCGGGGCCCCTGCACACGCGCCTGGCCGGCTTGAGTTATGGCAGCCTGGGTCTGCCACTGGCCTTCGTCGCGTTGCCGCTCTACGTGGTGCTGCCGAATCACTATGCGAGCCAGTTCGGCGTGCCGCTGGCATGGCTGGGCGCGGTGCTGCTTGGCGCCAGGCTGCTCGATGCGGTGGCCGATCCCTTGATCGGACGCTGGGTCGACGCCTTGTTCGCCCGCGGCAGCCGCGCGGCCTGGCTGGTGGCCGCAATCGCGGCCGGACTGCTGGCGATCGGGTTTGCGAGCCTGTTCTTTCCGCCGGATTCGGTGCGATCCAGCCACCAGGGTTTGCTGGTCTGGTGCGCGATCGTGCTGGCGCTCACCTATCTCTGCTACAGCGTTGTCAGTGTCGTCCACCAATCGTGGGGGGCACGCCTGGGCGGCAACGAAACGCAGCGCGCGCATGTCGTCGCCTGGCGTGAAGGGCCGGCATTGGCCGGGGTGCTGATCGCCAGCATCTTGCCTTCGGTGGCCGGCCTGGGCGCGACCAGCGTGGCATTCGCAGCCTTGATCGGCATCGCGATCGTGCTGCTCGGCCAGGCGCCGCGGCCCCGCCCCAGCCCGCTCGCCGAGGGGCAGTTGCGCCCACGCCTGGGCCTGCCCTTCACCAACCCTGCGTTTCGCCGGCTGCTGACGATCTTTCTGCTGAACGGTATTGCCAGCGCCATCCCGGCCACGCTGGTGCTGTTCTTCATTCGCGACAAGCTGCAGGCGGCGACCCTCGAGCCGCTGTTTCTCGCCAGCTATTTTGCCGCCGGCGGCTTGTCGATCCCGCTTTGGGTCGGCCTGGTCAAACGCTACGGCCTGCCGATGACCTGGCTGGCCAGCATGTTGCTGGCGATCCTGGCCTTTTTCTGGGCCTCCCTGCTGGGGCCGGGCGACGTGGCGGCGTTTGTCGCGATCTGCATCTTCAGCGGCCTGGCGCTCGGAGCCGACCTGACCTTGCCCGGCGCGTTGCTGGCCGGCGTGATCCAGCTGGCCGGCCATGGCGATCGTGCCGAAGGTGCCTATTTCGGCTGGTGGAACTTCGCCACCAAACTGAATCTGGCGCTGGCCGCCGGACTGGTGCTGCCGCTGTTGCAGCTGTTCGACTATGCACCGGGCAGCCAGAGTCCGCCTGCGCTGGCGGCCTTGACCGGCGCTTACAGCCTGCTGCCCTGCCTGCTGAAGCTGCTGGCCGTCGGCGCGCTCTGGCAATTGTGGATTCGCCACCAGCCTACCAGCGGCGTCGGTCCGATTTCTTCCCGTAGCCTGAACCAGCCCTGACCCTCGAACCATGTCATTGAACCCACCAATCAAGCGCTGGGCCGGGCAGGTCGTCTGGCTGGTCGGCGCGTCCAGCGGCATCGGCCGCGCGACCGCCGAACGTCTGCACGAGCTCGGCGCACAGGTCATCATCTCAGCGCGCAGCACCGCGGAGCTGCAGCGCTTCGAAGCCTCGCATGCCGGTGGTCTGGGCCTGCCGCTGGACGTGAGCGATCAGCCATCGATGCAGCAGGCCGCCGATACCATCGTCGCCCGCTACGGCCGGATCGATCTGGCGGTCTACTGTGCCGGCTACTACAAGGCCATGCGTGCGACCGAGTTCGATCTGAAGACGGCGATCCTGCATGACGAAGTCAACTACCGCGGCGCCTTGCGCTTGCTCGACGTGATGCTGCCCTTGCTGCTGCGCCAGCAAGGCGGCCACCTGAGCCTGGTGGCGAGCGTGGCCGGTTATCGCGGTCTGCCGCAAGGGCTCGGCTACGGCCCGACCAAGGCCGCCCTGATCAACCTGGCGGAAACCCTCTACATCGACCTGCACCGCGCGAACATCGGGATTTCGCTGATCAACCCCGGATTCGTCGAGACCCCGTTGACCGAACAGAACGATTTCAAGATGCCGGCGCTGATCTCGGCCGACCAGGCCGCGCTCGAGATCATCGACGGCTGGGAGGCCGGCAAGTTCGAGATTCATTTTCCGAAGCGCTTCACACTGTGGCTGCAGGCGCTGCGCCATCTGAGCGACGGCCTCTACTTCAAGGCCGTCCACCGCGCCACCCGCTTATGAAATCGCGACCGGTCGATCCACGGGTCGAGCGCATCGTCGACCTGTTCGAACGCTTTTCTCGGGCCGACCTCGACACGCTCGACCAGTTCTACCGTGCCGACGCCAGCTTCAAGGATCCGTTCAACGAGGTACGCGGAATCGATCCGATCAAGGCGGTCTACCGGCACATGTTCGACTCCCTCGACGACCCGCGATTCATTGTCAAGGACGCCGTGGTTCAGCGTGACCATTGCTTTCTGACCTGGGACTTCCATTTCAGGATGCGGCGCTACCGGCGCGACCCGCAGACGGTGCGTGGCGCGAGTCACCTGCACCTCGATGACCAGGGCCGGATCTGCATGCACCGCGACTACTGGGACGCCGCCGAAGAGGTGTACGAAAAGTTGCCGCTGCTGGGTGGCCTGATGCGCTGGCTGAAACGCCGTGCGTCGGCCTGAGGCAGGTGGCCGCCAGACCAAGGTCTATAACCACCCCTTGCGGCGGAAATACCAGAACGGCGCCGCGACACTGGCCACCATCAGTGCGATCGCAAATGGATAGCCGAAGCGCCATTGCAACTCCGGCATCGACTGGAAATTCATGCCGTAGACGCTGGCGATCAGGGTCGGCGGCAGCAAGCCCACGCTGGCCACCGAAAACAGCTTGATGATCTTGTTCTGGTTGATGTTGATGAAACCGACCGTGGCATCCATCAGGAAGTTGATCTTGTCGAACAGGAAGGCGGTGTGGCTGTCCAGCGAGTCGATGTCGCGCAGGATCTGCCGCGATTCCTCGAACTGCTCGGCATTGAGCATGCGTGAACGCATCATGAAGCTCAGCGCGCGCCGGGTATCCATCATGTTGCGGCGGATGCGGCCGTTCAAGTCTTCCTCGCGGGCGATTTCCGCCAGCACGGCGGCGGCATCGGTGTCGGTGATCTCCTTCTTCAAGACCTGCGCGCTGACCGATTCGAGGCTCACGTAGATCCCCTCGAGCGCATCGGCCGAATATTCGGCATCGGCGTCGTACAGCTTCAGCAGCAGATCCTTCGCATCGCCGATCATGGCCGGCGTGCGCCGCGCGCGCAGACGCAGCAGTCGGAACACCGGCAGGTCTTCGCCATGCACGGAAAACAGTATGTTGTTGAACAGGATGAACGCGACCCGCACATTGCGCGGCGTGCGATCGTCGTCGATCAGAAAGTCGCTCCGGATGTGCAGTTCGCCGTTGTCTTCTTCATAGAAGCGCGCCGATTCTTCCAGGTCGTCGTCGACCGCATCGGCGGGAATCACCAGTCCGAACCGGGCGGTGATCCAGTTCTTTTCCTCGACCGTCGGCAACTCCAGATCGACCCAGACCGGACGCGCCGACTCCGGCAGGGATTGCGGAGCGTCGATCTCTTCCTGGAAAAGCCGGCCGTTGGCCAAGGAGAAAATGTTCAGCATGCAGATTCCGGCTGGGCAACTTTCGATTATCCCACCCCCGACCGCGCATTTTCGAAAGCCGCAAACAGGCCTTTGAAACTTTCATTTCATCTGCTTGTCACACCTGGGCAATGGGTGCACACTGGTCCGAACGACGCCCATCGACACCCCCGCCGCCCCGGCGACGCTGCGATAAGAATTGCTTCGCGGCGGGCTGCTTTACCCCTCCCCCACCCGACCAAAGGAGTCTTCATGAACTTGACGATCAGCGGACATCATCTCGAGGTAACTCCCGCGCTTCGTGAGTACGTACTCACCAAACTCGAGCGCATCACCCGCCATTTCGATCAGGTCGTGGACATCAACGTATTGCTTTCAGTCGAGAAACTGAAGGAAAAGGAGCGCCGACAGAAGGCCGAAGTGACCCTGCACGTGAAGGGCAAGGACATCTTCGTCGAGCAGTCGCATGAAGACCTCTATGCCGCCATCGATCAGCTGATGGACAAGCTCGACCGCCAGGTCTGTCGCCACAAGGACAAACTGCAGGACCATCATCACGCATCGGCCAAGCGCCTCGATACCAGCGACCTGGGCGATGCCCACTGAAGAGTGGCTCGCGGGTCGTCGCTGCGGCCCTGATCGCGACCTGGTCACCATGGTTACCTCGGCGATCCCTTGCTGCATCGCATCAAGCGGTGCAAAATCCGGCCCCCGAGCCGCCGGGTCGGTCGTCGACACGACCTTCCCGGCATCTTCAACCCGCCCCTCCGGGCGCTCAACGCGGACTGGCAGCCGGCTTGTTGGCCGCCGCCGCCATGCTTACATGAACCGTCTCGCTGCCATCTTGCCCGCCAGCAACGTGAGTGTCGATGTCGACGCCACGAGCAAGAAACGTGCTTTCGAGCATGCAGGACTGCTGTTCGAAAACCAGCATTCCATCGCCCGGGCGATCGTCACCGACAACCTGTTTGCCCGCGAACGGCTCGGCTCCACCGGCCTGGGTCACGCGGTGGCGATACCGCACGGCCGGATCAAGGGCCTGAAGAATCCGCTGGCGGCGGTGATCCGCGTCACGCAGCCGATCCCGTTCGACGCCCCCGACGACCAGCCGGTCCAGCTGTTGATCTTTCTGCTGGTACCCGAGGCCGCCACCCAGCGTCACCTGGAAATCCTGTCTGAAATCGCCGAGATGCTGAGTGATCGCGAATTGCGCGAGCGCCTGAAGACCGAGGACACCGCCGCCAAGGTCCACGAGTTGATTGCCAACTGGGAACCGCTGAAGTCGGTGGCCTGATGACGGCCCGCGGCGGCCCTGATAATCGGCCAATCGAAGCCGCCAGCACAACCCGTTGAAACCGACCGTCATCAGCGCAGAAGCGCTGTTCGAAGAGCACAGTGCGAGCCTGCACTGGCAATGGATCGCCGGCCATGCCCATCCGGAGCGTCGCTTCGACGAAGCCGCCGTGCGCAATGCGCAGTCGGCCGCCGATCTGGTGGGTTACCTGAATTACATCCACCCTTATCGGGTGCAGATCGTCGGCCGACGCGAAGTGGCTTATCTGAGCGCTTCGGCACCCGAGGATCAGGAGCGCCGGATCCAGCGCATCGTCACGCTGGAGCCGCCGGTGGTGATCGTCGCCGACGATCAGCAACCACCCGAGCGTCTGGTGGCGCTGTGTGATCGGGCGGAAATTCCGCTGTTCGTGACCGCCGAATCGGCGGGGCAGGTGATCGACGTGGTCCGCAGCTATCTGGCGCTGCATTTCGCCGAACGCACCACGCGGCACGGCGTGTTCATGGACATCCTGGGGCTGGGCGTGCTGGTTACCGGCGAATCCGGACTCGGCAAGAGCGAGCTCGGGCTGGAGTTGATCTCGCGCGGTCACGGTCTGGTGGCCGACGATGCGGTCGATCTGTATCGGGTGTCGCAAATGTCGCTCGAAGGGCGCTGTCCCGAGTTGCTGATGAATCTGCTGGAGGTGCGCGGCATCGGCCTGCTCGACATCAAGGCCATCTTCGGCGAGACCGCGGTGCGCCGCAAGATGCGGCTCAAGCTGATCGTCCATCTGGTGCGCAAGGAGACAATGGAGCGCGATTTCGAGCGCCTGCCCTACGAGCCGTTGTACGAGGAGATTCTCGACGTGCCGGTGCGCAAGGCGGTGATCGCGGTCGATGCGGGCCGCAACCTCGCGGTGCTGGTCGAGGCCGCGGTGCGCAACACCATCCTGCAATTGCGCGGCATCGACACCTATCAGGAATTCATCGCGCGCCACCAGAAGGCGATGACCAGCGGCGAACCGCCGGTCTGAGGCACCCGCCGCCGCCCGCCGTAGTGGCGGACAGGCCGCTCAACCGCCCTTGTTGCGGAAGGCGCAATCCTTCTTGGTGCACACCGCATACAGCGCCAGCGCATGATCCTGCAGTTCGAATCCGCGGGCATGGGCCACTGCCTTCTGGCGCTTCTCGATCTCGGCGTCGAAAAACTCCTCGACCCGGCCACAGTCCATGCAGACCAGGTGGTCGTGGTGCTTGCCTTCGTTCAGCTCGAACACCGCCTTGCCGGTCTCGAAGTGATTGCGCGACAGAATCCCGGCCTGCTCGAACTGCATCAACACCCGATACACCGTTGCCAATCCAACGTCCGCGCCTTCGGCGAGCAACATCTTGAAGACGTCCTCGGCGGTCATGTGCCGAAGTTCGCTGCGCTGGAAGACCTCGAGGATCTTGATGCGCGGCAGCGTGGCTTTCAGCCCGCTGCTTTTCAGTTCGTCGGCGTGATTGGGCATGTCGGCTTGGAATGGGGCAGGCGTCGCGGCCGCGCCGGATGGCGGCGAACCCCTCGCCCGCTAGAATCGACCAATGATAGTGCGACACGTGGTGTCGCTCTCCCTAGCTACGGGGTTATGTAGCCCTGGAGAAGTCGGGGGAACCCCCCGCATGGGAGCGAAAGCTCCTTGAGTTTCGTGGGCCTCAAGGCCTGCCGGAGAGTGATACCCATGATGTCTGTGGGTATTTGTGACGGAAAGCTTTCGGTATGCCGAAAGGGGACCGTTACTTAGTCGTGTGCTCTTGCAGCCACAAGCTGTGAGCGTGCAACGTCGGGAGACGAACCGACCTCTTCCATTGGAGCGATCAAGCTTCTGAATGCCTTGTCGTGCCTGGTCTCCAGCCATGCCACGACCTGTTGTGCGATCAACAGTAGCCTAGGACGGCAGGCAGGACTGGCAACGGTTCTGTTTGAAGCCCGTCTGACAACGTCTCCCACACTGTGGCGTGTGTGTCCCGCGAGGGCGTGCACGGACTCTGCCAGCAGGAAGGCGGACGAGGGGCAAGGTAAGTTCCGCATGGGTAACGGATGTGAACTGTCGAGTGAACCTGGGTAACGATTGAATGGCCAAACCTGCT
>JANNNE010000011.1:0-13893 GCA_031398385.1 Ideonella sp.
AGGCCTTTGCGTTATAGAGTTTGCCCCAGGTGTATTCGACGATCGGCCGCGAGGCCGGGCTGGCCGGATCGCTGACACCACGCAACTTGCCGTAGTTGTAGAGGCTCGGGCCGATGGTGCCGAACGAGATCTCGGCCTTGCCGAGCTGATGGCAGTTGTAGCAATTGCCGCCGTTCTCGCTGGTGGCGGTGGATTTCTCGCGCCAGGTCATGCCTCGACCGTCCTGCGCCAGCTTCTCGCCGGCCTTCCAGTCGCCAATGAACTGGCCACCGGCTGGCAATTTGACCGTCTTCAGATTGGCCGCCTCGATGGCCTTGGCCTGTGCCTCCGGCAACGCCGTGCCCAGCGCCTTGGAGCACAGTTCGTTGCTGGCATCCTGTTGCAGGCGGTCGACCTTGGCGATGCCCTGGTCGCGAAACGAGGTCTTCATCACCTGGTCGACCATGGCATCGTAGTTGGTGGTCGGTTGCACGCTTGCGCAGCCGGCCAGCATCAAGCCCGCCGCAGCGGCCAGCGTCAAAGCTGTTGTCTTGTTCGGGTACATGGCAGATCCTTCAGCGTTTCAGGGCCGGTGCAACCGACTCGGCACCCTTGGCATTGACGCCCATGTAGACCCCGAGTGCAATCGTCACTTCGGAGCCAAAGCCGGGGTACGGAAAACGCTGCTGGCGAAAACAGTCGTTCAGGCGTTGCTGCATGGTCCACAGCTGCCCGTTGCTGACCCGGTAGGCCGGCCAGGCGGCGAAGCCGATGCCGTCGCCCGGGTTGCGGGTGAGGTCGGGTAGATCCTGCAGCCGGATGCGTTTGTCAGGAGCGCTGTGGCAGGTGGCGCACGAAAAGTCGTAGGGGCCGGCGCGGTAGAAAAATACCCGCTTGCCGACTTCATACATCTCGACTTCCTTGGCATGGCTTTGCGGCAGCGCGAAACGCATGCCTCGCGACATGCCCGAGATCCAGGCCGCCAAGGCTTCGACATTGGCCATCTCGCCACGCCCGAACGCGGTCTTGGCAATCTCTTCGGCCTTGAAGCCTTGCTGGCTTTCCAGGCAGGTCAGCAACCGGGATTCGAGGTCCTGCACCTGCTGGGTGTCGGCAAAAAGGCGCGGCAACTCGACGAACGCACCCTTCACCACCCCTGGACCCTTGCCAAGATCGCAACGCTCCAGCGAGGCGTTTTTCGGGCCGCGTTTCTTTTTCCAGAGGTCTTCCCCCTTGGCTTCGAACAACTCGGCCGGGTTGCCATCCTCGAGCATCTTGCGGTATTCGGCGATGCCGTCGGCGGTCGATTTCTGCTGCGCCGATGCGACCGCCACAGCGGCCGACAACACGCCGGCGATCAGTAGTGACTTGTTCATTCGTCTCCTCTCGTATTGACCCGGATTGCTGGTCTTGTCGATCTCCGATCCGTCGCCGGTCAGGAAACGGTGGCTTCGTCGGTCCGGGTCTCGCCTTTGTTGTCGGTCCAGGTGATCGCGATCTTGTCGCCGGCCTTGGCACCCTTGACGTTGAACTGGAGGAACGGGTTCTTCGAGACCGCCGGGCCCCACTGCGCCGTCATCACGGGCTTGCCGTTCAGCCGTGCATTGACATGCTGGATATACCAGGCCGGGATCACCTTGCCGGCCCCGTCCTTGCGTTGTCCGGTCTCCATCTCGTGAGCCATCAGGACCCTCACTTTGGCCCTGTCACCGGTCATCTGGGCGCGAATGCGCATCGGATCTGCCATCTTGAACTCCTTCGATCTTTCAGTGTGATATCTGCTGTTCGTCGCTCAGCGGCGTGTGATCAGCAGCGTTTGCGCGGGGGTGGCTTCAGCCGCCACAACCACCGAGCGTGACCTTGACTTCCTTCTGCGCGAACAATGCCTTGCCGTCGCCCATCATCGCCACCGCATAGACGTTCGACGATTGACCCATCTTGACGCGGGTCGAGAAATCGGCATCGACGGCATCGGTCACGTCGAATATCGCCGACAGTACCGACGGATTCTTCTCGACCAGGATCAGCAGGCGCTTGACGCCCGGTAACGTGGTCGAGGCGCCGATCGGAACGACCGCGCCGTTCTCGGCGATGTCGGGCGCCGTTACCGTCACGTCCTTGCTTTCGGCGGGTGCGTTGCCGCCCAATGCCTTCAACAGATCGGCCATGTTCTTGGCGTCGAACGCAGCCGTGTTGAAGCTGGCAGCCTGGGCGTGGGCCAGGCCTGGCAACAGTCCGACCGACGCCAGCATGGCGGCGACCTGGGCTGAACGAGAGAGCATGTCTCGACGTGTATGCATAAGAGACTCCTTGATGTGGCTATGCTGGTAAATCGACCTTGATCGACGATGGGGTTCTACCCTAGTCGGCGCGGACCTGCTGCCATCGTCACTATCTTGCGCCATCGGCGAGCCATTGTGCAATCGCTCGCGCTTCTTCATCGCTCAGGGTCTGGGCCGGCATCGGGATCGGTCCCCAGACGCCGGAACTGCCAGCCTTGATTCTGCCGCTCAGATAGGCCACGGCATCCGCACGTTTTCCATGTCGAGTGGCAACTTCCCTGAATCCCGGACCGATGATCTTGTTCTCCAGACCGTGACACGCCACGCAGCCCAACCTGGCGGTCAGTGCAATCGCAGCTGCCGGGTCGGCACCACCAGCTGCAGCTGAGCCGCCGGCAGCTTTCGCGGCGCCGGTGTTCACATTCACTGCCGCGGTTCGAGCCTGCTGCTCGGCGCCAACTGCAGCAGACGATGCGGTCGATCCGACCGTCACCGCCCCGCGCTGCGCACCGACGATGCGGCTCTGGTCTGCGAGGTTGCCGTGCGAATCGCGTGCAAAGTCGGGCAGCGACGAGGCGATCACCGGCGCCGGCGCGCAGTCTTTCAAACACGCCACGGCCGTGACATCGGGCTTGCGCGTGCCGAATGCCGCACCGGGCCACATCGAATGGGCCGTCGTCATGCCGTTGCGATTGGGCATGCGCTGCTGAACCGCTGCGATGTTGCGATCGGACAGCGTGAAATCGTCAGCGACGATGCCGCCCATGTTCAGCATGTAGGCCAGCACCGCATAGACCTCTTCGACGCTCAGCGATTTCGGCGTCGTCCAAGGCATCGCGCGGTTGATGTAGTCCCACAGCGTCGATACCGTGGCCACCTTCATCAGCGTGGTACGGGCCGGAAAGCCGGTGTCGGTCAGACGCGCAACCCGCCCGGTGGCAATGTCGTCCTTGCTGGTGCCGCCGACCAGCGGGCTGAAGAACTGGTTGCTTTCACCGAAGATGCCGTGGCACGATGAACACTTCGACTCCCAGACCTCCATCCCCTTGGCAACCGAACCCGAGCCGGCCGGCAGGCCCTTGAAATCGGGCCGCACATCGATGTCCCAGGCGGCGATTTCCTTCGGCGTGGCCGGGCGTCCGATGCCGGGATAAGGGCTGTTCTGCGCATGAACCAGGCTGGCAACAGCAAGGAGTGCGACTGCCATGCCGAGGCGGCGGGTGAGTCGCTTCATGCGATCAGGAAAGCTGAACATTCCGGACCTCCCCGCTCGCCTGCACCAGCCAGGTCTGGATTGCATTGTTGTGATAGATCGATCGCGTGCTGCGAACCGCGCGCAGCTGGCGCGTGGACGGCTGCACGTAGCCGGTCTCGTCGACGGCACGGCTTTGCACCAGGGTCGGCTGACCGTTCCAGACCCAGTCAAAATTGAAGCGGGTCAGGCACTTCGAAAGAACCGGCGTTTCGAGTCGGGCCGCGGCCCAGTTACGCCCGCCATCGACCGAAATATCGACCCGCCTGACCTTGCCACGCCCCGACCATGCAAGGCCGCTGATGTTGTAGAAGCCCTTGTCGAGCAGCAGCTGGCCACCGGACGGCGTCGTGATCACGCTCTTGCACTCCTGCGTGCTCGTATATTGGCGGTGCAGGCCGTCGGGCATCAGGTCCATGTAGTGGATCGCCTCGTCCTTGCTGCCATAGGGCTGATCGCCCACTTCGATGCGACGCAGGTATTTGACCCAGCTGACGCCCTGCACCCCCGGCACCACCAGCCGCAACGGGTAGCCGTTCTCGGGCCGCAGCATCTCGCCGTTCTGGCCGTAGGCGACGAACACCTCGCCGCTCTCGACCAGTTCCATCGGGATCGTCCGCGTCATCGACGAGCCATCGGCACCTTCGCCGAGCACATAACGACCGCGCTTGTAGTCGACCCCGCACATCTCGAACAGCGTGCGCAGCGGCACGCCGGTGAATTCGCTGCAGCTGAGCATGCCGTGGCTGTACTGGCAGGTCGGCACCGCCACGTTGCCCCACTCCATGCCGGTATTGGCACCACATTCGATGAAGTGGAAACGCGACACCGACGGCAGGCGCATCAGCTCGTCCATCGTGAATACGCGCGGAGTCTTGACGATCCGCTCGTCCGAGCCGTTGATCATCAGGCGATGCTTCGACGGATCGATATCCCACCAACCCTGATGATGTCGTTCGAAGTGCAACCCGCTCGGCGTCACGATTCCGAACAGCGATTGCAATGGCGCAAACGACACCGAGGCCTGTGTCGTCTGGGTCAGGCCCGGGCTGCTGCGACGCTGCACGTTGGTCTCGAATTTCGACGGCTTGCCATAGCCGTCGGTCACCACCGGCTGACCCAGGCCGACGGTATGCGCCGGCAGTTCGAGGATATTCGGATCGCCACCCGCGGCACCGACCGGATTGCCGGTCGCCAGCGCCAGGGGCGCTGCGGCGAGTGTGCCGGTGGCAGCGAATACGCCGCGCAGAAAATCGCGCCGACCGCCGCGCGCCTCGGCGAAGACCCGACGCACACCGGATGCGTCGATGAAGTTTTCAGGTGCCTTGATCAGACGCCCTGCAGACTGGTCTCCAAATTTCACGAACTCTCCTTGCGATCAGACGCTGCGCCTGCGCCGGCGCACAACCGGATGCGGGGTGCCTGGTGCGCCGACAACGACTCACATATACGACTTGGCTAATATTAGTGATAACTCATAAATAAAGTCAGCGGGGAAACCCGCGCACCGTGCAGTCGATCGTCCACGCGGGGACGCCGGGACCGCTGCTCAAGCGCCTGCCCTGCGGCGCCTTCGGTAGGATACTCACGCCTTCGACGGCGGCTTGGGCGGTGATGTCCGGTCCGGCAGCCGGCCTGCTTAGCCTATAGCGAGACGCGCGAAGATGGAGTACCCCGGCAACCTGTTCGTGATCGCGGCCCCCAGCGGAGCCGGCAAATCGACGCTGGTCTCGGCACTGCTACAGCTCGACGCGCACCTGACTGTCTCGATCTCGCACACCACCCGTCCGCCCCGCGGCCAGGAGAAAGACGGCCGCGAGTACCACTTCATCGATGAAGCCACCTTTCGCGACATGGTCGCAGCCGGCGATTTCTTCGAATGGGCCGAGGTCCATGGCAACCTGTACGGCACCTCGCGACGGGCGATCGAGGAACGGGTTGCGAGTGGCCATGACATCGTGCTCGAGATCGACTGGCAGGGCGCGCTGCAGATCAAGAAGCTGTTTCCGAATCCGGTGCTGATCTTCGTATTGCCACCCAGCTACGAAGAACTGGCGGCGCGCCTGAACCGCCGCGGCGAGGACGAGCCCGACATCATCAGCCAGCGCCTGGCCAATGCCCGCATCGAGGTGGCCAAGGCCCGCCACTTCGATTTCGTTATAATCAACGGCTTATTCGAGACAGCGCTGTTCGACCTCAAGACGGTCGTTCACTCGCAGCGCCTCAAATATGTCTCGCAGCAGCGCAGCAAGTCGGCTGTCTTTGCTGCCCTCGATCTGATCTGACCGATCACCGGTTTTTCAAGGACGCTCCATGGCCCGCATCACGGTAGAAGACTGCCTGACCAAGATTCCGAACCGCTTCCAGCTGGTGCTGGCGGCCACCTACCGCGCCCGCATGCTGAGCCAGGGGCATACCCCGAAGATCGAGACCCGCAACAAGCCGGGTGTAACCGCGCTGCGCGAAATTGCGGCCGGCGAAATTGGTATCGAGATGTTGCGCAAGGTGCCGATCTGAGCCTGGCGCCTCCGGAAGAACGGCCCTGCGGGGCCGTTTTTTGTGGCCGCCCGGCTGACGGCTGGCGACCGAGTCCGGGGGCCGAAGCGGGCTTTGGATCGGGGCTTGTGCTGGCCCGATCGAATCCGCGATAAATTTGCAGCATGGTTGCGAGAATTTCAACGGCATTCCGGGACGTGCGTGCGCTGGCCGCGGCGGCCGCGCGCAGCCTGTCCGGCAACGGCAAAAGTACCGAGCCAAGTGTCGAAGTCACCTCCTTCGCGGGGCTCGCCGATCGGCTGAGCTATCTGAGTGCCGGCGATCTGCGGCGGGTGCGCGAGGCCTATCGATTCGCCGACGAAGCCCACCTCGGACAGTTTCGCGCCAGCGGCGAGCCCTACATCACCCATCCGATCGCAGTTGCCGGCCTGTGCGCCGACTGGCGGCTCGATGCGCAGGCCATCATGGCCGCGCTGATGCACGACTCGATGGAAGATTGCGGCATCACCAAATCCGAGCTGATCGAGCGCTTCGGCGCGCCGACAGCCGATCTGGTCGACGGCCTGACCAAGCTCGACAAGCTGCAGTTCTCGACCCGCGAGGAGGGACAGGCGGAGAGCTTCCGCAAGATGTTGCTGGCGATGGCGCGCGACGTGCGCGTGATCCTGATCAAGCTGTCCGATCGGCTGCACAACATGCGCACGATGGACGCGATGGCACCCGACCGGCGCGCCCGCATTGCCCGCGAAACACTCGACATCTATGCACCGATCGCACACCGCCTCGGCCTGAATCAAATCTATCGGGAATTGCAGGAACTGTCTTTCCAGTTCCTGCGTCCCTGGCGGCACGCTGCACTCATCAAGGCCGTCGACGCCGCACGCGGGCATCGTCGCGACGTGGTGGCGCGCATCCAGCGCGAAGTCGAGCAGACCTTTGCCAAGCAGAAACAGGAAGTCGGGGTCTACGGCCGGGAGAAGACCCTGTTCTCGATCTATCGCAAGATGCGCGAGAAACACCTGTCGTTTGCACAGGTCAGCGACATCTTCGGCTTTCGCATCGTCGTCGAGGAGTTGTCCGAGTGTTATCTGGCGCTGGGCATCCTGCACCAACTCTACAAGCCGGTGCCGGGCCGCTTCAAGGACTACATCGCGATCCCGAAGGCAAACGGTTACCAGTCGCTGCACACGACGCTGGTCAGCCCGCTCGGCACCGCGGTGGAGTTCCAGATCCGCACCGAGGAAATGCATGCGGTGGCCGAAAGCGGCATCGCAGCCCATTGGATGTACAAGGGCAAGACCGGAAACAAGCAGGGCCAGGAGGCGCAGCGGCTCGGTGCGATGTGGCTGCAGTCGCTGATGGACATCCAGCAGGACAACAAGGATTCGGGAGAATTCCTTGAACACGTGCGGATCGACCTGTTTCCCGACGCGGTCTACGTGTTCACGCCGAAGTCGAAGATCCTGGCCCTGCCGCGTGGCGCGACGCCGGTCGATTTTGCGTATGCGATCCACTCCGATGTCGGTGATCATTGCGTGGCCAGCCGAGTCAACGGCGAGCCGGTCGCACTGCGCACCGAACTGCACAGCGGCGACGTGGTCGAGATCATCAGCACGCCGAACGCCAAGCCCAATCCGGCCTGGTTGAATTTTGTGCGCACCGGCCGCGCGCGCTCGCGCATCCGCCACTATCTGAAGACGATGGAGCAGGAAGAGTCGCAGGAACTGGGCGTCAAGATGCTGGCCCAGGCACTGCGCGCCGAGGGCCTGACGCTGCCGGGCGACGATGCAGCCGAGTCGCAGGCGATCTGGCAACAGCTGACCCGCTGGAGCGGCAATCGCAGCCGCGAAGAGCTGATGACCGATATCGGTCTCGGCCGCAAGATTGCATCCATCGTCGCCAAGCGCCTGGCTGCGCTGCTGACCGAACGCGGCGACAAGCCCGACGCCGTGACCCTGACCCTCGGCCGCTTCGCCACCGACGACAGCCTGCCAACACAGGCCCTGGTCCTGATCGACGGCAACGAAGGCGCCACCGTTCAGCTCGGGACCTGCTGCCGCCCGATTCCCGGCGATGCGGTGATCGGCCACCTGGGCCGCGGTGAAGGCCTGATCGTGCACACCGTCGACTGCAGCGTCGGCAAGCGCCTGCTCGAACGCGACCGCGACGGCATCATGCAGGTCGACTGGGCGGAACAGCCGACCCGGCCCTTCGAGACCGGCATCGCGGTCCTGGTCAACAGCGGCAAAGGCGTGCTGGCCCAAGTGGCACAGGCGGTGGCTTCGGCCGAGGCCGACATCACCCACATCGACATGGGCGACAGCGCCGCGGCCGATAGCGCGACCGAACTGAAACTGATAGTAGCGGTCCGCGACCGCCTGCATCTGGCCGACGTGATGCGCAAGATGCGCCGCGCGCCGGCGGTGCACAAGGTCTCGCGGATCAAGCCGTAGGGCAACGCTGAAGGCGATCCGGCGGTCGCTCGGCCCAGCGGCGCCGCAACATCTCATCGGCTTGCCAGGTTCACGACGGTCAATCTGCCTTGGCGAAGCGACCGATTCACCTGATCGCCGGCTCGGCTGATCACCTGAACACCCGAACGCCCCGCTTTTCAGCCGGGCTGCTTGGCCGGATACCTGACGTCGATCACCTCGATGGTCTCGACCCCGACCGGCGTGTGCAACGCGACCTCGTCGCCGACCCTGGCTTTCAGCAGCGCGCGCGCGATCGGCGAAATCCAGCTGACTTCGCCCTGGGCGCTGTCGGCTTCGTCGATGCCCTTGACGGTGACGGTGCGGCGCTCGCCAGCCAGGTTCTCGTATTCGACCGTCGCTCCGAAGAAGACCTGGTCGTTGCCGTGATGCGCTGACGGATCGACCACCTCGGCGATGTCGAGCCGCTTGGTCAGGAAGCGGATCCGCCGGTCGATCTCGCGCAGCCGCTTCTTGCCATACAGGTAGTCGCCGTTCTCACTGCGATCGCCGTTCTTGGCGGCCCACGAAACAATCTCGACGATCTTCGGCCGCTCGTCGTCAAGCAACGCCATCAACTCGGCGCGCAGCCGCGCATATCCCGCCGGCGTGATGTAGTTCTTGCTTCCGGCCGGCAACGCCGGCGCCTCGACCAGTTCGTCGTCTTCATCACCATCGCCGTCGCTCTCACGCGTAAATGCCTTGTTCATCGCACACCCGATCCACCCGACCCTTGGCCAGCCCAAAGCGTGGCAAGGACAAGGGCGCCGGGTGGCCGGCTGGCGTAAGTAAAGGAGGAGCCGGCGGCCCCCTGGGGCTGTCGGCGGGGGACATGAAGGCAGCCGGCCACCCGGCGCCCTTGTCCACGCTCAAGCACAGGAACACCCGAGCACACAAACCAAGATCTCACTCCTGCCCCACCAACCCATGTCGGATCGCATAGACCGTCAACTCGGAGTTGTTCGTCAGCCCCAGCTTCTCGAGCACCCGTGCCCGATAGACACTCACCGTCTTCGGACTCAGCATCAGTTGCTCCGCGATATCGGACAGCCGGTTGCCCGAGGCGATCATCACCAGCGTCTGCAGCTCACGATCGGACAGTTTCTCGTGCGCCGCCTGATCGACCGGGGTGGTCAGGCTCTCGACCAGCATCTGTGCAATTTCAGGCGTCACATATTTGCGACCCTGCGACACGGTCCGCACCGCCGAGACGATCAATGCCGGATCGCCGCCCTTGTTGACATAGCCGTAGGCCCCGGCACGCAGGGCGCGGATTGCATACTGGTCTTCCGGATACATCGAGACCACCAGCACCTTCATCGAGGTGCCCTCCTCCTTCAGCACCTGCAGCACATCCAGGCCGCTGCGCCCGGGCAGGTTGATGTCCAGCACCAGCACATCGCAGGACACATTGCGCAACAGGCTGCGCAACTCGCCGTAGTCACCGGCCTCGCCGACGACCTCGATATCGGGCGCATCCGACAAGGTGTCGCGGATGCCGCGCCGGATCAGCGCATGGTCGTCACACAGCATGACTCGGATCATTTCAACTTCCTCGCATCTTGACGGCCATGCAGCGCTGGCGGCACATCAGTGTTCTCCCCAGCCGGTCGGGTCGAGGTTGTGGCTGCCCAACATGCTCAGATCGGGAATCGGCGCACGCTGCACCGTTTCGTCGATCGGGATCGACAGGATCAGCGTCGTCCCGCCGACCCCGCTGCTCAAATCGATCCAGCCCTCAACCGTCTGGGCCCGTTCGTGCAAGCCCCGGATGCCGAATGATCGATCCTTGCCGAGGTCCTGCTGATTGAAGCCGCGCCCGTTGTCGCTGATTTCCAGCGACAACACCCCACCGGCATGGGCCAGATCGATCTGCACCTTGCTGGCATTCGCATGTTTGCTGATGTTGGTCAGCGCTTCCTGGGCGGTGCGATAGGCGACCAGCGGAACGCCCGCCGGCAACACCGGCAGGACCGGCGGCGTACGCAACAGGCACGGCACTCCGGCGCGGCGCTCGAACCGGCCGGCCATCCACTGCAGCGCCGCCACCAGACCTTGCTCGAGAATCGCCGGACGCAGGTTGTGCATGATGCGCTGGCTGGCCTCGAGCGCCGACATCACCGTCTCCAGCGCCGATTCGGCACGCGCGCGCAGCTCCGGTGTATCGCAGCGCCGGATCATCCAGGCCAGATCGAACTTGACGGCAGTCAGCGAGCCACCGACATCGTCGTGGATCTCGCGCGCGATCGCGGTTCGTTCAAGCTCGATGCTGTTCTGCAGATGCTGAGCCAGCTCGTGCACCCGGTGCTTCGACGCGTTCAGTTCCAGGTCGGCGCGCAGCCGGGCCTTGCGCATCAGATTGGCGTCGACCGCACGCAGCAGCGCGGGCGCCAGTCGGGTCAGGTTGCTTTTCAGCAGATAGTCGGTGGCCCCGCTGCGCATCGCCTCCACCGCGGTATCTTCGCCAATCTCGCCGGATACCAGGATGAACGGCAGGTCGCCGCCATTGGCCCGCCACAGGTCGAGCGCAACCAGGCCCGAAAAACCCGGCAGGTTGAAATCGGAAATGATCGCGTCCCAGGGCTGCTGCAAAGCGCGCAGGAAGGCTCCTTCGCTGTCGACCCGCATCGCGATCGGCTCGATGCCGCCGCGGCGCAGCTGCGCCAGCATCAACTCGTGGTCGAGTTCGCTGTCTTCAAGGTGCAGGACCCGCAGGGGTCGGGTGACGAATTCATCCATCGAGAGCGAAGTATGCCGCGTCGCGCGCGCTTTCCGGGCACGGCCTCGGCGCGGCGCACGCCGCACCGAGCGGGCCGGCTACTGTGCAGCGGTTCTGAGGGTCGCGACGACCGGCCGGCGCAGCACCTCGCGCAGCCCCCACCAGCCGGCTGCCAGCGACAACAAGGCACCTGCTGCAGCGCCGATCAACGGCACCCACGGCGAGGCAGTCCAGCTGAATTCGAACACATAACGCGCCAAGGCCCAGCCCACCACACCGGCCGCCAGCGAGGCCAGCAGACCGGCCAGCGCGCCGATACCCAGCAATTCGGCGCGTTGCACCTGCGCCAGCAGCCGGCCGCTGGCGCCCAACGCACGCATCACGGCGAATTCCCGGGCCCGCGCCTCGCGGGTTGCGGTGATGGCCGAGAACAGTACCACCAGCCCGGCGGCCAAGGTGAATCCGAACAGGAACTCGACCGCACGAATCACCTGGTCGAGGATGCGCTGAACCTGGGCAATCGACGCCGACACGTCGATCGAGGTGATGTTCGGAAACTGGCGGCTGAGGCGGTTGTCGAAACCCGCCACCGGCGGTGCCTTGAACGCAGCGACGTAGCTGACCGGCAGATCGGTCATCTTCGAGGTCGGGAACATCACGAAGAAGTTGACCCGCATCGAGCCCCAGTCGACCTTGCGCAGGCTGGTGATGCGCCCATCGACCGGAATGCCGGCCACATCGAAACGCATCACATCGCCCAGCTTCAGCCCCAAGGCCTCGGCCAGCCCCTCCTCGACGCTCACCGCACCGGCCTCTTCAGCCACCCACTTGCCGCCGACCACCATGTTGTGCGCCGGCAGTTCGGCGGTGTGGCTCAGGTTGAACTCACGCTCGACCAGCCGCTGGGCGCGCTCTTCGCCTTCACGATCGCCTTGCACCGTCGCGCCGTTGACGGCCAGCAAGCGGCCGCGGATCATCGGAAACCAGTCATACCGCTTGACGCCGCCATCCGCCAGTGTGGCTTTGAAGGCATCCCCCTGATCGGGCTGCACATTGATGACGAATCGATTCGGTGCGTCCGGCGGCGTGGCCTGGCGCCAGCTGCTGATCAGATCGGTTCTGAGCAGCACCAGCAACACCAGCGCCAGCAGGCCGACGCTGAGCGCCGAAACCTGAAGCACGGCAAAGGCCGGTCGGGCCGCGATCTGCCGGGTCGCCAACACCAGCCAGCGCGGCGCCCGCGTCTCCGGCACGGCCCGGCGCAGCAGCGAGACCGCGAGCCAGCTTAGCAGCGCGAAGAAGGCAATCGCACCGGCAAACCCTCCCACCGCGATCAGCCCGAGCTTCAGGTCGGACGACACCGCCATCAGCAGCGCGACAAACCCGAGCAGGCCGGCACCCAGCACCGCCAGCGATGCCGGCTTGACCGCGCCGACATCGCGACGGATCACGCGCAGCGGCGGCACCCGCGCCAGTTGCAGCACCGGCGGCAAGCCGAAACCGAGCAACAACGTCAGGCCGACCCCGATGCCGAACAGCGCCGGCCAGGCCGTGGCAGCCGGCAAGCTGGCATTGACCAGGCCCGCCAGCAGCCAGACAAAGACATAGTGCACCGCAAAGCCGAATGCGACGCCGACCACACTGGCGAGCAGGCCCACCAGGCCGAACTCGATCAGATACTGCGCCGCGATGCGGCGCTGCGACTGGCCCAGCACCCTGAGCATCGCGCAGTCATCGAGGTGCCGGCTGGCGAAATCACGCGAGGCAATGGCCACTGCAACCGCGGCCAGCAGCGCAGCCAGCAGCGCCACCAGATTGAGAAATTTTTCGGCCCGTCCCAGAGTCTGCTGCATTTCCGGGCGGCCCGACGCCATCGATTCAATGCGCACGCCGCGCAGGCTGCCCGATTTCAGCTCGGCCTCGGCCCATTCGGTGAACCGACCCACCGCAGCGTCGTCATTGCCTGGCGATGCAACGGCCAGCCGGTAGCTGACACGGCTCGCTGGCTGAATCAGCCCGGTTGCCGGCAGATCGGCCTGGTTCAGCATCACCCTGGGTGAAAAACTCATGAAGCCGGCACCCCGGTCGGGCTCGATCACGATTGTGCGGGTCATCTTCAGGCTGGCATCGCCGAGCAGCAATTGGTCTCCGATCTTCAGCCCCAGCGCCTCCAGCAGGCCGGCATCGACCCAGGCCGTTCCCGCTTGCGGAGCGCCGCTCGCGTTGATCTCCGCACTGCCGGGGCCCTCGCCGAGACGCAGCTTGCCGCGCAAAGGATAGCCCTCGCTGACCGCCTTGACCGCGACCAGGCGGGTCGCTCCGCCTTGCGCTTCGCCGGCCCGGCCCATGCTGGGAAAACTGACCGAGGTGGCAGTCTGGAGATTCAGCGCGCGGGCCCGTTGGTCGAATGCCGCGGGGGTCGGCTGATCACTGGACACGATGGCGTCACCACCCATCAGCTGGCGCGCGTCTCTTGCCAGCCCGTTGTTCAGTCGATCCGCAAAAAAGCCGACCGCCGTCAATGCGGCCACCGCCAGGGTCACCGCCAGCATCAACAAGCGCAGTTCGCCGGCGCGAAAGTCGCGTCGTGTCTGCTGCGCGGCCAGGCGCCAGACCGAAACCCGCGAAGCAGCCTGGAGGATGGACGATTTCATGAACTGACCTTACACGAAAGCAGGTTGAACCGCGGCGCCG
>JANNNE010000046.1:0-2636 GCA_031398385.1 Ideonella sp.
TGCCCGATGCACCAGGGCCGCTTCGATATCCGCACCGGCCAGCCGGCCTGCGCGCCGGTCACCGAAGCGATCCGAAGCCATCCGGTGAAGATCGAAGGCGGGCGCGTTTTTCTGGCGATCGACTGAAATCGCGGATCAGCCGCCGCGCAGCGATTCGAGCCGGGTCGCCCGATCGGCATTGACCGCACCGACCGGCATCCCGCCACGCAGCAGTTCGGCCAACTGGGCGACGGTTTCCAGCGCCTGGTGATCGACGGCAGGTTGGGTCAGGCCACCGATGTGCGGTGTGGCGACCACGCGCGGATGGCGCGCCAGCGCAGTCGGCGGCATCTGATCGGGCGCGCGCCCGACATCCATCGCACACCCCGAGAGGTGTCCGCTGTCGAGTGCGGCGAGCAACGCCGTTTCGTCGACCAGGTTGCCGCGTGATGCGTTGACGAACACCGCGCCGCGTTTCATCAAACCGAATCGCGGCGCATCCATCATGTTCTCGGTGGCCGGCGTGGCGGGCGCCAGACAAACCACATGGTCGGCAACCGCCAGCAACGATTCGAGCGACTCCTGCCGGATCGACGGATGATCGACCCTGGCGCCAGGATCGGCGACCACCACCTGCATGCCCAGCGCCAGCCCCAAGTCAGCCAGCCGGCGCCCGATCTGGCCGTAACCGATGATGCCCAGCGTGGACCCTCGCAACTCGCGGCCCATCACCGGTGTCGGCAGATCGCCAGCGCGATACGCCGACACGCTGGCGCTGATGCCGCGCGCCAGATCGATCATCGCGCCGACCACCCATTCGGCGACCGAATTGATAAAGCCGGCGCTGGCATGGGTGACCAGCACCCCGTGCTCGCCGGCAGCCGTCACATCGATATTTCGGATGTCCATCGCGCAGCGCATGAACACCGCCAGTTGCGGACTGGCGGCAAACAGCGCGGCAGGGGCTGGCGTGTTGCGGTCACTGACGATGACCTGGCAGCCTTTGGCCGCAGCGATCAGTGCATCGCCGCCAAGCGGCTCGGCCGCCTCGTGCAGACGCACTTCACCCAGCGCCTGAAGACCGGCAAGCGCCTGGTCGCTGTAGTAGTTGGCCCGCGACGCCGGCGTGTTGCTGAGCAGGATCGACGGCATTCGCGGAGGATGTGCGGACGCCCGATTCCTGCGCTCAGTTGACTTCGTTGATGCGCCTGATCAGATCGGCAAATGCCGCGCCGTATTTGGCCCGCACCGGTGCGGTGGCGTCGTAGAACGGCTTCTTGTCCATCTCGATCCATTGAATGCCGGTCGCCTTCAGCTTGCCGGTGTATTCGGCCACACTCTTGTCCCACAAGCCCCGCTGCTCGGCCTGCGCCTCGCGCGAGAAGGTCTTCAACAGTGCCTGATCGGCCGGCGTCATCTTGTCCCAGTCGACCTTGGACATCACGAAGATCTCGGGAATGATCAGGTGCTGGGTCTGGGTGTAGTACTTGATGCCGGCCGTGTACTGGTTCGACGTGAACAGCGTGGGCGGATTGTTCTCGGCACCATCGACCACGCCGGTCTGCAGTGCAGTAAACACCTCGGTATGGCCGATCGAGATCGCGTTGCCACCCATCGCGGTCATCATGTCGCGAAACAGCGGATTGCCCATCACGCGGATCTTCTGCCCCTTCAGATCCTCCATCTTGCGCACCGGCGTCTTGGTGTACAGGCTGCGCGAACCGCTGTCCATCCAGCCGAGGCCGACCAACCTGGCCGGGCTGTCGGAAATCTTCTTCAGCAACTCGTCGCCGATCGGGCCGTCGATGACCTTGCGCATGTGCGCCTCGTCGCGAAATACAAACGGCATGTTGAAGACATTGACCTCCGGCACCACCGGCCCGAGCACGCCGAGCGAAATGCGCGCGATCTGGATCGCGCCGACCTGCGTCTGCTCGACCATTTCCTTCTCGGCACCGAGCACACCGCCCGGAAACATCTTCAGCTGATAGCGCCCGGCGGTGGCGGCCTCGAGCTTCTTGCCGAGGTTTTCCATCGCGACCACATTCGGATAACCCGCGGGATGCACATCGGCAGCCTTCAGGACCGTCTGAGCGGCGACGCCGTTCGGCAGTCCGATGTAGGCAACCGCAAGCGCGGCGGCAAGGAAGGGGCGGCGGAAATTCATGACGGTCTCCTGAACATCTTCGGTCAATCGGAATGCGATGTGCCCGGCACGATACCGCAGGGATTCATCGCGCCGCAACGATCGCTTACCCGGGCGTTCGGACTGTTGCATCGACGACGGGCGCATGGTTGGCTGGGAATCAAGCTGGGCACGACGGTCTTCCTGTTTAGGCGCGAAATTTACTAACGGGCTTGATGGCCAGGGCGCATTGACACGCGAGCAAGGCTTCGATCCCGGGCACGTCAGCGCGAAGCCGCCGGCCAAGTTGCCGACAGCGCCGCCGCTGGCAGCAATCTGCCCGGCCTGAGCCCAAGCCCTCCGATCAACGCGTTCAACATATTTGACTACAACCGATGCCTTCCAGCCACAGCATGAGTTCGAAGCGGGACACCTGACATTGAACAGGGGTGCAGGCATCGCACCCGGCGCCGACGAGGCACTTCCCGGGTCCGGTCCAGACAGGGATCACAATCCGATGATCACGCTTTCC
>JANNNE010000060.1:0-3230 GCA_031398385.1 Ideonella sp.
CATCTCGCGCTTCCAGGTCGTCAGGTCGTCCCGCGTGAACTGCGACAGGTGGTCGTGGCCGCAGGCCCGCGCCATCACCTGCATCAGTTCGACCGAGGCCTCGAAGAAGTTGGCCAGCTGCCGCGCCGACTTGTCCACGGCGAGCCGGGCCACGAGATGGGGCTTCTGCGTGGCGATGCCGACTGGGCAGTTGTTGGTGTGGCAGGCGCGCATGGCGATGCAGCCGATGGCCTGCAGGGCGGCGTTGGACAGCGCAATCGCGTCTGCGCCCAAGGCCAGTGCCTTGACGAAATCGGCCGGCGTGCGCAGGCCGCCGGTGATGATCAAGGTGATGTCGCCGCGGTCAGACCGATCCAGGTGGCGCCGCGCACGTGCCAGCGCCGGGATGGTGGGCACCGAGATGTTGTCGCGAAACAGGATGGGCGATGCCCCTGTGGCGCCACCGCGGCCGTCCAGGATGATGTAGTCCACACCCACTTCGAGCGCGGCATCGATGTCTTTCTCGATATGCTGCGCCGACAGCTTGTAACCCACCGGGATGCCGCCGGTGCGCTCGCGTACCTCGGCCGCGAACGCTCGCATCTGGCGCGGCTCGGTCCAGTCGGGGAAGCGGGCAGGCGAGATCGCCGGCTCACCCTCCTTCAGGCCGCGCACGGCAGCGATCTGTGCACTGACCTTGGGGCCCGGCAGGTGGCCGCCGGTGCCGGTCTTGGCGCCTTGCCCGCCCTTGAAGTGGAACGCCTGAGAAGCCCCCACCTTGTCCCAGGCAAAGCCGAAGCGCGCCGAAGCCAGCTGGTAAAAGTAACGCGAGTTGGCGTGCTGCTCCTCGGGCAACACGCCGCCTTCACCCGAGCAGATGCCGGTGCCCGCGAGCTCGGCGCCTTGCGCCAGCGCGACCTTGGCCGACGCCGACAGCGCACCGAAGCTCATGTCGGACACGATCAGCGGAATCGCCAACCGCAGCGGCTTCTTCGCGCGCGGCCCGACCAGCAAGTCGGTACCAACCGGCTGCTCGTCCAGCAGCGGCGGTCGGTGCAATTGCGCAGGCAGGATCTGGATGTCGTCCCAGCTCGGCAGCTGGTCGCGCGGCACGCCCATCGCTTCCACGGCGCCATGGTGGCCGGTCTTCGACAGCCCGTCGCGGGCGTAGCGCTGGATCAGCGCGTTGTGGGGCTCCTCCGCGGTGCCGTGGCCGGTGTCGGCGAATTGACCGAGGTAGACCGTGCGGTTGAAGGGCTGCGGATGCTGGAGGCCCCAGGCGGCAACCTCGGCGGCATCCACCCAGACCTGGCCGTCGTCGACCCAGGCAGTGAACCTCTGCAACGCTTCGGCATGGTCATAAGCCGAGACGCCACTGTCGAGCCGATAGTCCCAGTCGTGCACGCCGCAAATGAGGTTGTCGCCCTCGACGCGGCCGTCGGCCATCAGCGCACCCCGGTGCAGGCAGCGGCCGTACAGCACCGAGACGGCATCGTCGATGCGCACGACTACGAGATCGACGCCCTCGACGAGCGCGTGCGCGGGTTGCCGATCCGGGAGTTCGTCGAAGCGTGCGACTGCGGTCTTGTTCATGGGCTCTCCTGCTCGAAGCCGGGGTCGTTGAAGTAGCGGTGCGGCGCTTTCCGCCGCCGGTCGAGGTGCTCGGCCCGGCTCGGATTCAGGCCAGGTTGGGCGGGGGCGGGATGCTCGCCACCAGGCCGGCAAGCCCTTCGGCATAGTGCTTGCGCAATGCCATCCAGTAGGGGTCGTCCTTCTCCAGTGTCACGAAGTTGCGTGATGAGAAGCTGTCGGCACGGTATCTGACAAGGTCGATGGGCGCATCGACCGAGAGGTTGCTGCGCATCGTCGCGTCGAACGACAGCAGCGACAGCTTGGCCGCTTCGTCGAGGCTCGTCGCGTCGTGCAGTGCCCGGTCGAGAATGGGTTTGCCGTACTTCGTCTCACCCAGCTGAAGAAAGCGTGAGCGGTCCGACGCCTCGACGAAATTCCCGGCCGAGTAGATGTGGAACAAGCGTGGCGGCTCACCGGCGATCTGGCCCCCGACGAGGAAGGTGCCGTTCGGGTCGCCGTAGGGCTGCACGAAGCTGCCGTCTCGGGCGATCACTTCGCGCAGCTTGCCACCCACCAGCATCGCCACGTCGTACATCGTGCGCGCGGCGTGCAGGTCGTGCCCGAAGCGGCCACTGCCCGCCGTCTCGCGCAGGGCCGTCACCACCGCCTGGGTGGTGGCCAGGTTGCCCGCTGACAGAACGACGACCACGCGTTGGCCGGGAACCTCGAACAGGGCCAGCTTCCTGACCAGCGCCACCTGGTCCACGCCCGCGTTCGAGCGCGAATCGGACGCCAGCACCAAGCCTTCGGGGAGCAGAATTCCAAGACAGTAGGTCACTCGTTCCTCCAGATTCTGCCGGCCCAGGCGGATGCCTTGCGCAGCGCTTGACTGCAGCAGTCGAAACTGCACCCTTGGCCATTACAAGCATCACGCCGAATGTCGAACGATCTAAACTTGGCCGAACTCGCGGCGCGTGTCTACGGAGACATTGAACCCCATTTCGAGGGTCGCGTGGCCGACTAAATCGCCGCCGTGGCCCGTGTCGACCCGCGCCCGTTCGGATTGGCGATCGTCACTTGCAAGGGCGAAGCCGTGTCGGTCGGCGACTGCAGCGTGCCGTTCTCCATCCAGATTGTTTCCAAGGTGCTCATGCTGACTCTGGCGCTATTGCGCCTGGGCGTCGCGCTGTGGCAGCGCGTCGGGCGCGAGCCCTCCGGCTCGCCGTTCAACTCGATCGTGCGAGCGGGCCTGTTCCTGACCAACGACGGCGTCGACCCGATTGCCGGGCAGCGTGTGGTCGATGCGCAGGCGGTGCGGCGCCTCGCCAGCTATGCGCCTGGCGGCGGGTCTTTTTCCATTGCCTTGACCGCCCGCCGCAAGAACTTCATCTGCTCATCCACCGTGCGGCAGGTCTGGCAAATGACGAAGTGATAACGCAACCGGGCGCGCTCGGGCGCCGGCATGGCCTGGTCAAGCCCTTCGCTGATGAGCCTCGACACTTCCTTGCAATCCAGACCGACTTTCATCGTTGCCCCGCAAACCAGTTGCGGTCCAGGCAATCGCGCAGCCGCATGCGGGCGCGGTAGAGCATCACGCCGCAGTTGCCGGCGGTGATGCCCAGTTCGGCGCAGATGTCCTCGACTTCCTTGTCCAGCCACTCGCGCATCATGAACACCCG
>JANNNE010000064.1:0-3202 GCA_031398385.1 Ideonella sp.
GCCCGTGGGTGACGATCTCGCCGACTTCCCCGATCGGCAATTCCGCGAGCGACACCGGATCGACGATCCGCGAATCGACACCGAACAACGGCATGCCCAGACATTGCAGCTTGGCGCGCTCCGGCGGGTTGGCGTGTGACGGCGCGGCCGTTTCGGTCAAGCCGTAGCCTTCAGCGAAGGTGATGCCGAACTCGTTCTGCAGACGCTCGGCCACCGCCTTGGGCATCGCCGCACCGCCACCACTCAGGTAGCGCAGGCTGCTCAGGTCGAAAGAGGCGTAGTTCGGACTGCCGAACAGATCGATGATCATGGTCGGGATGCAGGTGAAATGGCTGACCCGGTAACGCGAGATCAGCCGCCCCGCCAGTTCGCGATCCCAGCGCGGCATCAACACGACCGTGCTGCCGTTCATGATCGGCGCATGAAGCCCGTACATCATGCCGGTGATGTGGAACATCGGCACCACGCCCAGACTGACGCATTCGGCGCCGCTGAAGCTCCACAGGCTGGCACCGACCACATTCGGCATCAGCGTACGATGGCTGTGCATGCAGCCTTTCGGCAAACCGGTGGTGCCCGATGTATAGGGCAACACCGCCAGATCATCCGGCTGCGCCAGGTGCGGGCCCGGCGCATGGCCGGCGCCGAGCGCATCGGCCCAGCGGGTGCACGGCAGATCCGGATCCTGCGGCCATTCAGGATCGGAGCGCAGCCACCGATCGAGTGCCGCCGGTGGCGCATCCCGCGGGTCGATCTGCGACGGCTCGTCCATCTCGTCGCAATAACGGGTCACCAGCAGTTGCCGCAATCGCTGTTCTTCGGCCAGTTCGGCATTGGCCGCCACGACGTGATCGGCCAGATCGGCGCCGCAGATCATCACCTTCGCCTGTGGATCCGTAATGTAATGGCCGAGCTCGTCGGCGCGATTCATCGGATTGATCGGCACCACCACTGCGTCGGCGCGCAGGATGGCGTAATACGCGATCGCATATTGCGGGCAGTTCTGCATGTACAGCCCGACCCGATCACCCTTGGCAACACCATTCGCCTGCAGCCACCCGGCAAGATGTTCGGCGCGTTCGAGCAACTGCAAAAAGCTGATTCGCCGGCCAAAGAAGACATACAGCGGCTTGTCCGGGTAGCGCCGCGCCGAGACCTCCAGGTTAAACCAGAGGCTGGTCTCGGGGATCACCAGTTCAAGCGGCAGCCGCTTCGGCCAATGGGCCAGATGCGCAGGGCGGGATCGTTGCTCAGTCATCGAGTCTCCTCGCGCGGATCTCTGGCCCGCGCTGAGGCGGATTCTGGCAGACGAAAAAAGCGGAAGCACCGCTGGGTGCTTCCGCTTGGCGTCTGGAGGTTATTTGCGGGCGGACGCTGTCGCCGCCGCTTTGGCCCCGCTGCGCTGTTGACGCTTCAGGCGTGCTGCGCGCAGCGCAGCTTCAAGGAAAATTCCTGCAAGGCAGCGATGCCGCTGTCCTCGGCGCGCTTGCACCAGGCCTGCAGGTCAAGCACCAGCTGTTCGGCCGATACGTTGGTGCGGGTCCACAACAAGCGCAGCTCTTCACGCATCGAGACCAGGACCGCCAGGCGCGGGTTGTGCTCGACCGCAGCGGCCACATGGGCGCGCGCAGCGTGCGGGATCTTGTCCTCGTCGCGGTGCAGCCAGCGCTTTGCGAGCTTCAAGTTCGACAGCTTGGCGTGGCTCGCGGCGCTGCCGTCGGCTTTCAGCTTGGCGATCTCGGTGCGGCAGGCACGCCGCAGGTTGCCTGCATAACGCGCCATCACCTCGTAACGATTGGCGATGATGGCATCGAGCGTCTGACCGTCCGCCACCAGCTTTTCGGCGCCCAGGCGCAGCATCGGCGGCGTCTTGCGAACCTTGGCCAGACCCAGCATCTCCAGGCCGCGGATATAGGCCCAGCCGATATCGAACTCGTGCGGCTTGACCGACAACTTGGCCGAGGTCGGGTAGGTGTGGTGGTTGTTGTGCAACTCTTCGCCGCCGATGATGATGCCCCACGGCAGGATGTTGGTCGACGCGTCGGCGGCCTCGAAATTGCGGTAGCCCCACCAGTGGCCGATGCCATTGATGATGCCGGCGGCGGTGATCGGGATCCACAACATCTGGATCGCCCAGACAGTCGCGCCGATCGCGCCGAACAACGAGATGTTGAGCAGCAGCATGATGCCCACACCCTGCCAGCTGTAGCGGGTGTACAGGTTGCGTTCGATCCAGTCGTCAGGTGTGTTGTGGCCGTATTTGGCCAGCGTTTCCTGGTTCTTGGCCTCGGAGCGGTACAGCTCGCTGCCGGTCAGCAACACGGTCTTGATGCCCTTGGCAACCGGGCTGTGCGGGTCTTCGTCGGTCTCGCACTTGGCGTGGTGCTTGCGGTGGATGGCAACCCATTCCTTGGTGACCATGCCAGTGGTCAGCCAAAGCCAGAAGCGGAAGAAGTGCGACGGGATCGCGTGCAGTTCAAGCGCGCGGTGAGCTTGCGCGCGGTGCAGGAAAATCGTCACGGAGGCGATGGTGATGTGTGTCATCACCGCGGTGGCAAGCAGGACTTGCCACCAGCTGGCGTCGAGCAAACCGTTGGCCAGCCAGTTGACCAGGGCATCCCACAACATCATCGCTGTCGTCATCAATCGCTTTCCATGTGGACTCAGGGTTGACCCAATCCCGGCCAACCCCGCATTGTAAGGCGTCAGCGCTCGTAAAACCCTCGAAAAAGCCGGCTTTTACCCAATTTTGTTGCGGTGCAACAAAAATACACCTTCCCCGAGACCTTCGATGTTGTCAGTCGCGCTGCCAGACCGCAGCGAAGAAGCCATCGGTGCCATGCCGATGCGGCCACAGGCGCAGGTAGGGGCCGCGTACCAACGCGGCGGCATCGTCGACATGCGCGCGGCTCAGCACTTCCTCGGCCGGCAAGGCGGTGAACGCTGGCATCCGGTTGTCCCGAAGATGGGCCTCGAAACCGGCCGCAATGGCCTCGTTCTCTTCGTTCAGCAGGCTGCAGGTCGCGTAGACCAGCCGCCCGCCGGGTTTCAACAGCCGAGCCGCGCTGGCGAGGATCGCCGCCTGCTTGACCGCCATTTCGGCCACCGACTGGGGCGACTGGCGCCACTTGAGGTCCGGGTTGCGGCGCAGCGTGCCCAGCCCTGAGCAGGGTGCGTCGACCAGCACCCGGTCGATCTTGCC
>JANNNE010000078.1:0-8526 GCA_031398385.1 Ideonella sp.
TTTCGATGCCATCAAGATCGGCCTGGCTTCACCGGAAAAAATCCGCAGCTGGTCGTTTGGCGAAGTCAAGAAACCGGAAACCATCAACTATCGGACCTTCAAGCCCGAGCGTGATGGCCTGTTCTGCGCCAAGATCTTCGGTCCGATCAAGGACTACGAGTGCCTGTGCGGCAAATACAAGCGCCTGAAGCACCGTGGCGTGATCTGCGAGAAGTGCGGCGTCGAAGTGACGCAGACCAAGGTTCGGCGTGACCGCATGGGTCATATCGACCTGGCTGCGCCGTGCGCGCACATCTGGTTCCTGAAGTCGTTGCCGTCGCGTCTGGGCCTGGTGCTCGACATGACGCTGCGCGACATCGAGCGCGTGTTGTATTTCGAGGCCTACGTGGTCGTCGATCCGGGCATGACCCCGCTGAAGAAGTTCTCGATCATGACCGAGGACGACTTCGACGCGAAACGCACCGAGTTCGGTGACGAGTTCGTCGCGCTGATGGGCGCGGAAGGCGTCAAGAAGCTGCTCGAAGAGATCGACCTCGACGTCGAGATCGAGAAGCTGCGCGGTGACATGACCGGCTCCGAGCTGAAGGTCAAGAAGAACTCCAAGCGCCTGAAGGTGATGGAAGCCTTCAAGAAGTCGGGCATCAAGCCGCAGTGGATGGTGATGGACGTGTTACCGGTGCTCCCGCCGGACCTGCGTCCGCTGGTGCCGCTGGACGGTGGCCGCTTTGCGACCTCCGATCTGAACGACCTGTATCGCCGCGTCATCAACCGCAACAACCGCCTCGCACGTCTGCTGGAACTGAAGGCGCCGGAAATCATCGTGCGCAACGAAAAGCGCATGCTGCAGGAGGCGGTCGACTCGCTGCTGGACAACGGTCGTCGCGGCAAGGCCATGACCGGCGCCAACAAACGCGCGCTGAAGTCGCTGGCCGACATGATCAAGGGCAAGAGCGGTCGTTTCCGCCAGAACTTGCTGGGCAAGCGCGTCGACTATTCGGGCCGTTCGGTCATCGTCGTAGGCCCGACGCTGAAGCTGCACCAGTGCGGCCTGCCCAAGCTGATGGCGCTCGAGCTGTTCAAGCCGTTCATCTTCTCGCGACTCGAAGCGATGGGTATCGCCACCACCATCAAGGCAGCGAAGAAGGAAGTCGAATCCGGCACGCCGGTGGTCTGGGACATCCTCGAGGAAGTCATCAAGGAACACCCGATCATGCTGAACCGGGCGCCGACGCTGCACCGCCTGGGCATCCAGGCGTTCGAGCCAGTGTTGATCGAAGGCAAGGCGATCCAGCTGCATCCGCTGGTCTGCTCGGCATTCAACGCCGACTTCGACGGCGACCAGATGGCGGTTCACGTACCGTTGTCGATCGAAGCCCAGATGGAAGCCCGCACACTGATGCTGGCTTCGAACAACATCCTGTTCCCGGCCAACGGCGAGCCGTCGATCGTGCCGTCGCAGGACGTGGTGCTGGGTCTGTACTACGCGACCCGCGAACGCATCAACGGCAAGGGTGAGGGCATTATCTTCTCCGACGTGGCCGAGGTGCACCGCGCGCTCGACAACGGCGAGGTCGAGATCACCGCCAAGATCAGCGTGCGACTGACCGAGTTCACCAAGGATGCCGACGGCGAATTCCTGCCGAACACCAAGCTGGTCGACACGACGGTCGGGCGTGCGTTGTTGTCGGAAATCCTGCCCAAGGGCCTGGCGTTCAGCAACATCAACAAGGCGCTGAAGAAGAAGGAAATCTCGCGGCTCATCAATACTTCGTTCCGCAAGTGCGGACTCAAGGAGACCGTGGTGTTCGCCGACAAGCTGCTGCAAAGCGGTTTCCGGCTGGCCACGCGTGCCGGCATCTCGATCGCGATCGACGACATGCTGGTGCCGAAGGAGAAGCCCGGCCTGATCGAGCGTGCCGAGAAGGAAGTCAAGGAGATCGAGCAGCAATACGTCTCGGGCCTGGTCACTTCCGGCGAGCGCTACAACAAGGTGGTCGACATCTGGGGCAAGACCGGCGACGAAGTCGGCAAGGTCATGATGGCCCAGCTGTCCAAGCAGAAGACGACCGACCGCCACGGCAAGACGGTGGAGCAGGAGTCGTTCAACTCGATCTACATGATGGCCGACTCCGGTGCGCGCGGCTCGGCTGCTCAGATCCGTCAGCTGGCCGGCATGCGCGGACTGATGGCCAAGCCGGACGGCTCGATCATCGAGACGCCGATCACCGCGAACTTCCGTGAAGGCCTGAACGTGCTTCAGTACTTCATCTCGACCCACGGTGCTCGTAAAGGCCTGGCCGACACCGCGTTGAAGACCGCGAACTCGGGCTACCTGACGCGTCGCCTGGTCGACGTGACGCAGGATCTGGTCGTGATCGAAGACGATTGCGGTACGCAGAACGGCATGGCGATGCGCGCGCTGGTCGAGGGCGGCGAGGTGATCGAAAGCCTGCGCGACCGCATCCTCGGCCGCGTCACCGCGATCGAGGTGCAGCATCCGGAGACCCAGCAGACCCTGCTGGATCCGGGCACGCTGCTCGACGAAGACCTGCTCGACATGCTCGAGGCCGCTGGCGCCGACGAAGTCAAGGTTCGCACGGCACTGACCTGCGACACCCGCTTCGGCATCTGCGCCAAGTGCTATGGCCGCGACCTGGGTCGTGGCGGGCTGATCAACGTCGGCGAGGCGATCGGTGTGATCGCCGCTCAGTCGATCGGCGAGCCGGGCACCCAGCTGACAATGCGTACCTTCCACATCGGCGGTGCGGCGTCGCGTGCGGCGGTTGCATCCAGCGTGGACGCCAAGTCGGACGGCTTGATCGGTTTCAACGCAACCATGCGTTATGTGACCAACAGCAAGGGCGACCTGGTCGTGATTTCGCGTTCCGGCGAAATCCTGATTTCCGACCAGCATGGCCGCGAGCGCGAACGTCACAAGTTGCCGTATGGCGCCTTGTTGTCGGTCAAGCCGGACCAGCAGGTCAAGGCCGGCACCGTGCTGGCCAACTGGGATCCGCTGACCCGACCGATCATCACCGAGTTCGCCGGCAAGGCGAGGTTCGAGAACGTCGAGGAAGGTGTCACCGTCGCCAAGCAGGTCGACGAGGTTACCGGCCTGTCGACGCTGGTGGTGATCGACTCCAAGCGCCGCGGCGTCGCCAAAGTGGTTCGTCCGCAGGTCAAGCTGCTCGATCCGGCCGGCAACGAGGTGAAGATCCCCGGCACCGATCACTCGGTGACGATCGGCTTCCCGGTCGGCTCGCTGGTGCAGATCCGCGACGGTCAGGAACTGTTCCCTGGCGAGGTGCTGGCGCGCATTCCGGTCGAAGGCCAGAAGACGCGAGACATCACCGGCGGTCTGCCGCGGGTTGCCGAACTGTTCGAGGCGCGTACGCCGAAGGACAAGGGCACCTTGGCGGAGATCACCGGCACGGTGTCATTCGGCAAGGAGACCAAGGGCAAGGTGCGGCTGCAGATCACCGATCCGGATGGAACCGTCTACGAAGAACTGGTGCCGAAGGAAAAGAACATCGTGGTCCACGAGGGCCAGGTGGTCAACAAGGGCGAGAACATCGTCGACGGACCGGCCGATCCGCAGGACATCCTGCGGCTGCTGGGCATCGAGGATCTGGCGCGCTACATCGTCGACGAGGTGCAGGACGTCTACCGTCTGCAGGGCGTGAAGATCAACGACAAACACATCGAGGTGATCGTTCGCCAGATGCTGCGTCGGGTTCAGATCGTCAACGCGGGCGACACGCACTACATCGCCGGCGAGCAGGTCGAGCGTTCGGAACTGCTCGGTACCAACGACAAGATGGTGGCTGCAGGCAAGATGACCGCGACCCACGCGGACGTGTTGCTGGGCATCACCAAGGCGTCGTTGTCGACCGACAGCTTCATCTCGGCCGCCTCGTTCCAGGAAACAACCCGCGTGCTCACCGAGGCTGCCATCATGGGCAAGCGCGACGAATTGCGTGGTCTGAAAGAAAACGTCATCGTCGGCCGGCTGATCCCGGCGGGTACCGGCATGGCCTTCCACCAGGCTCGCAAGGCCAAGGAAGAGATGGACGACGCCGAGCGCCGCGCCATTGCGCAGCAGGAGGCCGAGGAACTGGCCGCTGCGCAGATGGCTGCGGTCGACGCGGCGGGCGGCGATATGGACGCCTAGTCGGAGTCATCCGGCAGCGCATCCGAAAGGGTGGCCTGCCGGACCGGCTGAGGGGCGGCGGCTCGGTTTGCCGCCTGGGTTCGGGGCGACTTCGGTCGCCCCTTTTCATTGGTGCGAGAGCTGCAACGACCAAACCGCTGGCGAAAGGATCTCCAGGCCAAAGCTTCGAGCCTCGCGGGCCAGTTTCAGGACCGCGAGATCACGGCTGAGCAGCCAGCGGGCGCCGCTTTCCAGTGCCAGATCGATGAAGGGCTGGTCGTCGGGATCGCTGCAGCGGCAAGGTGTTGCTGCGCCGACCGAGCTATTGGAAGTGACCGCCGACCGGTCGAGCATCACCGCATGGCGCTGCCAGATCAGATCAATGACGCCGAGATCGGGCGCCCGGGACGCACCGACGCCGCGGCGCAACACCTCGTCGAGCTCGGCGCGCATGCCGGCATCCGCCAGCCAGCTGATCCGCCGCTGTTCGATGGCTTCGCCGAGCGCCTGGCAGCTGGGGTCGCGGAAAACAAGCCAATCGAGGACGACGTTGGTATCGAGGACGATGGCAGGGGATGAGCTGAGTGTGGGCATTGGGCGGCCGGAAGCACACTGCTTGCAGCAGAGGGCCAACCCGAATATAATCGAGGGCTTTTCTGCGGATTTCGCTGCGCTCTTTGTCGAGCAGCCACCTGATCACGTCAAGACAGGAGCCAGAACACGTTTTCTGGCGTTGTGGCTGACTTCTCATCCGGAGGGCTCGACAGCCGCCGATTTCTGTTCGTCGAAATCGCGGACCGAGACTTCGAATCGGAGCTGCCACGATTTTCCAGAATGTGACTTCAAACGGGAACAAGTTACACATGCCAACCATCAACCAACTCGTGCGTCACGGTCGCGAGACCGAGATCACGAAATCGAAATCTCCCGCGATGCAGGGTGGACCCCAGCGTCGCGGTGTGTGCACACGCGTGTACACCACGACGCCCAAAAAGCCGAACTCGGCGCTGCGCAAGGTCGCCAAGGTGCGACTGACCAACGGCTTCGAAGTCATTTCCTACATCGGCGGCGAAGGCCACAACCTGCAGGAGCACAGTGTGGTGCTGGTGCGCGGCGGCCGGGTCAAGGACTTGCCGGGTGTGCGTTACCACATCGTGCGTGGTTCGCTCGACCTGCAGGGCGTCAAGGATCGCAAGCAGTCGCGTTCGAAGTACGGCGCCAAGCGCCCGAAGAAAGCATAAGGTCCGGCTCACGCTGGATACGTTTCGGCGGCCCCAGGGCTTGCCGAGTAAGTGGGTGGCCCCAGATACCGGTGGTGCCCGAGGCAAAGGTGAAAGCCCGCGCCAACTGAAGCAAAAGGAAGAGTGAAATGCCACGTCGTCGCGAAGTTCCCAAACGGGAAATATTGCCGGATCCGAAATTCGGATCGGTTGATCTGTCCAAGTTCATGAACGTGATCATGGAATCGGGCAAGAAGGCCATTGCCGAGCGCATCATCTACGGTGCCCTCGAGCAGGTCGAGAAGAAGGCCGGCAAGGATCCGATGGAGGTTTTCACGATCGCGCTGAACAACATCAAGCCGATGGTCGAAGTCAAGTCACGCCGCGTCGGCGGTGCGAACTACCAGGTTCCCGTGGAAGTTCGTCCCGTCCGCCGTGTCGCACTGGCGATGCGTTGGCTGAAGGAGTCGGCGCGCAAGCGTGGCGAGAAGTCGATGGCCCAGCGCCTGGCCAATGAGTTGCTCGAGGCCGTCGAAGGCCGCGGCGGCGCGATGAAGAAGCGTGACGAAGTGCACCGCATGGCCGAAGCCAACAAGGCTTTCTCGCACTTTCGCTTCTGATTTTCAGCTTGATTCGGCCGCCCAAGGGTTGATACCAACCCCGGGCGGCTCTTCGTATTTGGAGTTTCACCATGGCTCGCAAGACCCCCATCGAGCGCTACCGCAACATCGGTATCTCGGCGCACATCGACGCTGGCAAAACCACGACGACCGAGCGCATCCTGTTTTATACCGGCGTGAACCACAAGATCGGCGAGGTGCACGATGGTGCGGCGACGATGGACTGGATGGAGCAGGAGCAGGAGCGTGGCATCACGATCACGTCGGCTGCGACCACCTGCTTCTGGAAGGGCATGGAGCTTGGTTTCCCCGAGCACCGCATCAACATCATCGACACCCCCGGGCACGTCGACTTCACGATTGAGGTCGAGCGTTCGATGCGCGTGCTTGACGGCGCCTGCATGGTCTATTGCGCCGTGGGTGGCGTGCAGCCGCAATCGGAAACCGTCTGGCGCCAGGCCAACAAATACAAGGTGCCGCGCCTCGCGTTCGTCAACAAGATGGACCGTACCGGCGCGAACTTCTACAAGGTCTACGAGCAGATGAAGGTGCGCCTGATGGCGAACCCTGTGCCCATCGTCATCCCGAACGGGGCTGAAGAATCGTTTACCGGTGTGATCGACCTCATCAAGATGAAGGCGATCATCTGGGACGAGGCCTCGCAGGGCATGAAGTTCGACTACCGCGACATCCCCGCGGATCTGCTCGAAGAGGCCAAGAAGTGGCGCGAGAACATGCTCGAGGCTGCGGCGGAATCGTCCGAAACGCTGATGAACAAGTACCTGGAGGAGGGTGACCTCACCGAGGACGAAATCAAGGCAGGCATCCGCACGCGCACCATCGCCGCTGAAATTCAGCCGATGTTCTGTGGCTCTGCGTTCAAGAACAAGGGCGTACAACGCATGCTCGACGGCGTGGTCGACTTCATGCCGTCGCCGGCCGATATACCGCCAGTGCCGGGCACGGATGACAACGACCAGCCGGTCGTGCGCGAGCGCACCGACGAAGAGAAGTTCGCCGCATTGGCCTTCAAGCTCATGACTGACCCCTACGTGGGCCAGCTGACCTTCGTGCGCGTCTATTCGGGCGTGCTGAAGTCGGGCGACTCGGTGTACAACCCGATTCGCGGCAAGAAGGAGCGCATCGGCCGGATCCTGCAGATGCACGCCAACCAGCGTGAAGAGATCAAGGAAATCCTGGCCGGCGACATCGCTGCCTGTGTTGGCCTGAAGGACGTGACGACGGGCGAAACCCTGTGCGATCCGAGTGCCATCATCACGCTGGAAAAGATGATCTTCCCGGAGCCGGTGATCTCGCAAGCGGTCGAGCCGAAGACCAAGCCTGACCAGGAAAAGATGGGCATCGCGCTGGGCCGTCTGGCTCAGGAAGACCCGTCTTTCCGCGTCAAGACCGACGAAGAATCGGGCCAGACCATCATCTCGGGCATGGGTGAGTTGCACCTCGAAATCATCGTCGACCGCATGAAGCGCGAGTTCGGTGTCGATGCCAACGTCGGCAAGCCGCAAGTGGCTTACCGTGAAACCATTCGCAAGCCGGTGCAGGACATCGAAGGCAAGTTCGTGCGCCAGTCCGGCGGCAAGGGTCAGTACGGTCACGTGGTGCTGAAGCTCGAGCCGCAGGAGCCGGGCAAGGGCTTCGAGTTCGTCGATGCGACCAAGGGTGGCGTCGTGCCGAAGGAATTCATCCCGGCGGTGCGCAAGGGCGTGGAAGATTCGCTGCCGGCCGGCGTGCTGGCAGGCTACCCGGTGGTCGACGTGAAGGTCACGCTGACCTTCGGTTCGTACCACGAGGTCGACTCGAATGAAAACGCGTTCAAGATGGCGGCGTCGCTGGGATTCAAGGACGGTTGCCGCAAGGCCTCGCCGGTCATCCTCGAGCCGATGATGGCGGTCGAAGTCGAGACACCGGAAGACTATGCCGGCAGCGTGATGGGCGACCTGTCCTCACGCCGCGGCATGGTTCAGGGTATGGACGACATGCCTGGTGGTGGCAAGGTCATCAAGGCCGAGGTGCCGCTGTCGGAAATGTTCGGCTATTCGACGACGCTGCGCTCCATGTCGCAAGGCCGCGCGACGTACACGATGGAGTTCAAGCACTACAGCGAAGCCCCGAAAAACGTTGCGGACGCGATCATCACGTCGAGAGGCAAATAAGCTCAGTCTACAGAAGGTATCGGTCGATCAAGCGGTCGCTGCGGACCCGGCTTTGCCGGTCCGCCTGCGGCGCCACCTTGAAGGCGAGCGGCGTGAGCCGCACGGGGGTGGGAAATCAGATGGTCTTCGGCGCCACGCAAAACGTGGTTGGCTCGCTGCCCGTGGCAGCCAGTGCCGGAAACCTTAAACAGGCACGGGCAAATGTTCTTTTGGAGTTGAACAATGGCAAAAGGTAAATTCGAACGGACCAAGCCGCACGTGAACGTGGGCACGATTGGCCACGTCGACCACGGCAAGACGACGCTGACGGCGGCGATCACGACGGTTCTGGCGGCGAAATTCGGTGGCGAAGCCAAGGGCTA
>JANNNE010000094.1:0-13002 GCA_031398385.1 Ideonella sp.
CGGACGACATGCGCGAGCGCGCGATGTCGAGCGTCTCCCTTGCCGAGTCAAGCGCGAGCACACGCCGGGCGCGGGGCGCGAAAAACCGGGTCCAGTAGCCGGTTCCACAAGCGATCTCCAGCACCGAACGCCCGGCCAGCACCCCCGGCAACCACTGCTCGATCTGGCGCAGATCGGCTTGCCGTTCGGGCTTCAAATAGACCCGGTCGTACTCGGTGGCCCGCGCCGCGTAGTAGTACCGCAAGTCCTGCACGTCCTGCATCGATTCCTTTCCGCTGCGAAGCGCGTGGCCGTGGTCATACGCGAGTCGAGACGTCGGCTTCGACGCGCAGGCGACGTCAATTGCCGCTGGCTGGCGGTTCGGTCGATTCGCGGTCGTAGTAGTCGACGGTCTGTTCGGCGCGAAACATCTTGTGCAGCCCAGGCTCGCCGCGCCGGCCCGCACCGACCATGATCTTTCCGGAGTCCGGATATTCACAGGTCTCGATGTCGACGACGTTGGACACGGCCAGGTAGCGCATCATCGTCGTGCCTGTGTTGATGATCTGATGCGCAACCGCCTGGCCACCGGTGGGACAGGCGATCACATCGTGTGGCCGGATCGGAAACCGCTGCGTGCCGAACCGCAATTCACCCTCGCCCTCGAGGATCAGAAACATCTCTTCCTCGCCATGGTGGTTGTGAAACGGGCACTGCGCCTTGCCCGGCGGCAACAGCGTCAGGTTGTAGCCGAGCTTGCTGGCGCCGATGGCGTCGCTGAACCGGGCGCGGCGAGAGGTGTAGAAGCCGTTGTCCTCGATGTCGTCGAACTCGACTTCTTCGAGGTTGGCAATCGGTTTGACCATGCGAAGCTCCAGATGAAATCAGGGGGCAGTCGGCACCACGACCGCCGCAATGAAGCCCGAACCCCCGGGCGTGCTCGCCACCGTGTTCAATTCGGGCAGCCAAGGCAGTGCCGAGTCATGCCAGATCTGCACCACCGGAGCCAGCTCTGCACGTTGCTTGACGCAGCCGAGGCGAATCACGACCGTAGTGGGGTTCTCGGGCGCGGTCGCCCACAGCGGCGTTGCACATTCGGGGCAGAACACCTGCGCGCGCCGGTTGCCGCTTTGCGCCAGCTTCACATAGGTCTTGGTCGAACCCTGAACCTGCAGGCTCTCGATAGCCGCCAGTGCAACCGCCCTGAAGGGTGCGCCCGACATCACCTGGCAGTCCGAACAATGGCAGACCATCACCCGCGAGGGATCGATCAATGCCTTGAAGGACACCGCTTTGCAATGGCACTCGCCGTCGATCCACATCGCCATCTCCTGTTGACCCGATCGTTCGGGCAATCTTGCCCGAGCTTCATTCTTCGAGGAAGGTCCAGCTGTCGGCTCCATCGAACCGGCGTACCCGCACCGACGCGATCAGCGCCGGATCGAAATTGCCCAGGTTCACGCCGTGTTTGCAGCCCGCCTGCGGTTGCAGTGGCTCCCAGTGCGTGACACAGCCGCAGGTGCGGCAGTGAATGGTGCGCAGCGTCTGGTCGCCCTGGATATATTCGGCCGTGGCCTCCGGATGCCCCTGGATCTGCACGCTGCCGAATTCGAAGTAGACCCAAGGCCCGCCGATCCGGCGGCACAGCGAGCAATTGCAGGCGGTCGCCACGTCGGGCGTGGCCGGCAACCTCAGCTTGACTGCGCCGCAATGGCAGGAACCTTCGTGCATGGTCGATCACTCCACAAATGACGCGGCCTGAATCAGTCGCCTGCTCGCCCGGGCGGATTCACCTTGCACCAGTCGGCGATACCGGCCATGTGCGGCTCGAACGGCCCCGGCACCGACACGTTCAGGATACCAGCCGGAACCGCGCCGCGATTCTCGAAATCATGCACGACGCCGCCGGGGATCAGCACAAACGCTCCGCGTTCGGCAGCCCTCCGACCGTTCGGGTTTTGCCGCCCAGGGTCATTGTCCAGCTCGCGTGCCGTTGCTTCAAGCGCTGAGGCCGCCGTCCACCACCAGGCTGTGGCCCACCACATAGGATGATGCGGGGGAACTGAGCCAAAGGGTCGCGCTGGCGATTTGTTCGGCTCGGGAACGCCACCTTGCCGAGGAAATCCTGCATCACAGGTCGCTGGCGTAGACGATGAACCCGTGGTGCGTGGCCACCTGGTCGTACAGCAATCGCCCGGCCGTATTGTCGCGATGCGTCTGCCAATACACGCGCATGACGCCAACCCCGCGGGCCGCCTCGCAGACCGCCGCGATCAGGGCCCGGCCGACACCCCGGCCGCGCGCCTCGGGCACCGTGAACAGGTCCTGCAGATAGGTGGTCATCTCGATCCGGGTGGTGCTGCGGTGGTGCAGAAAGTGGCTGAGCCCGACCAGGCGACCGTCGGCCTCGGCCAGCAAGGCGAATACGGGCTCCGCTGGATCCAGAAAACGACCCCAGGTCGTATCGGTCACGGCCGGATCGAGCGCGGTCGGACCTTCGCGGCCGTAGAAGGCGTTGTAGCCGTTCCAGAGTGGCAGCCAGGCGTCGAAATCAGTGGTTCGGGGCGGGCGGATCGTGAGGGATGGAAGCATCGTTGATGGTGCAGGCGGTTCGTACCTGGACAGTTTCAACTGCGGTTCCGCACGGATCTGATCTGCCATCGGCTCCGTCGCCACTCGAGTCTGGCCAGACACAAGGGGTGGGCAAGGTCACAGCCAGGCGTACCCGGGCCAATCCCGCGGTGACCCGTTCCCGGGTTGATCGGCAACAGCGTCAGCTCCACCGCCTCTCGAATTCGCGAAGACTCGACACCGTTGCCGGACGGAACCGGTTTCACGCCCTGCTCCCGGTAGCAAATCGCCACCCAGAGCGGGCCTTCGGAACAGCCGATCGGCATCCGCATCGGCTCGGCCACCACCAGCTCGTTGCCGGCACAGTCGATCGCCAGCCCGGGGTCGATCACGACGTCGCCACCGTCCGAGAGACCGACACCAAGCCCCTCGACGACGCCCCAACCCCGCCCATGCCGGTTGATTCGTCGCAGCCGGTTCAACCAGTACGACTGCTCGTCCTGAAAGTCTTCGACCGACAACAGCCGGCCCGAAAAATATCGGACCCGTTCCAGGTGTTGAATCATGGCGAGTTGCACTCCAGGCTACAGGGCTGCACCGGAAACGGTGCTCGATCGGACGACACAGCTGCCGCCCATATAGCAGCCGAATCCAGCACGGCCAAGAACGGGCGAAGCCGATCAGATCGTCTTCGTGTCGGCCATCAACACATCGACGCCAGCCGATGCAAAGTGGGCCAGGTCGGCGGCGGTGGCTTTCCCTTCGGCAGATGCCATGGCCAGCGCGATTGCTTCCATCGAATCGAACGCCAGGATGGCCACCAGATACACATCGTGCTTGCCGGCCATTCCCATCACGTTGCCCCGCGTGACTTCGTAGCTTCGCAAGCCCGGAATGGTCTTGGCCAACGGAACATGCGTGTCGAAGTAGTAGGCGTCGAAGGCAGCCTCGTCTTCGGGTTGCCGATAGATCGCAAACAGCTTGGCCATGGGATTCTCCGTTCGCCCGCAGCACGGAATGGTGCTGGCCCGGGCCATCGACGCTAGCGAGGCGCTGCGGGGAAGTCAAGGACGCGCGCCTGCGTCAAACGGCCGCCACGCAAGTTGATCGAAGGGCTTGCCAACCAGAAACAGCGGCCTCGGATCGGGCGCCGATTGCCAGCCGGCCCACAGGCGGGTTCGTGCGCCGACGCCCCGCGTGTTCGTGAAAATCCCGTATCCGCTGTCGATCCCCGCGCTGTTCGATCGTCGTGGCAGCAATGGCTGGAGAGCAGAGCGGCCCCGCCCGCCCTGCCATCACCGGGCGCGCCGGCTCTCACTGGGAGCCTGAGTTGCCGGGCCAGCGCGTTCGCGCGCACGCCGCGAGATACCTGATTCGGCCGCCGCTCGTTGGCCGCATGGAAGTAGGTGCAATTTTTTTGGGGATACCTGTGATCTGTCATGAAAAAAAACGGTACGGAGATGTACCGTTCGCGGCTTCCAGATCGATTCTGCAGTTTCCCGCGCCGATGCCCGCTCGACTCGGCGAGCCACCTTTCAACAGTCTGCGCGACCCGCCCGCAATGAAGCGAACCCTGCCCTGCCCCGCGGTCAAACGAGCGCGAACCCCGCGCGGTGCGGAGCGCCTGCGTCGCCTGCAGCAGACCGCTGCCGAGATGTTCCTGGCCTGCGGCTACGAAGGCGTGTCGGTGGACGGTCTGATCAGCCGGGTCGGCGGCTCGCGGCGCAACGTCTACGGTCCCTGCGGCGGCAAGCAGGGTTTGTTCGTCGCGACGGTGCGGGAGCTGTGCAGCGAAATCGGCGAACAGCTTGCCGCGTTGCCGATGGCCGAGGCCCCGGTGCGCTCCGGCCTGGTGTTGTACGGGCGCCGCCTGCTCGAGCTGGTGCTGAACCCGCGCATGCTGGCGACGCACCGGCTGATGTTGTCCGAAGGTGAACGTTTCCCCGAACTGGCGCGCAACATGTGCCACACCGGCCGCGACAACGCCGCCGCCGCGCTGGGCCTTTGGCTGGCCGGCCACCAGCAGCGCGGCGACTTGCGCGAAGACCTGGTGCCGGTCGATCTGGCCCAGTATTTCATCGACGGCATTGTCAGCGGCCCGCAGGTCCGGGCGCTGATCGGCGCATTGCCACCGAGCTGGCACCGCGGTGGCCTGGACCGTCATGTCGAACAGACCGTCGACCTGTTTCTGCGCGGCGCCGGCACCCCCGACACGGCGCCTGCGACCGAACCCACGAATCCCTCCCCCCTTCGAAAGTCACGCCCATGACCCCGTCATTTCACACCCCGCGCTGGCCGCTTGTCGCGGCCATCACGCTGCTCGCCACCCTGCCCTGGCTGGCGGCCTGCGGTGGTCCGGCCGATGCGCAGGGCGGCGGCGGCCCGGGGCCGGCACCGGTCAGCGTCGCACCCGCGGTGCAACGCACGCTGTCCGACAGCGAAGAGTTCAGTGGCCGCCTCGAGCCGGCCGAATATGTCGAACTGCGCCCGCGCGTTGGCGGCATCATCGACAAGGTGCATTTCGCCGACGGCGCGATGGTGTCACGCGGCCAGCTGTTGTTCAGCATCGATCCACGGCCATTCGCCGCCGAAGTGGCGCGCCTCGAATCGATGCTGGTCGCCGCCAAGGCGCGCTCCGATCTGGCCGGCACCGAGCTGGCGCGGGCGCAGAAGCTGCTGGATGTGAAGGCGGTATCGCGCCAGGAGTTCGACCAGCTCGCATCCGGCTCGCGCACCAGCGGTGCCGACATCAAGGGCGCCGAAGCCGCGCTGCGGGTGGCGCGCCTGAGCCTCGAATTCACCTCGGTGCGCGCACCGGTCGCCGGGCGCGCCTCGCGTGCCAACGTGACGGCCGGCAACCTGGTCAACGAACAGGTGGTGCTGACCTCGATCGCCGGTGTCGGCCAGGTGCGGGCCTATTTCGACGGCAGCGAACAGACCTTTCTGCGCATCAAGGCGGCCGGTCAGCTGAAACCGGCGGTGCGCATGGCGCTGGCCAACGAGACCGGCTATCCGCACACCGGCAAGGTCGACTTCATCGACAACCGGCTCGATGCACAGACCGGTGCGATCCGCATGCGCGCCAGCTTCGACAACAGCGCCGGTCAGTTCGTACCCGGCCTCGCAGTGCGGCTGGTGATGGCGACCAGCGCGCCGTACAGCGCACTGATGGTGCCCGAGCGCGCAATCGGCACCGACCAGAACAAGAAGTTCGTCGTCGTGGTCGGGCCGGACGGCCAGCCGCAGTTTCGCGATGTGCAGCTCGGCACCTTGCAGCAGGGCATGCGGGTGGTTGGCGGCGGCAAATTGAAGGCCGGCGAAAACGTCGTGGTCGACGGCCTGCAACGCATCATCCCCGGCGTGCCGGTTGCGCCTCAGGTGCTGAAGGTCGACGAGCAGGGCATGCCGATCGTGCCGCAGCCGCAGCCGCCCGGCGCGCCGCCGCCGGCCGAGAAAAAAGCCTGAATCCCGAAGCCTGAGACGAACGTCAGAGCAAGCCCGAGCACGACACCATGGACATCTCACGCTTCTTCATCGACCGCCCGCGTTTTGCGGGAGTGTTGTCGATCTTCATCTTTCTGATCGGCGCGCTGGCGATTTTCCAGCTGCCGGTGTCCGAATATCCCGAGGTCGCACCGCCGCAGATCGTGGTGCGGGCGCAGTTTCCGGGCGCCAACCCGCGCGTCATTTCCGAGACGGTGGCCACGCCGCTGGAAGAGCAGATCAGCGGCATCGAGAACCTGCTGTATTTCGATTCGCAGGCCACCGCCGACGGCGGCATGTCGCTGACCGTCACCTTCAAGATCGGCACCAACCCCGAGGCCGCCGAGACCGCGGTGCAGAACCGGATCAACCGCGCGCTGCCGCGGCTGCCCGAGATCGTGCGCCAGATCGGTGTGACCACCGAAAAGAGCAGCCCGAACCTGACGATGGTGGTGCACCTGGTCAGCCCGGACAACAGCCGCGATGCGCTGTACCTGCGCAACTACGGCCAGCTCAACGTGCGCGACTCGCTGCTGCGCCTGCCCGGCATGGGTTCGGTGCTGTTGTTCGGCGCCGGTGACTATGCGATGCGGGTCTGGCTCGATCCGGGCAAGCTCGCCGCGCGCGGCCTGACCACCACCGAGGTCGTGGGCGCAATCCGCGAGCAGAACGCACAAGTGGCCGCCGGCACTGTCGGCGCCCCACCGGCCCCGAAAGGCACCGAGTTCCAACTGGCCGTCAATACGCAGGGCCGATTGACCACCGAGCAGGAGTTTGCCGACATCATCGTGCGCGCCGATCCGGCCACCGGCGGGATGATCCGAATCCGCGACATCGGCCGGGTCGAGCTGTCGGCCGGCTCGTATGCGCTGCGCAGCCTGCTCAACAACAAGGAGGCCGCCGCCATCGCGATCTTCCAGGCACCGGGATCGAATGCGCTGGCCTTGTCGAACGACGTGCGCGCGACGATGGAGGAACTCAAGCCGAGTTTCCCGCCCGGCATGAGCTACAGCATCGTCTACGACCCGACCCGGTTCGTGCAGACCTCGATCGAAAAAGTCGTCGTCACACTGCTCGAGGCGGTGCTGTTGGTGGTGCTGGTGGTGATCATCTTCCTGCAGACCTGGCGCGCCTCGGTGATCCCGCTTTTGGCGGTACCAGTCTCGATCGTCGGCACCTTCGCCTTTCTGCTGCTGCTCGGCTATTCGATCAATACGCTGACGCTATTCGGGCTGGTGCTGGCGATCGGCATCGTGGTCGACGACGCGATCGTGGTGGTGGAAAACGTCGAGCGCAACATCGAGGGCGGGCTCAGCCCGCACGACGCGACGGTAAAGGCGATGCGCGAGGTCTCCGGTCCGATCATCGCGATTGCGCTGGTGTTGTGCGCGGTATTCGTGCCGCTGGCCTTCGTGCCCGGCCTGACCGGCCAGTTCTACAAGCAGTTCGCGGTGACGATCGCGATCAGCACCGTCATCTCGGCCTTCAACTCGCTGACCTTGAGCCCTGCGCTCAGCGCCATCCTGCTGCGCCCGCACGATGCGCCAAAAGACGCGTTGACACGCGGCATGGACAAGCTCTTCGGCGGCTTCTTCCGCGGCTTCAACCGGGTCTTCGGCCGCGCCAGCAACAGCTACAGCCGAGGCGTATCCGGCATGGTGCGGCGCAAGACCGTGCCGCTGATCATCTACGCGGTACTGCTCGGCGCGACCGCGCTGCTGTTCGCACGCACGCCGGCCGGTTTCGTGCCGGCGCCCGACAAGCAATACCTGATCGGCATCGCGCAACTGCCGGCCGGTGCGTCGATCGACCGCACCGATGCGGTGATCCGCCAGATGAGCGAGATCGCGCTGAAGGTGCCGGGCATCGTCGATTCGGTGGCCTTCCCGGGTCTGTCGATCGCCGGCTTCTCGGCCGCGCCCAACGAAGGCATCGTATTTTTCGGTCTGGCCGATTTCGACCAGCGCACCGACCCGAGCCTGAGCAAGGGCGCGATCCTCGGTCAGGTCAACGGTGCGATCCAGCAGATCCAGGGCGCGCGCATGTTCGTGGTGCCGCCACCGGCGGTCGACGGGCTGGGCAATGCCGGCGGCTTCAAGATCCAGGTGCAGGACCGGGCCGGCCTCGGCGAACAGGCGCTGTACGGTGCGGTCTGGGGCACGCTGGGGCAGGTCTACGGCAACCCGAAATCGAGCATCGGCACGCCGTATTCCGGCTACGACATCAACGTGCCGCAGCTCTACGCCAATGTCGACCGCACGCTGGCCAAGCAGATGGGCGTGCGGCTGGGCGACATCTACGACACGATGCAGGTCAACCTGGGTTCCTTGTACGTCAACGATTTCACCCGCTTCGGCAAGACCTACCAGGTGGTGGTGCAGGCGGATGCGCAGTTCCGCGACAACGCGCAGGCCATCACCAACCTGAAAACGCGCAACGCCGCCGGCCAGATGGTGCCGCTGGGTGCGCTGATGACGGTCGAGCCGACTTTCGGTCCGACCCGGGTCACGCGCTACAACGGCTTCCCGTCGGCCGACATCAACGGCGCGCCGAACCCCGGTTTCTCGTCCAGCGTAGCCGAGGCCGAGATCGAGACGCTGCTGCAGCGCACCCTGCCGCGCGGCATGAGCTACGAGTGGACCGAGCTGACGTATCAGGATCGGCTGACCCGCGACATCACCCTACCCGGCACCCAGACCAAGCTGCCGGTGCTGGCCGCGGTGCTGGCAATTTCGGTGCTGCTGGTGATCCTGGTGCTGGCGGCGCAGTACGAAAGCTGGACGCTGCCGCTGGTCATCGTGATGATCGTGCCGATGGGCATCCTGTCGGCAATGTTCGGCGTCTGGTTATCGAGTTTGCCGCCGTTCAGTCAGCCGGGAGACCTCAACATCTTCACGCAGGTGGCGCTGGTGGTGCTGGTCGGGCTGGCGTGCAAGAACGCGATCCTGATCGTCGAGTTCGCCAAGGATCTGGAAGAACACGGCGAGTCGGTGCTCGATGCGATCACCCACGCCTGCCGGATGCGCCTGCGCCCGATCCTGATGACCTCGATCGCGTTCTGCGCCGGCGTGGTGCCGCTGATCCTGGGCAGTGGCGCGGGCAGCGAGATGCGCCGTGCGATGGGCATCGCGGTGTTTTCCGGCATGGTCGGGGTCACGCTGTTCGGCATCTTCTTGACGCCGGTGTTCTATGTGTTGCTGCGCAGCCGGCGCATGCGTCGGGAGCGGCGCGAGGCAGCGGGCGGGCCGCCGAGGGTGGTTCTGGCCGAAGGAGATCCGCGATGAACGCCCAGCATCGACAACGCGGTCTCGGCGGCAAGCTCCCGGCGCTGGTAATCGCGATGGCACTGGCCGGGTGTACCACCGTCGGGCCCGACTATCAGGCGCCGGTGCCAAAGGTGGACGCCAGCTTTGTCGCGGCTGGTACCTCGGCACTTGACAGCCGGCCGGTGCCGGCCGACATCGCCACCTTCTGGCGCGGCTTCAACGATGCCGCGCTGAACAGCCTGATCGAACGCGCCGTGGCGGCCAACGGCGAGGTGCGCATCGCCCGCGCCCGCCTGCAGGAGGCGCGTGCCAACCAGGACGAAACCGATGCCGCGACGCGACCGGGTGTCGGCATCGATACCAGCGCGCAGCGCGCCGTCACGCCGATCACCCAGCAGCCCGGCGCATCGCGCAGCGCACGCACCGGCAACAGCTTCGATGCCAGTTTCGTCGCCAGTTGGGAGCTCGATCTGTTCGGCCGCCTGCGCCGTGGCAGCGAACAGGCCGCCGCTCTGACCGAGGCAGGGGCAGCTGGCGTGGCCGCCGCGCAAACCGCGGTGGCCGCCGAGGTGGCGCGCAACTATCTGGAGATGCGCGGCCTGCAGCTGCGCCAGCAGGTCACGCAGGACAGCCTGGTCAACCAGCGCGAAGCCACACGCATCACCGCGGCGCGGGTCGAAAACGGCCGCGGCACCCAGCTCGATCTGGAGCGCGCCCGCAGCCTGGTCGCCAGCACCGAGGCCGCGGTGCCGGCACTGCAGAACGCGATCGAACGCAGCATCTTCCGGCTGGCGACGCTGACCGCGCAATCACCGCGCACGCTGCTCACCAGCCTGTCGGTGCCGGCCCCGCTGCCCGGGCTGCCGGTCACCGACCTGGCCGCGCTGCCAGCCGGCACGCCGGCTCAATGGCTGCAACGCCGGCCCGACCTGATCGTCGCCGAGCGCCAGTTGGCTGCGGCCAACGCCGGCATCGGCATCGCACGCAGCGAGCTGTATCCGCGCATCTCGCTGTCCGGCCTGCTGGGTTTCAACGCGGCCACGCTGCCGAACCTGATCAGCAGCCAGGCGTTGCGCTACAGCCTGGGTGCCGGCCTCACCTGGACGCCGTTCGATACCGGTGCGATCCGCTCACGCATCCGCGCCAGCGAAGCGCGCACCGAACAGAGCCTGGCCAACTTCGAGCAGACCGTGTCGACCGCCCTCGAGGAAACCGAAGGCGCCTTCAGCAGCTTCACCCGCAACGCCCAGCGCGCCGAGCGCCTCGCCGAGGCGGCTCGAAGCGCGAGCGAAGCCGCCCGCTTCGCCCGCCTGCGCTACGACGGCGGCGTGACCGATTTCCTGGCAGTGCTGGACGCCGAACGCGAGGTGCTCAACAACCGCGATCAGCTGGTGCAGGCGCAGGTCGGCACCGCGACCGCGCTGGTGGCGGTTTATCGGGCGCTGGGCGGTGGGTGGGCGCCCGGGGATGGTATGGTGGCCGTTGCCCGCTGAGGAGTCGGGTGCACCGACTGAACGTGCGGGTTGCCGTCCGCCGCTCAGGCCGCAGCCGCGTGCACTTGCCTCCAAGCGCCCGAGCCACCCCACTCCCGGTAGCACCATGATGTAGAAGGCGGCGCTGAGGCCTCGGACCGGAAACGGGCGCTGGGTCTGCCCCGCACCACGTATTGCAGCGCCCGCGCCGTCTCGACTTCGAAGCTCAGCGCCTGCCCGACCGACGGACGGCCGGTGCCGGACGGAAACGCCTTGAGGTGAACAAACAGATCCTGCCCACCCAGCGTCGGCTCGACAACGCGGATGGTGCGCGACAACGGCACGGGACGGCTACGGTTCCGGGGTTCCGGTATCTTGAGAGCCGGCGTCGCGTTGGGCGCGCGCGGCGGCGGCCAGCGCCTGGTACCTGGATCTGAACGCATCCAGATCGTCCTCCTCGAGCTCTTCCAGATCGAGCAACGCGTTGTGTGCGCCCTGGGTTGCCCGGATCAGCTCGTCGAGCTTCACCTGAATGGCCTCGGTGTCCCGGTTCTGGGTGTTCTGGATCAGAAAAACCATCAGAAAGGTGATGATCGTGGTGCCGGTGTTGATCACCAATTGCCAGGTGTCGCTGAAGCCGAATACCGGCCCGGTGACCAACCAGAGCACGATGACCGCAACCGCCAGGCTGAAGACGCGCGGCCGCCCGCAGAAATGGGATGCAGCCTTGGCGAACCTGGCATAACCGCTTGCACTGCTCATGCTCCCCGCCTTCTCGGTCTGAACGTCAAGCTCCCGGCCAAGGCCGCGAAGTCATCGCCGGCGCAGCTCGAGCCCATGCCACGGCGGGTCGCTCCGACCTTGAGGCCCCGGCTATCCACCGCGTCATCGACTGTAAACCGGCTGGCGACGTGCGCATGCTCCTGCTTCGCAGGTCACTCGCCGGCGTCGACAACCGCATTGCGCCAATAGTGAGGCTGCAATTCGGCCAGACGCCTGGATTGCCAGGCCCCGGGCCGGCCCGGCACAGCAACACCCACGTCGACATTCGGGCCCCACAACGCCAGTCGCTCTTGGCAGATACCGCAGGGGGCCAGGATCAGGAACGGCCTGCCGGGTTCGCTCCGCGACACGCAAACGGATGCGACCACACGAAGTCCCAGGCGGTTGGCCTCGCAGTACGCACCGGTTTCATGGCACAGGCTGGCGCCTTCGTTCGGCGAGTCGAAGCACACGCTGGTCAGAATCTGGCCGGTGTCGCATCGCACGGCGGCGGCCCCCGAATAGCCGGTCGGGAACCTGGACAAGGCCTGCGAGATGGCGGCATCGACGAGCGACTGATCCAGCGTCATGGTCGGGCAAGGCTCGAATGCATGTCGTTCAGCAGTGGCCGGTGTTGGCAATCGGCTCGGACCAGGGTTGAGCCCTCACTTCGACGCGGCGCCACCAGGGCGTCTGTTCAAGGTTCCGGGATAGAAGACGTCGAAGGCATGCACCTGGTATTCGAATACCTTCGCGATGATCGACGGATCCTCGTCCATCATCTCCCGGACCTGATTCTCGTTCTCCGCCTCGATCACCAGCAATCCGATATTCGAGTAGCGGGCACCGGTGACAATTTTTCCGGCGTCGCGCAGCCGCTTGAGGTTGGCGCTGTGATCGCGAAAATAGCGCTGATCCTGCGGCGCCTTGCCGGCATCCCACTGCGGCCCAGTTCTGATCTCGACCGCGAACAGCGACAACTGTGCCTGCTCCTGGGACGGCGTCTGGGCTTGCACGAATGCATGCGGCCCCATGACAAGCAGCGCACACGCACAGCAGACGCCGATCATGAATCGGATCGATGGCATGGCGCCTCCGCGGGTCAATCTGCAAGGCCAGGCTTCACTCATGAAACGTGACCAGGTTTCCGTCCGGATCCAGGATCGCGAACTCGGTGCTGCCCCATGGCTTGCGCTCGAGCGGGGCATTCGGGTGCACGATGCCGTGGCTCGCGCACCGCGCGTGCAGGTCTTCGATTCCCTGAACCTGCACCCTGCAACTCGTCGCTTGCGAAATCTGCGGATCGGCACACGCCCAGAAATGAATACTGACCGCGCCGTTGGACACGATGCCGTAGGAACCCGGGTCTACATGCACCTTGGCAAATCCGAGCCTGGAGGCGAAGAACTCGGCACTTCGTTCGATGTCCAGCGAGGCCAGGACGGGGGTTGCGGCAATGAAGCGGGCGG
>JANNNE010000118.1:0-34086 GCA_031398385.1 Ideonella sp.
CCATTCAGCACATCGCAGCTCACCAGGACGCTGGAAGAGCAAAGGCGCAAGCGCAAGAGCAGCGCGCGTGATGCCGAAGCCCTTGTAGACATCAATGGCCCTGAGCAACTCGCCGACCCGTTTGGGATCAACGACCGCGGAATAGTGCTTCGTCGCCACTACCGGCATGGCATCGCGGAGATCTGCGGTCACGTCGCGCTTGCAAAAACCGGCCGCGATCCCGTACCGGAACACCTTGCCACAAGCCTGTTTGGTCTTGTGCGCTGTTTCAACCGCACCGCGCGCCAACACTCTGCGCAGGCAGGCCAAGATCTCGGGTGGCTCGATCGAATCGATTTGACGACGGCCGAGCCAAGGAAAGATTTCCTGCTGCAGACGCAGCCGAGTCCGCTCGAAGTACTTGTCACCCACCTTCGACCGGTGGACCTCTTGAAGCCACTCCCGTGCGACGGACTCGAAGGAGCCAGCCGGTGGCTCACCCCTGGCTTCGCGTTCCGATTCGACACGCTCGGTTGCCAGCTTCACTTTTGCAGCTTTGCGAACATCGCTCGGGTCAACTCCCTCGCCTACCAGTCGGCGCGCGTCGTCCGCCTTCTTGCGGGCGGCCGCGAGACCGGTGTCTGGATAGGTTCCGAGGCTCAGCGTCTTGCGGATGCCCTGATGGCTGTAGTCCAGCCGCCATCCATGCGAGCCGCCTTTTACAAAAAGACGGAGGTAGAGGCCGTCCCCATCGTTCAGCCGCTTGCGCGCGTCGCCCGCCTTGACGGAGCGAATGGTGACGTCCCCAGGAATCAGGTAGCGAGCCATACAGGAACTTACGCAGTTCAGAAACCTGAAATTCTACGTTCCTGCAAAAGTTCCTGCATCACATGCGAGACGGGCTGAGGTCACTTGAGCCTACTTGAGACAAGAATTCTTGTTGAAATCGTGTCTAACCATTTGATCGAGAACGATTTTCTCTTAAACGACGAATCAGGTGAGACAGGATGAGACGGTTTGAATCAAGTTTCAAACCCATCAAATGGTGCCCCCGGCAGGAGTCGAACCCGCGACCTTCGGTTTACAAAACCGCTGCTCTACCAACTGAGCTACAAGGGCATTCGACACGCGTTTGCGCCGTCGAGACAAGGATTCTAGTCGGGACCGGAGCGCCTATTTGACCCGCTTCAGCGACGGTCTGGTTCCGCCCGGCGGGTTCGGATCGGTGGGCGGTTTGTCGGTTTCATCGGTATCCGCCTGGCTGTTCGACGATCCTTCGTCGCTGGCCAGTCGAAGCCCGCCTTGGCGCACCGAACCGGCGTCGTCCGACGCCATCGGCGCCGCCTGGTCGGCCTGACCTTCGCTGGGCATCGGGAACGCCATGCCCTGGCCATTTTCGCGCGCATAGATCGCGATCACGTGATCGACCGGCACCTGGATCGCGCGCGAGACGCCGCCGAAGCGGGCCTTGAATTCGATCCATTCGTTGCCGAGTTTCATGCCCGTGGTGGCTTCGAAGCCGACATTGAGCACGATCTCGTTGTTCTTCACGTACTCCATTGGCACCTGCACACCGGCGTCGACGAATACAGCGACGTAGGGCGTGAAGCCGTTGTCGGTGCACCAGTCGTGCAGCGCCCGGATCAGGTACGGCCGCGTCGACGTGCCGTTGCCGGCCGGGCTGGCCGGGGGTGGCGGTGGTGGGGCATTCAACATCGCGGGTCGCCTTATTTGCGCATCACTTTCTCGGATGGCGTCAGCGCCTCGATATAGGCCGGACGGGAGAAGATGCGCTCGGCGTAACGAAGCAGCGGCACCGCATTCTTCGACATGTCGATGCCGTAATAGTCGAGACGCCACAGCAGCGGTGCGATCGCGACGTCAAGCATCGAGAAATCATCACCGAGCATGTATTTGTTCTTCAGGAAGATCGGTGCCAGCTGCGTCAGGCGGTCGCGGATCTGCGAGCGCGCCTTGTCGAGCTGCTTGTCGTTGGGCTTGATGCCGCGCGACTCGAGCATGTTGACATGCGCGAACAGCTCCTTCTCGAAATTGAGCAGAAACAGCCGTACCCGGGCGCGTGCAACCGGATCGCCGGGCATCAACTGCGGATGCGGAAAACGCTCGTCGATATATTCGTTGATGATGTGTGACTCGTACAGGATCAGGTCACGCTCGACGAGGATCGGCACCTCGTTATACGGATTCATCAGCGCGATGTCTTCCGGCTTGGCGAACAGATCGACATCACGGATCTCAAAATCCATGCCCTTCTCGAACAGGACAAACCGGCAACGGTGCGAGTACGGGCAGGTGGTTCCAGAATAAAGCACCATCATGGCGGAGATTCCCTCTAGACAAAAAAACAGGACGACGCAAAGGCGATCGAGAAGGCAAAACGCAGTGGGCGCCTGTAAAGGCCACCCACTGCGCCAAATGACCCGGAAACACCCAGGTCGGGCTACAGATCGGCTACTTCACATCTTTCCAATAGGCGGCATTGAGTCGCCAGGCGATGACGGTGAAAAACGTCAGAAAAATCAGTACCCACACGCCCAGACGCACACGCTGGTTCTGCACCGGCTCGCTCATCCATTGAAGGTAGGCCACCAGATCGCCGATGGCGTCGTCGTATTGAGACTGCGACAGCTGCCCCGGCGACAATTGCTCGAAGCCGACGAACTGGCTGACCGTGACGGCCGCGTTGTGCGGGTCTTTCTGGTCTTCGAACCGGGCGACGCGCTGGCCTTGCAGTTCCCACAGGACATGGGGCATGCCGACGTTGGGAAAGGCCAGATTGTTCCAGCCGGTCGGTTTGCTGTCGTCGCGGTAGTAGGTACGAAGGTAGGTGTACAGATAGTCGGCGCCGGTACCTTTGCCCAGTGACGAACGCGAACGTGCGATCACGGTCAGATCGGGCGGCACTCCGCCGAACCAGTCCTTGGCCTGACGCGGGTCGATCGGCACATTCATCGTGTCGCCGACCTTCTCGGTCGCGAACATCAGGTTCTTCTTGATCTGGTCTTCGGTCAGCCCGATGTCGCGCAGCCGGTTGTAGCGCATGTAGGCCGCGCTGTGGCAGTTCAGGCAGTGATTGACGAACAAGCGGGCGCCGTTTTGGAGCGCCGCGTCATCGGTCAGTTTCTCGACCGGAAAGCGATCCCAGGCAACTCCGCCGGCGGCAGCCGCAGCCGGCGCGACGAAGCCGAACGACAACGCAAGCCACAACAGCGCAAGAGACAATTTTTTCATGATGGTCGACGGCGATACCGCTTCGGATCGGTGCATCTTTTACTCGCTCAATGGGCAGCGAAGGTGACTCGGTCGGGAACGGGCTTGAACTCCCCGAGGCGACTCCACCAAGGCATCAGCAGGAAGAACCCGAAATAGATCAGGGTTCCGATCTGCGAGACCCGTTCACCCAGCGGCGACGGCGGTTGCACACCGAGGTAGCCGAGGATCAGGAAGTTGATGACGAACACGCCGTAGACGTATTTGTGCCAGTCGGGCCGATAGCGGATCGACCGGACCGGACTGTGGTCGAGCCACGGCAGGAAGAACAGGATGATGACCGCGCCGCCCATCACCACGACACCCCAGAACTTGGCGTCGATACCGAACATCGCAGCCACCGCCGCGACAGCTACCACCACCACCACGATCTTCAGCAGGCCGCTCAATGCGGACTTCAGGACACCGAACGCAGCAGCGGCCACCACGCACAGGATCAGCGCATACATCATCTCGCTGGTGATGGCCCGCAGCATCGAGTAGAACGGCGTGAAGTACCAGACCGGTGCAATGTGCAGCGGCGTCTTCAGCGGATCGGCCGGAATGAAGTTGTTGTATTCGAGAAAATAACCGCCCAGTTCAGGGGCGAAGAAGATCACCGCACTGAATACCATCAGGAACACACTCACGCCGAGAATGTCGTGCACGGTGTAGTACGGATGGAAGGGGATGCCGTCCAGCGGCCGGCCGGATGCATCCTTCTTGGCCTTGATCTCGACACCGTCCGGGTTGTTCGAGCCGACTTCGTGCAGCGCGATGATGTGGGCCGCAACCAGGCCGAGCAGCACCAGCGGCACCGCAATCACGTGGAACGCAAAGAAGCGGTTCAGCGTCGCATCACCAACCACATAGTCGCCGCGTATCAGCAAAGCCAGATCCGGGCCGATCAGCGGGATGGCTGCGAACAGGTTGACGATCACCTGAGCGCCCCAGTAGCTCATCTGGCCCCAAGGCAGCAGATAGCCCATGAAGGCCTCGGCCATCAGGCACAGGAAGATGGCACAACCGAAGATCCAGATCAGTTCGCGCGGCTTGCGGTAGCTGCCATAGATCAGACCTCGGAACATGTGGAGATAGACAACGACGAAGAAGGCCGACGCGCCGGTGGAGTGCATGTAGCGCACCAGCCAGCCCCAGGGCACGTCGCGCATGATGTATTCGACCGAGGCGAAGGCCAGCGCCGCGTCGGGCTTGTAATGCATCACCAGGAAGATGCCGGTGACGATCTGGATCACCAGCACCAGCATCGCCAGCGAACCGAAGAAATACCAGAAATTGAAATTCTTCGGTGCGTAGTACTCGGACAGATGTTCCTTGTACAGCTTGGATGCCGGGAAGCGGTTGTCCACCCAGGTCATCAACTTCTCGCCCATCGGCGCGTCAGGCGGTGCAACTTTCATTTCTGCCATGGTGTGCGGTCTGCTCAGTGTGCCAACTTCGGTGCGACGTCCAGCGTCAAGCCTTCTTGTCCTCGCCGATCAACAAGGTGGTTGCGCTCAGGTAAGTGTGCGGCGGAATTTCAAGATTGTCCGGCGCAGGCTTGTTCTTGTAGACACGGCCGGCCAGATCGAAGGTCGATCCGTGACACGCGCAAAGAAAGCCGCCGACCCAGTTGTCGGGCAACGAAGGCTGCGGTCCGGGCGTGAAGCGCGGCGAAGGCGAGCAGCCCAGATGGGTGCAGATGCCAACCGCGACCAGGAATTCGGGCTTGATCGACCGGTATTCGTTGCGGGCGTATTCGGGCGTCAGCTCGCCGGGCTTGCGTTCGGATTTCGGGTCGGCCAGCTGATCGTCGATCTTTTTCAGTGCCTCGAGCTCTTCCGGCGTGCGCCGCACGATCCAGACCGGCTTGCCGCGCCATTCGACCGTCAGCATCTCGCCCGGCTTGATGGCGCCGATATCCACTTCGACCGGGGCCCCTGCGGCGCGCGCGCGCTCGGATGGCTGAAAGCTGCTGACGAAAGGCACGGCCACTGCCGCTCCACCCACCACGCCCGCGCAACTCGACGCGATCAACCACGTTCTCTTGCTGTTATCGACCTGCCGCTCGCTCATGGAAAGAACCTCGAAAATGACTTCTCGTCCGGGACAACCCGTGATTCTAGCCGACGCATCAAGCGTGAAGAGGGTCGTGAGCCTCGACCCCTGCGCAATGACCGATTGACGGCCCCAGCGCGCGCGGATACTGTGCGCCAGCCGGAAAACGCCGGCCATCCCGCCTGCCCCGGCAACACGGCTGTCGGCGCAGATCACCCAACAATCAGGAAGACAAAAAAATGGGAATGAGCGCTGAATTCAAGGCCTTCGCTCTGAAGGGCAATGTGGTCGATCTCGCCGTCGGCGTGATCATCGGTGCAGCGTTCGGCAAGATCGTCGATTCGCTGGTCAAGGACGTCATCATGCCGGTGGTCGGTCGAATTTTTGGCGGGCTGGATTTTTCGGAGTTCTTCATCCAGCTGGCCGCGCCACCAGCGGGCTACAACGGGCCGATGACCTACGAGGCCCTGAACAAGGCCGGGGTGCCATTGCTGGCGTACGGCAATTTCATCACCGTGGCGGTCAATTTCATCATTCTGGCCTTCATCATCTTCATGATGGTCAAACAGATCAACCGACTGCAGCGTGCGGAACCGCCGGCCCCACCGGCACCGCCGGCTGCACCGCCTGAGGACGTCGTGCTGCTGCGCGAAATCCGCGACTCGCTGCGCCGATAACCTTTCAAGCTGCATCGGCGGCAGGTTTGGCAACCGCCGCGACCAGCCGCTTCGCCATCCGCCAGGCAGCCGACAGGCTCGCCACGTCGGCCCGACCGCTGCCCGCCAGATCGAACGCGGTGCCGTGGTCGGGGCTGGTACGCACGAACGGCAGACCCAGCGTCACGTTCACGCCGTGTTCCACACCGAGGTATTTGACCGGGATCAGGCCATGGTCGTGGGTCATTGCGACCACGACATCGAATTCGCCGGGATGGCCCGGGGCGTCGCGCGCCCGCATGAAGACCGTATCCGGCGCGAACGGGCCGCTGGCATAGATGCCCTCGGCGCGCGCCGATTCGATCGCCGGCATGATCAGCCGAATTTCCTCGTCACCGAACAGCCCGCCCTCACCGGCATGCGGATTGAGCCCGGCCACCGCGATCCGGGGTGCCGGCTGCCCCCAGGCAGCCGCGCTGCGGTGGGTGATGCGCAAGGTCTCGAGAATCAGCGGAATACTCAACGCGTCGATGGCACGGCGCAGCGAGAGGTGGATCGTGACCAGCACGCAACGCAACTCCTCGTTCGCGAGCATCATCCGTACCGGCGGCGGCTCCCCATCGACCGCCGCGAGGCTTTGCAGCATCTCGGTGTGACCGGGGAACCCGATCCCGGCCAGCGCCAGCGCTTCCTTGTGGATCGGAGCGGTCACGACCGCTGCGATCTGGCGGCCGATCGCCAATCGGGCTGCTTGTTCGATGCACGCGGCGGCAGCGGCTCCGGCCCGCGCATCGACCCTTCCGATCGGCGCGTCGAGCAGGTCGGGTGGCAAGCCCGGGCAGGGCAACAGCGGCAGGCAGCCTGACGGGACATCCGCCACCTCGCCGGGGCTGTTGATCACGACCAGCGGCAGCAGGCCTCCGGTCAGTTGCGCCGCGCGCCGCATCACCGCAACATCGCCGATGACAAAGCCGCCTTCGGGCCGGGCATCACGAAACAGCTTGGCAACGATCTCCGGCCCGATTCCGCAGGCGTCCCCCATCGTCACCGCGATCGGCAAGCCGCCAGTGCCATCGGCACTCGGCACACGACTTGTGGCGGAGGTCGACTGGTTCATGCGGGATTCGAAATCTCGATGAAGCGATGCGTCAGACCGAATTGCTCGGCCAGCCGCTGCGCCACGGCAGGCGCGCCGAAACACTCGGTCGCGTGATGCCCGCAGGCCGCGAAGACAACACCGGTCTCGCGGGCCAGGTGGGCCTGGGGCTCGGAAATTTCACCGGTCACGAAGGCATCGGCACCGGCCGCGATCGCCGCCTCGAAATACGACTGCGCGCCGCCGGTGCACCAGGCAATTCGGCGCAGTGGTCGGTCATCGCCGCCGACGATCAACGGATCACGCCTGAGTTGTTGCGACAAAGCCGAAGTCAGCGCCGGCAAGTCGGGGGTCGATGCGGCGGCGCCGATGAAGCCCAGGCCTTGTTCGCCGAAACATGCATCGGCTTGCCAGCCCAGACGACGCCCCAGCTGAGCGTTGTTGCCAAGTTCGGGATGGGCGTCCAGCGGCAGATGGTAGGCGTACAGGTTGATGCCATGCTCGAGCAATCTGGACAGCCGCGCCTTCATCCACCCGACCACTCGACCATCCTGACCACGCCAGAACAGCCCGTGGTGAACCAGCAGCGCATCGGCCTTTTCGTCGATGGCGGCTTCGATCAGCGCGAGGCTGGCGGTGACGCCGGATACGACCTTGCAAACCTCGGGTTTGCCCTCAACTTGCAAACCGTTCGGCCCATAATCACGAAAGCGTCCCACATCGAGCAGGCCGTTCAGGAAGTTCTCGAGTTCGCTGCGGTGGGCCATTGGAAGAACTGTACATGCGCAAGACCTGGCTGATATTTTCGCAAGCAGTAACCGTCAGCCTCGCCGTGCTGTTTGTGCTGGTGACGCTGAAACCCGACTGGCTCGGACGCGGCGGTGCGAACGACCTGCCGACCGTGGTGTCGGTGATGACCGCGCCACGATCCGAGATCAAGCCAGGTGCGACCGCGTTCGGCAGCTACAGCGCGGCAGCCAAACTGGCGACGCCGGCCGTGGTCAGCATCACCGCCAGCCAATCCAGCCGACCGGCGGCGCCCAGCAACGATCCGTGGTTCAACTTCTTCTTCGGTGAGCAGGGGCGGCAACAGGCACAGGTCGGGCTGGGCTCGGGCGTCATCGTATCGCCTGAAGGCTATCTGCTGACCAACAACCACGTGATCGAGAACGCCGACGACATCGAGGTGTCGCTGAGCGATGGGCGCCGCGCCAACGCCAAGCTGGTCGGCAGCGATCCGGAAACCGATGTCGCGGTGCTGAAGATCGACCTCGACCGGCTGCCGGTCATCACCTTCGGCGATGCCGATTCGCTGCAGGTCGGCGATGTGGTGCTGGCGATCGGCAATCCCTTCGGGGTCGGCCAGACCGTCACCGCCGGCATCGTCAGCGCACTCGGACGCACCCAGCTGGGCATCAATACCTTCGAGAATTTCATCCAGACCGATGCGGCGATCAATCCGGGCAATTCCGGCGGCGCGCTGGTCGATGCCCAAGGCAACCTGATGGGTATCAACACCGCGATCTATTCTCGCAGCGGGGGCAGTCTGGGCATCGGGTTTGCCATCCCTGCGACCACCGCCAGACAGGTAATGGAAGGGCTGATCAAGGACGGCGTCATCACCCGGGGCTGGATCGGCGTCGAACCGCGTGACCTGACGCCGGAGATCGCCGAGACCTTCAATCTGCCGGTCAACGAGGGCGTCTTGATCACCGGCGTGCTGCAGAACGGGCCAGCCGGTGAAGGCGGCATGCGCCCGGGCGATGTCGTCACCGAAGTCGCTGCCGTGCCGGTGAAGAACACCTCCCAGCTGCTCAGCGCAGTTGCTGCGCTGAAGCCGACGGAATCCGCGAAGATTTCCGTTCAGCGCGGCAGCAAGACGCTTGAACTCGTCGTGGTCGTTGCGCAGCGGCCGCGGGCGCCACTACCCAAGCGCTGAAATCCCCCGGGCCCGCATGAAGCGGGCCGCCTTGCAGGTTATCAGGTCGAACTGGCCGATTCGTCCTCGGCCTTGGGTGCCTGGGTGTGCTTCATGAAAAAACCGGCCGCAATGATCCCCAACTCGTAGAGCAGGATCATCGGGATTGCCAGCGCCAGCTGCGACACGACATCGGGCGGCGTGATGATGGCCGCAATGATGAAGGCCAGCACGATGAAATAGCTGCGGAAGGCCTTCAGCTTGTCGATGTCGACAATGCCCATCCGGACCAGCACGATGACGACGATCGGCACCTCGAACGCGGCACCGAACGCGATGAACATCGTCAAGACGAAACTCAGATAGGCCTCGATGTCAGGCGCCGCGGTGATGCTTTTCGGCGCAAAACTCTGGATGAAGCTGAATACCTGGCCGAATACGAAGAAATAGCAGAACGCGATGCCGATAAAGAACAGCAGCGTGCTCGAAATCACCAGCGGGAATACCAGCTTCTTCTCATGGCTGTAGAGACCGGGCGCGACGAAGGCCCAGACCTGATACAACACCACCGGCAATGCAATCAGGAACGCCGCCATCAAGGTGATCTTCAGCGGCACCACGAACGGCGAGATGACATTGGTCGCGATCAAGGTGGCGCCAGCGGGCAACTGGGCGACCAAGGGTGCAGCGAGCATGTCGTACAGATTGCCCGGTCCGGGCCAGAATGCCAGAGCGGCAAAGCAGACACCGACCGCGATCGAGGCGCGAATCAGCCGGTCGCGCAGCTCGATCAGGTGCGAAACAAACGGTTGTTCGCTGCCCTCGAGTTCATCGGGGCCTGATTTGTTGGAACTCATCGGAGCGGGCGCTCAGTCGCTGCCGGGCGATGCGGGATCAATTTCGTGCCTGCGGTGGTCTGAAGCGGGCCACCCGGGCCGCACCCGACTGGGCCTTGCCACGCACCCCGTGTCGATGTTTGTACCACTGCGGCGTGGCGCCACGCTTGAGGCGCCAATTCTTTTTAGGATGGCGGTATTCGGGAGGTGGCGGCAGATAGGCATCACCGCCCGAACCGGCATTGCTTGCCGATTCCGATTCACCCCAGACCTGATCCAGGTCGGATTTCGTCTGATGGATCTGGCTGTTGACGCTGCTCTCGACATTGCGCGCGGCGTCCTCGAACTCGGTCTTCATCTTCTTCAGGTCTTCGAGCTCGATCGATCGGTTGACCTCGGCCTTGACGTCCGAGACATAACGCTGCGCCTTGCCGATGAAATGACCCACCGTACGGGCCACCCGGGGCAAGCGCTCGGGACCGATGACGATCAGCGCCACGGCGCCGATCAGCGCGATCTTGTCGAAACCGAAATCAATCATCGAGCAAACTGCGGGCCGTTCCAGCCGGTTCGGCCACTGCCGGGCTCAAGCCGATATGCCTCACACCTTGGTCTTGGCTTCGACATCGACGGTATTGCCGTCGTCACGTTTTTGCGTCGTTACCTTCGGCGCGTTGGGGTCGGTGTCGCTGGTGGATCCGCCTTCGCGAACGCCGTCCTTGAAACCCTTGACCGCACCACCCAGATCAGACCCGATGTTCTTGAGTTTCTTGGTGCCGAAAATCAGCACCACGACCAACAACACGATCAACCAGTGCCAGACACTGAATGAACCCATGATTTTCTCCTGTCGCAATAGGGCGGATTCTAGGCGACCGACATGACACCCTGATGCGATTGCGGACGAAGCGGGTGCGCGGTCGATCCGGCGTCGGCTATCCCTTGGCCCACGGCCGCGGGCCGCCAATCACATGCAGGTGCAGGTGAGGGACCTCTTGCCGGCCATCCGGGCCGGTGTTGACAAAGGCCCGGAAGCCGTTGACGACGCCCTGCTCGAGCGCCAGCTGGGGTGCCAGCGCCAACATCTTGCCGAGCAGCGCGGCGTGCTGCGCCGGATCGGTGTCGTACAGGGAGCCGATGTGCTGCTTCGGAATCAGCAGAAAGTGCACCGGCGCCCACGGCGCAATGTCGTGGAAGCCGAGCACTTCGTCGTCTTCGTAGACCTTGCGGCAGGGAATCGTCCCTTCGACTATCTTGCAGAAGATGCAGGTGGGGACGTGGCTCATGGTGGGCAGGATGGCGATCAGGCCGGTGTCAATCGGGCATCGCGGTGTTGTTGCTGAGGTTGATCCAGCCACGCACCACGCGGTACAGGAACCAGATCGAGATCAGCGCCCAGGCGATCCAGCCCGGCACGAGCAACAGCACCCACAGCGGCGCGGTCACCAGATAGAGGCCACCAGCCCACAACACACTGCGGATGCGCCAGCGAAAATGCGATTCCTGCCAGGTGCCGACCGCGTCGTCCTTCTTGATAAGGTCGATCAGGAAAGCCACCAGCAGCAGCGCGACACTGGCCTGGATGCCGGGCAGCACCGCACCGATGGCGACCACCGTGTGCAGCAGATAACTGATGTGGCCGACCGTTTTCAAGGATCGCATGCGGTCGTCGAACTGGATCACGTCGTTCATGTTCCCTGCTCCTCTCGTTGCTGGAGTTGGCGTGCGGCAAATTCTTCCAGACCCGACAGGCCCTCGCGGCGCTGCAGTTCGGCCAGCACGTCCGCCGGCTTCAACTGAAAGGCTTCGAGCGCCAGCAGGCAGTGAAACCACAGATCGGCCATCTCGGCGACGATTTTCTGCCGATCGGCGTCTTTCGCGGCCATCACGGTTTCAGTGGCTTCCTCGCCGATCTTTTTCAGGATCGCGTCGTTGCCCTTGGCGAACAGCCGCGCCACGTAGCTGCGATCGGGGTCGCCGCCACGGCGCTGCGCCACCACCTCGGCCAGTCGGGCGAGTACATCTTGCGACGCGGCTCGGGTTTCGTTTTCCATCACCCTATTTGTAGATCTGTTGCGGATCTTTCAAGACCGGATCGACGGTTTTCCACTCGTCGGCTTCGAGTCGGCGGAAAAAACAGCTGTGTCGACCGGTGTGACAGGCAATCGCCGGCGAACCCCCCTGGCTGACCGACAGCAACACCACGTCGCCGTCGCAATCGAGTCGAACCTCGTGCACCGCCTGCACATGGCCGGATTCTTCGCCCTTGTGCCACAGGCGCTGGCGCGAGCGGCTCCAGTACACAGCCTCGCCACGCTGCAGCGTCGCCCGCAGCGCCTCGCGATTCATGAACGCGAACATCAACACCTCGTTGCTGCCGCGTTGCTGCGCGATCACCGGCACCAGGCCGTCTGCATCCCATTTGATCTCGTCGAGCCAGCTCATGTGATCAGTGTAGGCGACAGCGGCCGCGCCTCACCCCCTGCCGCCAGCGTCGCCTCCCGGCCTTCTCATTCGGCGCGGGTAGCGCCGACGTGTTGCCGCTCCTCGGCGAACCAGTGCAGCACCGGAATGGTTCCGGGCAATAGCGGCTTGACCTGCACCGGCAAATCCTGCCAGGCCATCTGCTGGCGCTCGAGCATCTGGAATTCGCCGCGCCATTCGAAGACCTTGCAGAAATGCAGGCGGACCAGCGCGTGCGAATAGTCCACCATCTCGATCTTCCACGGCAACACGGCACCGATTTCCACCCCCAATTCTTCGCGCAATTCGCGTCGCAACGCCTGCTCGACTGATTCCCCGGCTTCCAGCTTGCCGCCGGGGAATTCCCAGTGGTGCGCATAGACCTTGCCGAGCGGGCGCGAGGTCAGCAGAAACCGCCCCTCGCGGCCATCGGGCAGCCGCTCGATCAACACACCGACCGCCACATCGACCGGTTGACGGGCCTGCGCATCGCTCACGCGATGTGCCTTCCGGCGTAGTCCTTGGCGAACTGATACGCAACCCGTCCCGAGCGCGAGCCACGCTCGAGTGCCCAGACCAGGCTCTCCTGGCGCGCCGCCACGATCGCCTCTTCCGCGACGCCGAATCCGCGCAACCACTGCGCCATGATCACCAGGTATTCGGCCTGGGTGAACGGATAGAAACTGATCCACAGACCGAAGCGCTCGGACAGCGAAATCTTCTCCTCGATCACCTCGCCGGGGTGTACCTCGCCATCCTCGGTGTGCTGGTAGCTGAGGTTCTCCTTCATGTACTCCGGCAGCAGGTGGCGGCGGTTGCTGGTGGCATATACCAGCACGTTGTCGCCGGCCTGCGAAATCGAGCCGTCGAGAATCGACTTCAGGGCCTTGTAGCCCGCCTCGCCTTCATCAAAGCTCAGGTCGTCGCAATAGACGATGAAGCGCTCGGGCCGTTCACACACCAGATCGACGATGTCGGGCAGATCGACCAGATCGGATTTGTCGACCTCGATCAGGCGCAGCCCGCGGTCGGCAAACTGATTCAGGCAGGCCTTGATCAGTGAGCTTTTCCCGGTGCCACGTGCGCCGGTCAGCAACACGTTGTTGGCACCATGCCCGTCGACGAATTGCGCGGTATTGCGAACCAGCCGCTCTTTCTGCGGTTCGACCTCGCTCAGCTCGTCGAGGCGGATCGTCGCCACCTGGCGCACCGGCTCGATCCGACACACGCCGTTGCGCTTGCGGTAACGAAATGCGATGGAGGCAGACCAATCGGGTTGGCCGAGCGGCTGCGGAAGCACGGCTTCAAGCCGCGTGATCAGCGCCTCGGCGCGCAAGATGAGGTGATCCAGTGCGGACATGACAACAGTTCAGTGAACAGCAAGTGAGACGGCGAAAACCTCGCCGATCGAGGTCGGTGGCAGGTCACGGCCTTCTATTCGCCGCTGGCCGTTCCGGCGATCAGCTGCAGGCTAGCCTCCAGATTTTCGGTCGGCAGGCGCTTGAATTCGCTGCGCGCGAAACGCTGCAGGCGACCGACCGCAAACGAGGTCAGCACCGAGGCGCGCAGTTGTGCATCGACCGCCATCCCGGGGGCAGCGCCGGCCTGCGCCGGGGAGCGCAGGCAATTTTTGAGCTGCGACTCGATCCGATCGAAAAAATGGCTCATCCGCTGGCTCAGGCGCTGGTGTTCGAATACCAACGCGTCGCCCACCATCACCCGCGTCATGCCCGGATTTTTTTCGGCGAACTGCAGCAGCACGGCCACCACCCGACCGGCGCGCCATCGAGGGTCACCATCGCGCTCGCTGATCTGATTGGTCAAGGTAAAGATGCTGTGTTCGATGAATTCGATCAGTCCCTCGAACATCTGCGCCTTGCTGGCGAAGTGCCGGTACAACGCGGCTTCGCTGAGTTCGAGGCGTGCGGCCAGCGCAGCGGTGGTGACCCGCTCGGCGCCGGGCTGCTCGAGCATGGTCGCCAGCGCCTGCAGGATCTGCAATCTGCGCTCACCCGGCTTGAGCCGCTTGCGCACCGACGGCGCAGCCACTGCGTCACCCGCGGTCGACACAAGCTCCTCGGCGGACATCGCTTCCCCAGGCGATCCGGAGTCAGGATCTGGAAGGGGGTTCATCGGCGGAACGGGGCGAATGAATGAAGGCGTCGAATGGATTTGATTCTGGCACAGACGTACGACGGCTTGCGCCCCGACAGCACCTGCCTGCCCGGATTGCTGGGAACATCGAGATAGCCCTGCATCCAGACCGTTCGCATGCCGACTCGACGCGCCGATTTCTGGTTCGACAAGGTATCTTCCACCAGCACGCAGCGTGCAGCCGGCCGCTTCAAGCGGGCCAGCACATGGCGCAGCATGCGCGAGTCGGGCTTGGGCCGATGCTGGCCGAACATCACCATGTCCTCGATCGTGATGACACCTTGAAAGCAGCGCGACAGGCCCAAGCCTTCGAGCACACGCATCGCATACGCCCGGGGTGCATTCGTCAGCACATATTTTTCTCCCGGCAGGCGGTTGAGCGCTGCCCGATCGGCCGCGCTGCAACGCAGCCGTTGTTCCAGCCCGGGCAGTCGATGCGTCTCGTCGAGAAAATGTCCGGCCTTGATGCCATGGTGCCGCACCATGCCGAGCAAGGTGGCGCCGTAGCGCTGCCAATAGTGCTGCCGCAAGGCGCTTGCATCGGGCGCCGACAGTCCGAGGTGCGTCACGATGAACTCGGCCATGGCAACGCTGGTGAACGGAAACGCCGAGTGCGACGCGTCGTGCAGCGTATTGTCCAGATCGAACAGCCAGGTGAGCGGCCGCTTCGCCAGCAATGACAGCTTGGGCCTCATGCCGGCCGGTCGATGGCGTCAGTGCGAACGGATCATGGTTCCGTAGGCCTGATCGGTCAGCACCTCGAGCAGCATCGCGTGCGGCACGCGACCATCGATGATGTGAACCGAGTTGACGCCGTTGCGGGCCGCGTCAAGCGCCGACGCGATCTTCGGCAACATGCCGCCGCTGATCGTGCCGTCGGCAAACAACTCGTCGATCTCGCGCGTGGTCAGGTTGGTCAGCAACTCGCCCTGCTTGTTCATCACGCCCGGGATGTTGGTCAGCAGCATCAGCTTTTCAGCTTTCAGAACCTCCGCCAGCTTGCCCGCCACCACATCGGCGTTGATGTTGTAGTTCTCGTTGTTGGCGCCGAAGCCCAGCGGCGAAATCACCGGAATGAACTGGTCGTCCTGCAGCGCACGCACCACGCTCGGATCGATCGACTCGATCTCGCCGACCGAACCGACATCGTGTTCCTTGCTCGGATCCTTCAGGTCGAACATCTTCAGCTTGCGGGCCCGGATCAGGCCACCGTCGCGCCCGGTCAGTCCGACCGCCTTGCCGCCGGCGACATTGATCAGCCCGACGATGTCTTGCTGCACCTGGCCGGCGAGCACCCACTCGACGACTTCCATGGTTTCGTCGTCGGTCACGCGCATGCCCTGGATGAAGGTGCCCTTCTTTCCGATCTTGGCCAGCGCCTCCTCGATCTGCGGGCCGCCTCCATGAACCACCACCGGATTCATGCCGACCAGCTTCAGCAGCACCACGTCCTCGGCGAAATCCTGCTGCAGTTCGGCATCGGTCATCGCATTGCCGCCATATTTGATGACGATGGTCTTGCCATGGAATTGGCGGATGTACGGCAGGGCCTGGGCCAGGATTTCGGCCTTGTCCCGCGGCGCGATCTTGGCCAGGCGCGACTCGGGGGTCTCGCCGGCGGTTTCAATGGTCATGGTCGGACACCTGATCAAAATGGAGAGATGGGTCGAAGACCGGCACGCAGACCGCGTCGGCCGCCAAATTGTAGGCACCCCTGCCCGTTTGGTTGGTAGCAACCCCTGGCGGGCGATCGATCGATGCCCTCCGAGGCATTACCGGGCGGCCATCACATCCCATGCTGCACCGGCTCGCAGCTCGTCAATAGGTGCGGCCACCCTTGAACTGGGCGTGTGAGCGCCGGGTCAAGGTTGCCGCCTTGGCCATCGCTGCAAACGACGCTCCGGCATGTGCGTGGCAAATTGCCAGGCCCAGCGCATCGGCCGCATCCTTGCCCGGCAGGCCGGGCAGCTTCAGCAGCCGCATCACCATTTCCTGGATCTGCTCCTTGCGCGCATGGCCGTGACCGACGATCGCCTTCTTCATCTGCAGCGCCGTATATTCGGATACGTCGAGCTGGCCGAACACCAGCGCGGTGATCGCCGCACCCCGCGCCTGTCCAAGCAGCAGCGTCGATTGCGGATTGACATTGACGAAGACGATCTCAACCGCGGCGCAGCCGGGCTGGTAACGCTCACTGATCTCGCGCACGCCATCGAAGATCAGCTTCAGGCGCGCCGGCAGTTGTCCGATCTGCACCGCGCTGGTTCTGATCGTGCCGCTGGCCACATAGTGCAGTTGCGGGCCATCGGCGTCGATCACGCCGAAGCCGGTGGTCACCAGGCCGGGATCGATTCCGAGGATGCGCATCGATCTGGCGTCAGTGGCGGAAGTGCCGCACGCCGGTAAACGCCATCACGATGCCACGTTCGTTGGCCGCGGCGATCACCTCGCCATCGCGCACCGAACCGCCTGGCTGGATGACCGCCGTGGCACCAACATCGCAGACCACGTCGAGCCCGTCGCGAAACGGAAAAAACGCATCGCTGGCGACCACGGATCCGGCCAGCGCGAGTCCGGCGTTTTCCGCCTTGATCGCGGCAATCCGCGCCGAATCGATGCGGCTCATCTGCCCGGCGCCGACGCCCAACGTGCGGCTCTGGCCGCAGAAGACGATGGCGTTGCTCTTGACATATTTCGCCACCCTCCACGCAAACATCAGGTCGGCCAGCTGGGTCGGCGTCGGTGTCTTCTCGGTGACGATCTGCAGATCGTCGAGCCGCAAGCGGTGGTTGTCGGCCGACTGGATCAACAGGCCCGAGCCGATGCGTTTCACGTCATGCGCATTGCGCCCCTGGGCCCAGGCCGATTCAGCGCCAGACTGCACCGCCTCGATGGCGATCTGCAGCACCCGCGTATTCGCCTTGGCGGCGAAGATGGCGCGCGCTTCGTCGGTGTAGGCGGGCGCGATCAGCACTTCGACGAACTGCCTGGCCACCCGCTCGGCGGCTGCCGCATCGACCGTGCAATTGAAAGCGATGATGCCGCCGAAGGCCGATGTCGGATCGGTGGCGAAGGCATGCGAATAGGCCGCAGCGGCGTCCGCACCGAGCGCCACGCCACACGGATTGGCGTGCTTGACAATCACACAGGCTGCACCATCGGCATCGAACGAGAAGCTCCTGACGCATTCCCAGGCCGCATCGGCGTCGGCAATGTTGTTGTACGACAGCTCCTTGCCCTGCAGTTGCACGGCCGTCACCAGCGATCCCGGCGCCGGGTGCAGATCGCGATAGAACGCCGCCTGCTGGTGCGGGTTCTCGCCATACCGCAGGTCCTGCAGCTTGACGAAGCGGCCGTTGCTTTGCGCCGGAAACTCGTTGCGGCTGCCGTCGGGCTGCAAGGCGGACAGGTAATCGCTGATCGCCGCGTCGTAGTTGGAGATGCGGTTGAAGGCAGCCACCGCCAGGCCGAATTTCGTCGCATCGGCCAAGGTGCCGGCCTGCTCGAGCTCAGCCAGCACGCCGGCATATTGCCCGGCGTCGGTCAGCACCGCGACATCCTTCCAGTTCTTCGCCGCCGAGCGGACCATCGCCGGTCCGCCGATGTCGATGTTCTCGATCGCATCGTCGAGCGTGCAGCCCGGTTTGGCGACCGTGGCCTCGAAGGGATAGAGGTTGACAACCAGCAGGTCGATCGTCGCGATGCCGTGCTCGGCCAACGCGGCCATGTGAGCCGGCAGTTCACGGCGCGCCAGCAGGCCACCATGAATGCGCGGGTGCAGGGTCTTGACCCGGCCGTCGAGCATCTCCGGAAAGCCGGTGTGATCGGCGACCTCGACCACCGGCAGGCCGTGCTCGGCCAGCAATTTCGCAGTGCCGCCGGTCGACAGCAGGCCGATGCCCAGGGCGTGCAGACCGCGCGCCAGTTCGAGCACACCAGTCTTGTCGGATACGGATATCAGGGCTTGCATCGATTGATCCAGGAAATGTCGGTAAAAGGGGAGTGGCGCGACAGGATCGACCCGCCATGCCGCATCCGCGCTGGTTCAGGCAGCCGGCAAACCACCAGCCGACGGCCTCATTTGATCAGCTGGTGGGCCAGCAGCTTGCGGCGCAGCGTATTGCGATTGATGCCCAACCAGTCGGCCGCGCGGCTCTGGTTGCCGTCAGCATGTTGCATTACCACTTCCAGCAACGGCTTCTCGACCACGCTGAGGATCATGTCGTACATCGCCGCGGGCGCGACACCGTCCAGATCCTTGAAATAGGTTTCGAGGTTGTCGCGGATGCAGTCCTCGAGATCGTTGTTGTTGCTCACCAGGCCAACCTCGCACAAGGAGCGACCGGGCGGCGCGGGACGCAGCGCGCCGCGCACAAAGGCTCGACGGAGGCACTCATGCCACGCGTGCCGCCGAGCCGATGTGCTCGCGGACCGATCCATCGTTGGCGGCAATGCCAGGCATCGCCAAACGGTCGGAATCGGGCGCCGGCCAGCTTGGATAGTGCCGGGCCAGCGCGTCGCACCACGCCGCCAGCGCCCGCATCTGCTCGGCACTGCTTTCCAGCGCGTTCATCTCGGCGCGGAAAGCCAGGCCGCCAGGCATGTCGCGCACCGCCCAGCCGATGTGCTTGCGCGCCGTGCGAACGCCGGTAAATTCGCCATACAGGCTGTAGTGATCGTCAAGGTGTTCGAGCAGCCACGCCTTGGCCTGCCACACGCTGGGTGGGGCGAGCAGTTCGCCGGTGCGCAAGAAGTGACCGATCTCGCGGAAGATCCAGGGCCGACCCTGCGCCGCACGCCCGATCATCACGGCGTCGGCACCGGTCTGCGCCAGCACCGCTGCCGCGCGCTGCGGGCTGTCGATGTCGCCGTTGGCAACCACCGGAATCCTCAGGGCGGCCTTGACCGCGGTCACCGTTGCATGTTCTGCCTGACCGCCATAACCCTGTTCGCGGGTGCGGCCATGAATCACGACCATCGCGATGCCGGCAGCCTCTGCAGCCAACGACATCGACAGGGCATTGCGTTGATCCTGCCGCCAGCCGGTGCGCATCTTCAACGTCACCGGCACGCCGCGCGGCGCGCAGGCCGCGACCACCGCATCGATGATGCGAATCGCCAGCGGCTCGTCCTGCATGAGTGCCGAACCGGCCCACACATTGCAGACCTTCTTGGCCGGGCAGCCCATGTTGATATCGATGATCTGCGCGCCGCGATCGATGTTGTAGACCGCGGCTTCGGCCATCATTGCCGGCTCGGTGCCGGCGATCTGTACGGCAATCGGCGCCACCTCGCCATCGTGGTTGGCGCGCCGGCTGGTCTTCAGCGTATGCCACAGATCCCGGCGCGAGGTCACCATCTCGCTGACCGCGTGGCCCGCACCGAGGCGTTTGCACAACTGGCGGAATGGCCGGTCGGTGACACCAGCCATCGGTGCCACGAACAATCGGTTGGCCACTGCTATCGGGCCGATGCGCAAGGGAGCCATGAGGCTGCAGGGGGCCCGGAGATCGCGCCGGGCTGCTCAAAAAGGAGGCAGCAGTATAGCGGTACGCGTCACCGGCAAGGGCACCGCCACGCGACATGCCGGTGCGCCAGCCGGGCGGGCCGGGCATGCGGCACCGGACCGCGTCGCCAGCCCATAATCGCCGCCCATGAGTGTCTGGTTCGAAGCCCAGCTGACTGCCCTGATGACCGCGCTGGCGCTGCCGCAATTCGGCCTCAGCACGGTGTTCGTCGTGTCCTTCATATCGGCCACGCTGTTGCCGCTCGGCTCGGAGCCGGCGGTGTTCGGGCTGGTCAAGCTGAACCCGTCGATGTTCTGGCCAGCCATCGTGGTCGCGACCATCGGCAATTCACTGGGCGGCGCAGTCAGTTGGTGGATGGGGCGCGGCGCCGAGCGGGCGTTCGAACACTTCCACCACGGGCCGGCGCATGTGCGCGCGCTCGACTGGCTGAAGCGCTTCGGCCCGAAGACCTGCTTGCTGTCCTGGATGCCGCTGATCGGCGATCCGCTGTGCGCGGTCGCGGGCTGGCTCAACCTGCCGTTCTGGCCGTGTCTGGTCTACATGGCAATCGGCAAATTTGCGCGTTATCTGACGATGACGGCGGGCTTGTTGTGGCTGTTCCCCGGCCATCTGGCGTCCTGATTCAGCACCTCAGCAGCAGTTCCAGGCGCTTTTCAGTCAGCCGCCGGAGTCGGCGCGGCGCCGAACCCGCAAACCGCTCGGCTCAGGAAGCCGCAGAGGCCTTTTTGGCCGGGCTGCGCCGCTTGGAAGCGGCCTTCGATGCCGCCTTCTTGGCCGGTACGGTGCGCTTCGTCGAGGCCGCGGTCTTGCCCGCCGCCTTCGCGCCTTTGGCCAGGCGCGCCACTTCGGCGCTCAGGGCATCGATCTGCTTGCGCAGATCAGCCATTTCCGCGCTGGTGGGCACGCCCAGCCGGCCCATCGAACGGGCAACCCGCCCTTCGAAGATCGTCTCGAGCTTGTCCCAGTGTTGACCCGCCTTGCTGCCGACTTCACCCGCCATGTTGGTGACCCGGCTGGTGACTTCGCCGATCTTCCCTTCGGCGGCGGCCTGGGTTTTGCGTTGCAGCGTCACGCCATCCTTGACCAGCGCATCGAAAACCTTGCTGCCCTCTTCCTGGGCTTTGGCGAAGGCGCCCATGCCGGCCAGCCAGATCTGTTGCGCCGACTCCCTTACCGAGCCAGCCAGCGCGCGGTCGAACATGTTGCCGGCGCCAGCTTCCTTGCCGGCCGTCTGCTTGGTTTTCTTGACCATGGCTCACCCGTTCCTTGTATGTGGAGTGTCCGACCGGCCCGCGAAGCGACTCGGCGAATCCCGTCGACTATAGAAGCTCGATCGCCGGCTGTCAGCGCCAATTGCTAGTGAGGCGGGTCTACGCGGCTAGGTCCCGGCGGCGTCGACCTGCGGCGACGGATCCCGCAGCCGAGCGGCGACAATCGGGCCATGTATGCACTGTTTGAAGATGGCGGCAAGTTTCTCGCCGGCCGCGTGATGTCGGAGGCCGACACATCGGCCCAGGTCGAACTCGAATCCGGCAAGCGGGTCAAGGTGAAGGCGGCCAATGTGTTGCTCAGATTCGAGCAGCCTCAACCTGCCGAGTTGATGGCGGCGGCGCAGGAAAAGTGCGCCGACATCGAGCTCGATCTGGCCTGGGAGTTCGCTCCCGATGAAGAATTCAGTTTCTCGGAACTGGCGCGCGACTATTTCAGCGACAAGGCCGACGTCGCGACGCAGGCGGCGATGTTGTTCCGGCTGTTCGAGGCGCCGCATTATTTTCGCCGCCTCGGCAAGGGGCTGTTCAAGAAGGCACCCGAAGAGATCGTCAAGGCGGCGCTGCTCGGCATCGAACGGAAAAAACAGGTGGCCGAGCAGATTGCGGCCTGGGCCACCGAACTGGTGGCCGGCAGCTGTCCGCAGCCGATCCGCGAGCAGCTTTACAAGATCCTGTTCAGGCCCGACAAGAATTCACCTGAATACAAGGCGGTTGTAGAAGCGTCGAAACAGTCGCACCGCGCGCCACTCGATCTGCTGACGGCAGCAGGCGCCATCAGCTCACCGTATCAGTTCCACTGGAAGCGCTTCCTGTTCGAGAATTTCCCGAAGGGCACGGGTTTCCCGGCACTGGCCGCGCCGGTGATCAAGGAAGAGCTGCCGCTGTCGGACGTGCAGGCCTTTTCGATCGATGATTCGGCAACCACGGAGATCGACGACGCGCTGTCGGTGCAGGGCCTGGGCACCGGCTCGGTGACCTTCGGCATCCATATCGCCGCCCCGGCGCTGGCCTTCGGCATCGACTCGCCGCTCGACAAGATCGCCCGCGAGCGCCTGTCGACCGTCTACATGCCGGGCCACAAGTTGACCATGCTGCCCGACGAGGTGGTGCAGGCCTACACCTTGCTCGAGGGGCGCGTCTGCCCGGCGGTTTCGCTGTACGTGACGCTCGACGAGCAAACTCTCGAGATCCGCTCGACCCAGACCCGCCTCGACCGGATCACGATCGCCGCCAACCTGCGCCACGACCAGCTCGATGCCATCGTCACCGAGCCGAGCCTGACCGGCGAAGCGCCCGCCGACTATGCATTCGGCGCCGAACTGCGGTTCGCGTTCCGGCTGGCCCGGCATCTGAAGGCGGGGCGCGAGGTGGTGCGTGGCAAGCCGGAAAATTTCAATCGCCCGGACTACAACTTCCGTCTCGAAGGCAAACAAGCCGACGAGCCGGACGGCAGCGAGACCGTGCTGATCTCCACCCGCCAGCGCGGCGCGCCGCTCGATCTGATCGTGGCCGAAGCGATGATCCTCGCCAACAGCACCTGGGGCCGCTGGATCGCCGATTGCGGCGTACCCGGCATCTACCGCAGCCAGGCCAGCATGGCGCCGGGAATCAAGGTGCGGATGGGCATCAAGCCTGCTCCCCACGCCGGCATGGGCGTCGCGCAATACACCTGGGCCACGTCACCGCTGCGGCGTTATGTCGATCTGGTCAACCAGTGGCAGATCATCGCCTGTGCGCGGCACGGAACGACCGCTGCGCTGGCCGCGCCGTTCAAGCCCCGCGACGCTGTCCTGTTCTCGATCATCTCGGCATTCGACGCCGCCTACAGTGCCTACAACGGCTTCCAGTCGACGATCGAACGCTACTGGACGCTGCGCCGCCTGCAGCAGCAAGGCATTGACGAACTCGATGCGACGGTAATGAAGGACGGACTGATCCGCGCCGAAACGCTGCCGCTGGTGTTTCGTGCGCTGGGTGCGGAAAATCTGCCGCGTGGCGCGCTGGTGCGGGTGCGCGTGGCCAGCCACGACCTGCTGACGCTGGACCTGCAAGCCAAGGTGACGGCGCGCCTCGACGACCAGGCGACAAGCATCCCCGAACAGGCAGTGGCAGATGATGCGGACGACGGCTCCGACGAACGCAGCAGCGAAGGCAGCGGGCCCTTGAAACTGGCCATCGATGTCCTGGAGAATCCGGACGAAGCCGCAGACGCTGCCCCATTGTCGACACCCGTCCGGGACCCCTGAATTCCTCATCACCGTGTGGAAGAAACTCACGACCCTGCAGATCGCCATCCTGGTGTCGATTGGCGTTCATGCTGCCTTGATCAGCGTGCGTCTGGTCGATGGGCAGGCATTCAAGCGCGTGCTCGAGGACGCACCGATGGAGGTCATCCTGGTCAATTCGCGTTCCGGAGAGGCGCCGGTCGAGGCGCTGGCGATTGCGCAGGCCAATCTTGCCGGTGGCGGCGATGCGGCCAGCGGACGCAGCAGTTCGCCGCTACCGGCGTCGAACATGCTGGAGGTCGGCGATGCCGACCAGGAAACCCATGTGATGATCGAAAAACTGCAGCAGGCCCAGGAGCAGCTGCTGACGGTGGTGCGCCGGGAGCTGGCCATGTTGCCGGCGCCCGATCCGATCCGCGAACAGGGAACGCCGCAGCAACAGGCCGACGAAGAACGCCGCCGCCAGTTGCTGCAGTTGCTGGCCGAGATCGAGAAGCGGGTCAACGAGGACAACGTCCGGCCGCGTCGCCGCTATATCAGCCCGGCAACCAAGGAAAAGGCCTACGCCCAGTATTACGATCACCTGCGCCGCAAGGTGGAAGATCGCGGCACGCGCAACTTTCCGGTGCACCAGGGCCAGAAGCTCTACGGCGATTTGACGATGAACGTCACCGTCGACGCCAGCGGCAAGGTGGTCGACGCCAGCATCATTCACTCGTCGGGCTCGGCGATCCTCGACCGATATGCGATGGCCATCGTCAACGCCGCTTCGCCTTACGGCGATTTCACGCCAGCCATGCGTCGCGAGGCCGATGAACTGGTGATCACCTCGCGCTTTCGCTTCACCCGCAATGAAGCCTTGCAGACCACCCTCGGCGCGCCCCGGCCATGAATCGCCCGACCGAACCGCCTCCCCGGCATCCCGGCATCGACCGCTATGTGGTCCTCGGCAACCCGGTGGCGCACAGCCAGTCGCCGTTCATACACGCTGCTTTCGCGCAGGCGACCGGCCAGGCTCTGCACTATGGCCGGCTGTTGTCGGCGCCCGACGCCTTCAGTGCGACAGTTCGAGAATTTGCCCGCTCCAGTCACGGTTCGGAGGGCATCGATGGCCCGGCACGCGGCTGCAACGTGACCGTGCCGTTCAAGTTCCAGGCCCATGATCTGGCCACGCGGCGCAGCGCGCGGGCGCGCCAGGCCGGTGCCGCCAATACGCTGCGCTTCGACGCCGACGGGTGGTACGGCGACAACACCGATGGCATCGGACTGGTTCGCGACATCGAACACAACGCCGGCGTCGAGATTCGCGGCCGCAAGTTGTTGCTGCTGGGCGCCGGTGGCGGTGCCGCGGGCGCGTTGGGTTCGCTGCTGCAGGCGCGGCCGGTATTGCTGCGGGTCGTCAACCGCACGCCGGCCCATGCAACGGCGCTGGCCGAGCGCCACGCCGCGCTGGCACGCGAGTGTCAGGTCGACCTGCAAGCCGGCGGCCTCGACGCGCCGGGAAGCGGATACGACATCGTCATCAACGCCAGTGCCAGCAGCCTGCAATCGGCGGCAGTGCCGGTGCCGGGCAGCGTGCTGCAGCCGGGCGCGCTGGCCGTCGACATGATGTACGGCGCTGCGGCCGACGGCTTCCTGGGATGGGCACGCCGGCACGGGGCCGTCGGCCGTGACGGTCTGGGCATGCTGGTCGAACAGGCGGCGGAAGCCTTCGATCTGTGGCGGGGCATTCGCCCGGCGACCGCCGAGGTGCTGCAGGCCCTGCGCAGCCGCTTGCAAGCCACCGCCCGATGAAGGCCTCTGGTTCGTCCTTCTGGAGTAGCGCCTGGCGCTTGCTGGTGCTGCTGCTGATCGCGGCGCTGGGTTTGCAGATCTATTTCATCGGCCGGGTCGCGCTGATGGCGGTCGTCGACCCGCAGTCGACGGCGTTCCAGCGCTCCGAGGCCTGGCGCCTGCTGTCTCAGAAGCACCAGATCGCCTGGAGCCAGCAGTGGGTGGATGCGGAGCAGATCTCGGCGCAGCTGAAACGCGCGGTGATCGCCAGCGAAGACGCCGGCTTCGCCGAGCACAGCGGGGTCGAATGGGATGCGCTGGAACGGGCGTGGGAGCGCAATCAGCTCGCAGAGGCACGCGCGACCAAGCTCAACGAGCAGTTGGACAAACGCGCGGGCGCCGCGAAGATCCGGTCAACCGAAGCACCAAGCCCACCGAAGCGGGTGGCGCCGAAGATCGTCGGCGGCTCGACGATCACCCAGCAACTGGCAAAAAACCTGTTCCTGGGACCTGAGCGCAACATCGCGCGCAAGGCGCAGGAGTTCGCGATCACATTCATGCTCGAGACCTTGCTCGGCAAACGGCGAATCCTGGAAATCTACCTGAACAACGTCGAATGGGGCGAGGGTCTGTTCGGCGCCGAGGCCGCCTCGCGTCACTATTTCGGCAGCAGCGCTGCCAGGCTCAGCGCCCATCAGGCGGCGCGCCTGGCCGTCATGCTGCCCGCTCCCAAGCGGTTCGAGAAACGCCCGAGTTCCGCGTATGTCAACGGGCGTGCGGCAACCATCGTCGCGCGCATGGGCGCTGTCGAATTGCCATGACATTCATGTCGCCTTCCTACAATGGCCCGATGGTTTCGAGACTGTCGGCAGAAATCGCCATGGCCGCTGCCCGCCTGGTGGTCGAGGAGGGCATGGAATACGGGCCGGCCAAACGACGGGCAGCGCGCGACCTCGGTCGCTCCGGCACTCGCCGGGCCGAACTGCCGAGCAACGACCAGCTCGAGGACGAGGTGCGCAGCTACATCGACATCTTCTGTGCCGATACCCAGGCGTCGGAGCTGCGCGCGTTGCGTGAAGTCGCGCTGTCGTGGATGCAGCGCCTGGCCGAATTCAGGCCACACCTGACCGGAGCGGTCTGGCGGGGCACCGCGACCCGACTCAGCGCAGTTCACATCGAGCTGTACTGCGACGATTCGAAGGCTGCCGAATTGGCGCTGATCGACAAGGGGGTGGACTACGAGGTCGGCAGCATCACCGGGCCACGCAACGATTCGATCGATGTGCTCAGTGTGGCCAGTCCGTGTCCCGCGCTCTCGGAGCCGGTGACGGTTCATCTGAGCATCCTCGACCACGACGACCTGCGCGGTGGCCTGCGGCCCGATGGACAAGGACGCAGCATGCGCGGCAATCTGGACGCGCTGCGCAAGCTGCTGGGCGAAGCGCTTCGATGAACCAGGCGCCGAGCAAAAGCCGCCTGAGGCGTCGGCACTGGCTGGCGATCGGCCTCGCATCGATTGCCGCGGGCGCAGGAGCCAACTTCGCCTGGCGCAGGCTGGCCGCAGACCATCCGCACGAAGCGGCCAGCCACGCCTTCTGGCAGATGTCGTTCGACCAGCCCGACGGCGGCACCATGCCGATGTCGACCTGGCGCGGCAAACCCTTGCTGCTGAATTTCTGGGCCACCTGGTGTCCGCCATGCCTGGCGGAAATGCCCCTGCTCGACCGCTTCCACCGTGAGCGCGGCTGGCAGGTGCTGGGCCTGGCGGTCGATCAGTCCGCACCGGTGCGCGCCTATCTGCAGCGCCTTTCGATCGGTTTCCCGATTGCGCTGGCGGGTCTGGACGGCGTCCGATTGAGCCGCGAACTCGGCAACCCGGCCGGTCAGTTGCCTTATACGGCGGTATTCGACAGCAGTGGCCGCCTGTCCGACAAGCACCTCGGCGTGGTGGATGAGGCCCGACTGTTGAACTGGGCGCAAACCATCCGATGAATCAGAACGCTCGCTATCGATCAAAAGAATTGCATTTGAGTGTAAGTGCACACAAAAAGCATAAACTTCGCACCCTGCGCTGGTGATGCCAGCTTGTGCAGCAGCACCGATCAATCGGCTGGTTCCGGTCGGAGAATTGGTACACGGATCGACAGGCGATGATTTCCGATCCGATCCGAAACCAACAAATGAATGCAGTTCGACACCTGATTGTCGAACTTTTTCGGAGGTGTCCAGATGGACCTGCGCAAGCTCAAAACCCTGATCGATCTGGTATCGGAATCGAACATCTCTGAACTGGAGATCACCGAAGCCGACGGCAAGGTCAGGATCGTCAAATCCGAACCGGTTGCGCCGACCGCCTATCCGATGCCCGCTGCAGCCCCGATGGCGGTTGCGGTCCCGGTAGGCACGGTGGCCACGGCCGCTGCGCCAGCGCCGCCGCCTGAACCCGAATCGACCGCCCACATCGTCAAGTCGCCGATGGTCGGAACCTTCTACCGTTCATCGAGCCCGGGCGGCAAGTCCATGGTCGAGGTGGGCTCGCAGGTCAAGGAAGGCGAGCCGGTCTGCATCATCGAGGCGATGAAGATCATGAACGAGATCGAAGGCGACAAGACCGGCACGATCACGCGCATCCTGTGCGAGAACGGCCAACCGGTCGAGTTCGGCCAGGCGCTCTTTCATATCGAATGACACCGACCGACCTTCACGGCGTCCCCGGATCGAACGTGGCCCTGCAGCCGATCTGCACAGCCCGCTGAAGCCGAACGAGCCAAGGCACTCATGTTCAAGAAAATTCTCATTGCCAATCGAGGCGAGATCGCGCTGCGCATCCAGCGCGCCTGCCGCGAGATGGGCATCAAATCGGTGGTCGTCTATTCCGAGGCCGATCGCGACGCCAAATATGTGAAGCTCGCGGACGAGGCGGTCTGCATCGGCCCGCCACCATCGGCGGCCAGCTATCTCAACATGCCCGCGATCATTTCGACCGCCGAAGTGACCGACGCGGAGGCGATCCATCCAGGCTACGGCTTCCTGTCCGAGAACGCCGATTTTGCCGAGCGGGTGGAACGCAGCGGCTTCACCTTCATCGGTCCGACGCCCGAGTCGATCCGAATGATGGGCGACAAAGTCACTGCCAAGCAGACCATGATCCGCACCGGCGTGCCGTGTGTGCCCGGCTCGGAGGGCGCATTGCCCGAAGATCCGAAGGAGTGCATCCGACAGGCGCGGGCGATCGGTTATCCGGTGATCATCAAGGCGGCCGGTGGCGGTGGTGGCCGCGGCATGCGGGTGGTGCACACCGAGGCGGCGCTGATCCATGCGGTGCAGACCACGCGGGCGGAGGCCGGAGCGGCCTTCGGCAATCCGGAGGTCTACATGGAGAAGTTTCTCGAGAACCCGCGCCACATCGAGATCCAGGTGATGGCCGACCAGCACAAGAATGCGGTCTGGCTCGGCGAACGCGACTGCTCGATGCAACGCCGCCACCAGAAGATCATCGAGGAAGCGCCGGCACCGGGCATCGCGCGCCGCATCATCGAGCGCATCGGCGACCGCTGCGCGGCGGCCTGCAAGAAGATCGGCTATCGCGGTGCCGGCACCTTCGAGTTCCTGTTCGAGAACGGCGAGTTCTATTTCATCGAGATGAATACCCGGGTGCAGGTCGAGCACCCGGTCACCGAGATGGTGTCGGGGATCGACATCGTCCAGATGCAGATTCGAGTGGCCGCCGGCGAGAAGCTGCCATTCACGCAGCGCCAGATCCAGATTCGTGGTCACTCGATCGAATGCCGGATCAACGCCGAGGATCCATACAAGTTCACCCCGTCGCCGGGACGCATCACCACCTGGCACGCCCCCGGTGGCCCCGGCGTACGCGTCGACTCGCATGCCTACGCCAACTATTTCGTGCCGTCGAACTACGACTCGATGATCGGCAAGATCATCGTGCACGGCGACACCCGCGACCAGGCGCTGGCCCGCATGCGGATCGCGTTGTCGGAAACCGTGGTCGAGGGCATCCTGACCAATATTCCGCTGCACCGCGAATTGATGGTGGATGCCAAGTTCATCGAAGGCGGCACCAACATCCACTACCTCGAAGGCTGGCTGGCCTCGCGCAAGCGCTGAAGGACGGGCGTGGTCGAGCTGCACCTGATTGCACCCGAGGAGCTGGTCGAATCGGTTTCCGACGCGCTGATCGACGAGTTGTCTGCGTTGTCGGTATCGGTCGAGGATGCCGATGCGCAGACGCCCGCCGAGCAGGCGCTGTTCGGTGAGCCCGGAATGCCGCCCGCGCGGCCGGGTTGGCAACGCTCGACCGTAAAGGCCTTGTTCAACGATGCGGCGCAGGCGAACGAGGCGGTGACCTTGCTGCTCGCCCAGGATTGGGCCAGGGGCGTGACGCTGCAGGGCCTGAATGAAGTCGAGGATCAGGATTGGGTGCGCCTGACCCAATCACAATTCGCGCCGGTCGAGATCACCGATCAGTTCTGGATCGTTCCGACCTGGCACGAGCCGCCGGCCCAGGCCAGCAAGGTGATCAGGCTCGATCCCGGACTTGCGTTCGGTACCGGCACCCATCCGACGACCCGGATGTGTCTGCGCTGGATTGCCGGGCATGCGCCGGCGTTTTCGAAGGCCTGGGATCGGGTACTCGACTACGGCTGCGGCTCAGGCATCCTGGCCATCGGTGCAGCGATGCACGGTGCGCGCCATATCGACGCACTCGACATCGATCCGGATGCCATCGATGCAACCCGGGCCAACGCGCAGGCCAACGGTGTCGACCTGCAGGCCGGACTGCCGGACCAGGCGAATGGCCTCTATCCGCTGGTACTCGCCAACATCCTGGCGACCCCGCTGAAACTGCTGGCACCGCTGCTGTGCAGCCACCTCGCGCCGGGCGGGCACCTGGTGCTTGCCGGCATCCTGGACCGCCAGGAGCAGGAGTTGCAAGCCGCCTATCAGGCCTGGCTGACGCTGCAGGTCGTCGATCGAGAGGAAGACTGGATCCTGATGACTGCCCAGGCGGCAGCAGCCTGATGCGCGTAGTCGATCGCCTCCGATGACACTGGCAACCCGCTGCATCTCGTGCGGAACGACATTCCGGGTCGTTCAGGATCAACTGCGGGTTTCGGACGGATGGGTGCGCTGCGGTCGCTGCGACAAGGTCTTCGACGCACTCGACAACCTGATCGATCTCGATCCACCCGAGGCAGTGTCATCGTCGCGGGTACCGGCGCCCGCTGCGCCCGCCAGCAGTCCCGATCCACGAGTCGCCCGACCGCCTGCAACCGCCGACCCCGCACCGATCGACATTCAAGGGCTGTTGGCGCGCAAGGATCCGGATTCGGCCGGGCCACTCACCGGCCGCGACCTGACAGCCGAATTTGCGGATGAGTTGGGCACGCAGGACGAGGAAGCGCAGCCGGCCGGGCAGACCGAGCCGCCGACCACCACACCGGCAAGCGGCGCGGCAGCCACGCCAGTGTCCGGACTCGGCGCGCCGGCTGGCAAGTTTCCGCACTCGAAAACCGGCTATGGCGCAGCGCCTGAAGCTGCGATCACACCCGCAGCGCCGGTCGCCCCACCGGGCGTCGTGCCGGCATTCATGCAGGTGACCGAGCGGCCATCGCGCTGGAACAGCCCGGCGATGCGGGTCGCACTGATCGGCACCTCGCTGATTCTGCTGCTCATGTTGATGATGCAGGTGGTGTACCACCAGCGTGATTCGATCGCAGCGCGTTCGCCGATCGCGTCAGCCCTGCTGCAACGCGCCTGCGAGCGCTGGAACTGCAGCATCGAGCCGCCGCGACGCATCGCCGATCTGTCCATCGAGAGCAGCGCGTTGTCGAAGATTTCAGGTCAGCCGCAGTCAGTCAGGCTGACGATGAGCCTGCGCAACAAGGGCGCGCAGGCGCTGGCAATGCCGGCGGTTGAACTGAGCCTGACCGATTCGCAAGGCAAGTTGATCGCACGCAAGGCGCTGCTTGCGCGCGACTTCAAGCTTGATCCGCCGCAGGTCGAAGCCGCTGCGGCGCTGCCGCTGCAACTCGTGCTGAGCACCGGCGAGGCCCGAATCGCCGGCTATACCGTCGAACTCTTTTATCCCTGAGCAATTTCTGGAGCATCCATGCCCGCCCTGATCTGCGGTTCCCTCGCCTTCGACACCATCACCACGTTTCCCGGCCGTTTTGCGCAGCAGATCCTGCCCGAACAGGTGCACATCCTCAACGTCAGCTTTCTGGTGCCGACGCTGCGACGCGAATTCGGCGGCTGTGCGGGCAACATCGCCTACAACCTGCAAGGACTGGGCGGCCAGCCGGTGGTGATGGCGGCCGTTGGCAGCGATGGACAGGAATACGTGCAACGCTTGAGCGGCTGGGGCGTCGATGTCAGCCAGATCGCCGAAATTGCCGACAGCTACACGGCCCAGGCGATCATCATCACCGATACCGACAACAACCAGATCACCGCGTTCCACCCCGGCGCGATGCAGTCGGCTCACCAGACGCCGGTCCCGGCGCGCGACGATCTGCGGATCGCGATCATTGCGCCGGACGGTCGCGACGCGATGCTCCGGCATGCCGAGCAACTGGCGCAGGCCAGGATCCCCTTCATCTTCGACCCGGGTCAAGGGCTGCCGATGTTCGACGGAGACGAACTGAAACGCTTCGTGCGGCAAGCGACCTGGGTTGCACTGAACGACTACGAAGCCAAGATGTTGTGCGATCGCACCGGCGAGACGCTGGAATCGATGTCCCGGTCGCATCTCAAGGGTGTGATCGTCACGCTCGGGCCGGACGGTTGCGAAGTCTGGGATCAGGGAACACGCACCCACGTACCAGGCGTCAAGGCCACCGAGGTCGTCGACCCGACCGGCTGCGGCGATGCCTTTCGCGCCGCATTGCTGTTCGGTCTGGAGCGGAACTGGGCCTTGCAGCGCTGTGTCGAGCTTGGCAACCGGCTCGGTGCCCTGAAGATCGCTGAACGTGGTGGCCAGAATCACCGGATCGATCGCCAGGCATTCGATCTCCAGTAAGCGCTGCTGCCATAAAAAAACCCGGCCGAAGCCGGGTTGACATTGCTGAAGTGGTTTCGCCTCAGGGCTTGGTGCCCGTCGGGAATGGCCACGCCGCTTGAGGACTCAAGGCGGTTTTTGCAGCGGGAACCACAGGCGCCGCTGGCGCCGCAGCGGGCGCTTTCTTTGCCGCCTTCTTTGCAGTCGTCTTCTTCGCCGCAGCCTTTTTGGCAGGGGCCTTCTTGGCAGCGGCCTTTTTCGCCGGAGCCTTCTTCGCCGCAGCCTTCTTCGCTGGTGCAGCCTTCTTCGCCGGTGCCGCCTTCTTCGCTGGCGCTTTTTTCGCCGGCGCCTTCTTGCCGGCTACCTTCTTCGCCGCAGCTTTCTTGGCTGGTGCCGCCTTCTTGGCCGGTGCGGCCTTCTTGGCGGGGGCCTTCTTCGCGGGTGCTTTCTTAGCGGGCGCCTTTTTTGCCGGCGCTTTCTTGGCCGGAGCGGCCTTTTTTGCAGTTGCCATTAGATTTCTCCTTGATCAAGTGGAAAAAACACTGCCTGACGCCAGCAGAAAAGCCGATGCCCGACAGTCATTCACCGCCCAGCGCTTTGCCCCGTAGGGTGCATCTGGTGCTGTGAATTCATACCACCTCGCCCGCAGCGCTTCTGTGTCGCTGCATCGCGCGGTGAAAATCTTCTTGATCCTTCTTGAACGACCAATCTGTGCTGGTTCGTTCAAACCTTCAGTCCCACGACAGCGCGCCGCCGGACTGGTATTCGATGACACGGGTCTCGAAAAAGTTGCGTTCCTTCTTCAAGTCGATCATTTCGCTCATCCACGGGAACGGGTTTTCCTCGTTCGGAAACAGTTCTTCGAGGCCGATCTGGGTTGCACGCCGGTTCGCGATGTAGCGCAGGTAACCCTTGAACATCGATGCGTTCATGCCGAGCACCCCGCGCGGCATCGTATCTTCGGCGTAGCGGTACTCGAGCTCGACAGCCTTCAGAAAAAGCGCCTTGATCTCGGCCCTGAACTCTGCGTTCCAGAGCTGCGGGTTCTCGAGCTTGATCTGGTTGATCAGGTCGATGCCGAAGTTGCAGTGCATCGACTCGTCGCGCAGGATGTACTGATATTGCTCGGCCGCGCCGGTCATCTTGTTCTGCCGTCCCAACGCCAGAATCTGCGTGAAGCCGACATAGAAGAACAGGCCTTCCATCAGGCAGGCAAAAACGATCAGGCTCTTCAGCAGCGTGCGATCGTCTTCGGTGGTGCCGGTGTGGAAGTTCGGATCCATGATCGCCTCGATGAAGGGGATCAGGAATTCGTCCTTGTCACGGATCGACTGGACTTCGTTGTAGGCGTTGAAGATCTCGCTTTCGTCCAGGCCGAGCGATTCGACGATGTACTGATAGGCGTGGGTATGGATCGCCTCTTCGAAGGCTTGGCGCAACAGGAACTGTCGGCACTCGGGCGCCGTGATGTGTCGGTAGGTACCGAGCACGATGTTGTTGGCCGCCAGCGAATCGGCCGTGACGAAGAAGCCGAGGTTGCGCTTGATGATGCGCCGCTCGTCGTCGGTCAAGCCGTTCGGATCCTTCCAGGTCGCGATGTCGCGCGACATGTTGATCTCTTGCGGCATCCAGTGGTTGGAACAGGTGGCGAGGTACTTTTCCCAGGCCCACTTGTACTTGAACGGCACCAGCTGATTGACGTCGGTGCGGCCGTTGATGATGCGTTTGTCAGCGGCCTTGACGCGACCGCCTGCGGCCTTGGTCTGAACACTGGCGTCGTTGGCGGGAGCGGTTGCGGTGGTGCTGGCAGAGAGGCTCTTCAGCGAGACCGAAGGCGT
>JANNNE010000134.1:0-11426 GCA_031398385.1 Ideonella sp.
CATCTGGGTGCGCGCGGTCGGTCAGGTCGACTTCGAAGGCGGCAAGCCGGTGCGGCTGAAGGGTGCGTTCCAGGACATCACGGCGCGCGTGCTGGTCCGCCAGGCGCTTGAAGCTGCGCAGGAACGCCTGGTGTTGGCCAACGAGAGCGGCGGCATCGGCGTCTGGGAGATCGACCTGCACAGCGGGGCACGGTACTGGGACGCCCGCGCTCGCAGCTTGTTCGGCCTTGCAGCAGAGGCAGCCGACGACCTGCGGCAGGTGTGGGGGCAGCGCGTACACCCCGAGGACCGCGCCGCGACCGAGGCCAAGATCGAGGCAGCGGTCAGCCAGACCGGAAGCTATGAAGCCACCTTCCGTGTCGTCTGGCCCGACGGCAGCGTGCACCACCTGCAAAGCGCCGCCCGCGTGGTGCGTGACGCGCAAGGGCGGGGGCAGCGGCTGGTGGGCGTGAACTGGGACGTCACGCCGCTGCATGCACTGAACGAACAGCTGACCGAACAGCACGAACTGCTGCGGGTCACGTTGAACTCCATCGGCGACGCGGTAATCACCACCGACGCGCAAAGCCGGGTCACCTGGCTCAACCCGGCTGCCGAACGCATGACGGGTTGGCTGTCTGCCGAAGCGCTGGGCCGACCGCTGTCGCAGGTGTTCCACATCGTCAACGATGAGACTCGCCTGCCCACCGAGAACCCTGTGGGCACCTGTCTGGCGCAGGGCAAGATCGTCGGCCTGGCCACCCATACGGTGCTGATCTCGCGCAACGGAGACGAATTCGGCATCGAGGACTCCGCCGCCCCCATCCGCCATCCGAACGGCGACGTGCTGGGTGTGGTGCTGGTCTTCCATGACGTGACCGAGCAGCGGCGGCTTTCGGGCGAGATGAGCTACCGCGCCACGCACGACCCGCTGACAGGCCTGGTCAACCGCGCCGAGTTCGAGACACGCCTTCGGCGGACACTGGACAAGGCGCACGAAGATCGCAGCGAGCATGCCTTGCTGTACATCGACCTGGACCAGTTCAAGCTCGTCAACGACGCCTGTGGCCATTCGGTCGGGGACCAGTTGCTGCAGCAGGTGGCCAAGCTGCTGCGCGAGGCCGTGCGCGCCCGCGACACCCTGGCCCGCCTGGGCGGCGACGAGTTTGCCGTCATCCTGGAGTACTGCGTCGGCGACCAGGCGCAGCGCGTGGCACAGCAGATCTGTGACCGCATGGAGGAGTTCAGGTTCCTGCACGACGAACGCCGCTTCCGCATCGGCACCAGCATCGGCCTGGTGCCGGTGGACAACCGGTGGGCCAACACTGCGGCGGCGATGCAGGCCGCCGACACCTCGTGTTATGCCGCCAAGGAAGCCGGCCGCAACCGTGTGCACGCTTGGTTCGACACCGACAAGGCCATGCGTGCGCGCCATGGCGAGATGCAATGGGCCACCCGGCTGGAGCAGGCGCTGGACGAGGACCGCTTCGTTCTGTATGCCCAGCGCATCGAGCCACTGGGGGGCAAGACCCCCGGCCTGCATGCGGAGGTGCTGATCCGTCTGCTGGACGCCGACGGCAGCATGATCCCGCCGGGCGCCTTCCTGCCGGCGGCCGAGCGCTTTCACATGGCCACGCGCATCGATCGCTGGGTGTTGAAGCATGCCCTGCAGCAGATCGAAGCCTTGCCCGAACTGGCGGCGCTGGACATGCTGTGCATCAACCTGTCTGGCCAATCGGTGGGTGACCGCGCTTTCCACCGCGACGCGATCGAGGTCCTGGACGCTGCCGGCCCGGCCATCTGCCAGCGCATCTGCCTCGAGATCACCGAAACGGCGGCCGTCACCAACATGGCCGACGCCGCGGTGTTCATCGAACAGGTGCGTGCGCTGGGCGTGCGCATTGCGCTGGACGACTTCGGTGCCGGCGCTTCTTCGTTCGGCTACCTGAAAACCTTGAAGGTCGACCTGCTGAAAATCGACGGCAGCTTCATCCGCGACCTGATCGACGATCCCCTCGACGATGCCGCGGTGCGCTGTTTCGTCGACGTGGCGCGCGTGGTCGGCGTCAAGACGGTGGCCGAGTTCGTGGACCGGCCAGCGGTGCTGCAGCGGGTGCGCGAGATCGGCATCGACTACGCGCAAGGGTTCCTGCTGCATCGACCCGAGCCGATCGAAGGCGTGCTGGGCGTCGAGGCACGCCACACCCAAGTCTGATACTGGCTACTCAGGGCTCTTTGTCAGGCAAAGCTTCGGTCTGTGGTCTTTCCCGAGGCCTGGCGTCCCTACGGGTGTCCAGACCCGGGGCTCGTGGCAGATGTCGCCAATGCAATGGAAGCCGGTCGGTAGCCGTTCACCGGTTCGGTCAGAAACAATCCAGCGTCGGGAACCCGGGTCGGCCGCTGATGCAGTCCCACAGCACGCAGGCCATGCCCAGGTCGCCCGTCCACAAGGTGTGGCGGCCCTGGCCGTGCACGCTGCGTTCCTGTTCAACCTGCGCGATACCGTGCATGGCAAAGGCTCGCGCCCGGGCAAGCCAGCGCTCGTCGCCGGTGCGGGCAAACAGATGAAGAAAGGCATGGGCATTGCCGGCCGTGCCGTGGCAGAACGCCACACCCTTGGCCGGCGGACCGGCGCGCCAGGTCAGCTCGCCGGCCTGTCGCAGCAGCAGGTCCCAGGTCTCGGCTTCGGGCACGCTTCGCGGCAGTGGGGCCAGGCGGCAGACGATGCCGGCAGCGCCATGGCAGTCCTGAACCAGCGGCGGCTTGTTCGCGGGTGAGTACGGCGGCACGCGTGGCCACCAGTTCACGCAGTCGCCGTCGCGCAGTGCGGTGGCTTGCAGGAAGGCCAGCGCACGCCCCGCGAATGCATCGCGCAATTCAGCCGTGAGGAAGCTCGTACCGCGCACCGACGGGTAGACGTTGCCGACGAAGCCGTGTCCCGCGCCAATCAACGTCTCGACACGGCCGTAAAGGTTCTGCACCCAACCCCACGCACCGCCCGCGGCCTCGATGGGTTCCATCTCGTCCCACAGTTCCTGCACTGCGCGCTGCACCAGCGCGGCCCAGCGAGCCTCGCCAGTGTGCTCGGCCATCGCGATCGCCGCCAACACGCTGCCCGACGAGCCCCACAGTTGCTCGCGCACGGGGTTGCGCAGATTATCTTCAACCACCTCGAAGAGGCGCTGCGCCACGGCGGCGTCGCGCGTGAGCTTCCACTCCAGCAATCGCAGGCCCGACTCGCCTATCAGAAACGAGGCTGTGCCATGTTGACTGTCGGCCAAGGCCGTGACTTGCTGCTCCGCCAGCCCTCGCACGAAGCTGCGGAAGTCCCAGCGCTTGTGAACGGCGCCAGCCTGCGCCAGGTGCTCGAGCGCCCAGATCGCGCCGCCTGCGCCGCCGTACACCTCGCACAATGGCTCGCCGGGCGGGCCACCGTCTTCGCGCGGGTGGGCGCGCCAGCCGCGCGCGGGGTCGAAGTCGGTCAGCGCCACGGCCACCCAGCGCTCGATGGCTGCCCGCGCAGCGTCTTCGCTCCAAGCGTCGCTGGCCAGCACCTCGTGGCGTTCAGGTCCGTACAGCATCGTGCTTGTCATCAACTTCAGTCTCCTCTTTGCGGATGCGAACTTGATCGGTCCCGAAATAACCCCGTCCGAAGGCGGATGGACGTTTGCCACGTCGGTTCGCAGTCGGTCGGCGGGGTCAACGCGGGCTGGAGTGGTGTCGGTGTGCACGCCACAGGTGACGTGCTGCCGGCGGTGATGCAAGGCACGGGGGCGGCGCTGAGGGTCGTGATCTTCCGCTTTCGCCTGCAGTGCGTCCAACCGTCCATCGGCTAAGGTGGTGATCTAACGGCCTCGCGGTAGAGTTCATGCAAACTTCCTGACCGCCTAGTATTGCTGCACCTATGACCGAACCAGCGCTCACGCCCGCAGTCGACGCGCCAGCCACCACATTGCTTGTCATCGTCCTGGCCGGCGCGTCCGCGGAGGCGGTTCATCTGGCCATGCGTTATGCCGTCACGGCCGCTGCAATGGATATCGCCGTCGAGCTTCATGCCATCAGCGCGGGCGCGGCTGCGTGGTTCAGGCGCGACGAGGCAGCGCCGGGCTTGTTGCTGCAAATTCGCCAAGCCGTCGAGTTCGGCGCGGACATCTTCGTTTGCCCCGTGGCGCTGGCGGATCGGGGGCTGCGAACTGAAGAGCTGATCGAGGAAGTGTCAGGCGTGCGAGGGGCGGCTTCGCTGCTCGGGGCTGGGCTGGCGCCCCATGCACGCTTTCTCAATTTCTGATGCAGCTGGCGAGCGAGTCAATGTGCGACAGCGCTGGACAGCAAATGTTATGCGCCTGTGATGTGAATGAAGGTAGACTTCTCGCGTGACCGCAACAGACACCTTGTCGAAGATGCCTGCATTGCACCCGCAAACACAAGGGCAGGGGCAAAGCTGCGTGGCTTGCCGCGTGAAGTTGCTTGATCGGTTCAAGCACTACTACACCTCCATCGCCTGCTGGGCGGCAGCAAGCTGGCGATGGGCTCTTCCAGCTCTCGGAAGCGCCCGTACAGCTTCGCCATCGCGGTGGCCGACCGCCTCCATTTCGGCCCGACTCTCCCCACCCAATCCCCCAATTTCAGTCCGCATCAGCGCGCGGCGGCTTTGCCGTGTCTTGCCCGCTTTGATCACGGTGCCTGCATGAACCACGACCTTGAATGGAACGCCGGTGAGCTGAGCTGCGGCGACCTGGTGCTTGAATTGCGCCAGCGCATGCGTGCCTCGCCGGGCAAGGTCTTCAAGGTCATCGCGCTGGACGCCGGTGCGCCGGCGGATTTGCCGGCTTGGTGCCGCATGACGGGCCATCAATTGCTGGCCCAAGAACCCACTGAGCAGGCCTACTGGATTCGCGCCAAACCTTGAGTTTGCATGTCCCCCGCCGGCGCGTGCGCGCGCCAAGTCTTATCAACCGTCCCAGAAGGAAAAAAGCATGTCAGGTAAATACGTCATCAGTCTGACCCACGGTCTGGACAACACCGACAAGGCCACAGTGGCTTTTGTCGTCGCCAATGCCGCTGTGGCATCGGACAAGGACACCGTCGTCTTCCTCTCGATCGAAGCCACCCGGCTGTCGCAGAAGGGCGTGGCCGACTCGGTGCATGAAGAAGGCTTTGCACCGCTGAAGGAGTTGATGGACAACTTCGCCAAGGCTGGCGGCCGCATGTTCGTGTGCTCGCCCTGCTTCAAGAAACGCAAGCTCGACGAGAACAACCTGGTCGCCGGTGCGGCCGTGGTGGGCGGCGCCAAGCTGGTCGAATTCATGAGCGACGGCGCCTGCCCAAGCATCAGCTACTGACCCTGCCAAGGAAACTCTGTCATGACCACCACACGCAGACGCCTCTTGACCATGGGCGCTGGAGTTGCCGGCGCTGTGGCGCTGGCGCCTTCCAGTTGGGCGCAGGCCAAGCGCAAGCTGCGCTTCGGTGTCGGGCCCTTGTTGCCCAACCCCGAGGACACGAAGAAGGCCTACACGCCGCTTTTTGCGCACCTGGCGCAACAACTCAATGCCGACTTCGATCTCGTCGCCACCACCGACTGGGCGGGCATGGCCGTGGCGATGGGATCGGGCCAACTCGACCTGGCCTGGATGGGCCCCTGGGGCTATGTGATTGCGAACAACAGCACAGGCTGCACTGCATTGGCCACTGTCAAATACGACGACAAGCCGATCTACCACGCCATCATCGTTGGCAAGCCCGATCTGAAGGTGAGCAAGTTTCCCGACGATACCAAGGGCATGGTCATGTCCTTCGCCGATGTCGGCTCGACCTCTGGCTGGCTGATCCCGACTTGGTACGCTAAAGAGGTGTGGAAGATCGATCCGAAAACCTTCTGGAAGTACAGCGAAGGGGCGACCCACGCGGCCAATGAAATTGCGGTGCAAGCGGGCCAGGCCGATATGGCCACCGACTTTGACCGCAACCGCAACGCGATGATCGCTTCGGGCAAGCTCAAGGAAGAGGGCACCAAGATCCTCTGGACATCGGCGCCCTTGCCAAACGACGCCATCGCCGTGCCCAAGGGTACGCCGAAGGAGTTCATCGAGCAGATTCAAAAGGTCTTGTTGGCGATCACCGTGGAGCAGGCCAAGACCCTGCTGCCGAACCGCTACACGGGCTTTGTCGCGGCGACCCACGCGTCTTACGCGTCGATCGAAAACGCCGGCATCGCGGTGGGCAAGATCAAGCCTAGAACCTGATCGATGCAGCCCCCCAGCCCGAGTCCGGTCAGCAGTCCGCTCGGTAGCACGGCCGCCAGCCCAGCCGCCCAAGCGCTGTTGACGCTGCGGGCCGGGCGAGGCGGCGGTTTGCGTGGTCGGGTCAAGCTGGGTCTGTGGTGCGGCGGCGTGCTGGTCTTTTATGCAGTGTCGTGGTGGCTGGCGCAGGTCGATCCAGTGAAATTGATGACGGGTTTGCCCAAGCTCTGGTTCTGGCTTGCGCAGGCTTGGCCGCCCAGTTTCGAGGAATTGCCGCTGTTCCTGCTGCGCACCGCCGAAACCGTGGCATGGCGGCGATCGGCACCACCGCGGCCACCCTGCTGGCGATTCCGATGGCGGTGCTGGCCAGTCGCAACATCACGCCCTTCCCGCGCCTGTACTACCCAGCGCGCTGGTTCTTGAATGCGCTGCGCGGCATCGACTCTTTTGTCTTTGCGCTGCTCTTCGTGGCCGCCGTCGGCCTGGGGCCTTTTGCCGGCGTGCTGGGCATCGCGCTGCACACCTGGGGCAGCGCAGCCAAGCTCTTTTCCGACCAGATTGAAAACGCCCAGATGGGGCCGCTTGACGCCGTTCGCACCACCGGCGCGGGGCGCTACACGGCGCTGGTGTACGGCCTGTTGCCCGACGTGCTGCCGGTGCTGTTGTCGACCACGTTGTTCTGGTGGGAATTCAACGTGCGCGCGTCCACCGTGCTGGGTGTTGTGGGCGCCGGCGGCATCGGGCAGGAGCTGAAAAACAGCATGGACCTGCTCGATTTCTCGCGCCTCTTCACCATCATTGCCGTGATCCTGATTGTGGTAACGGCGCTCGACCAGCTCAGCGCCTGGGCGCGCAAGCGACTGGTATGAGTGCAGCACTGTTTGAGGTGCAAGGTGCCAGCAAGGCATTCAGAGGGCGTGCCGCCATCAGCGACCTCAGCTTCTCGGTGAGGCGAGGTGAATTTGTCGCCGTGCTGGGGCCCAGTGGCGCTGGCAAGACGACCTTGTTTCGCTGCCTGGCTGGCCTGAGTTCGCTCGACACGGGTGCCGTGCGGCTGGGTGGCGTGGACGTGGCGACGATGCACGGCCGCGAGCGTCGCCACATTGCCGTCGTGTTCCAGCAATTCAATCTCGTGAATCGGCTCAGCGCGCTGCACAACGTGCTCGCTGGGCGGCTGGGCCATGTCAGCGCCTGGCGCGGCTGGACGCGGCAGTTTTCGCGCGCCGACACCCTGCTCGCCCTGGAGTGCCTGGACCGGGTCGGCCTGCTGGCCCAGGCCACCCAGCGCGCCGACACGCTATCGGGCGGGCAGCAACAGCGCGTGGCCATCGCGCGTGCACTGGCCCAGCAGCCCCAGCTGATCATCGCTGACGAGCCGGTGGCCAGCCTGGACCCACGCATCGGTGCCGAGATCCTTGAACTGCTGCGATCGATTTGCCACGCGCAAGAGGGCGGCTTGGCGATCATCTGCAGCCTGCACCAACCGCATTTCGCAAAACGTTTTGCCGACCGCGTGGTCGGTATGGCCGATGGCCGCATTGTGCTCGACACGCCGGCATCGGACTTTGCCGAGACATCGCTGCTGAACGTCTACCGCCAGGCCTCCGACAGCGCAGACCCGCAATCCTTGGCCGCACCTTCCTGGGCGGCTGCCTGACCCACCCGAACGACTGGACGCAACGACATGACCCCGACTGCACAGCACGCCCACCCAGCCGACGTCAGCTTTGACGGCGGCGACCTTGATTGCGGCAACGGCCTGCTGCTGCTGATCCGCAAGCACATCGACCCGATGCCACGCGGCGGCCTGCTCGAGATCCGCTCGACCGAGATTTCCGTCGATGAAGATCTGCCGGCTTGGTGCCGCATGACCGGCAATGAGCTCATGTCATTCACCAAAGAGGGCAAACAACGCAGCTTTTTGGTTGCCAAGGGCAAACACGCTGAACGCATCGGCAACGTCGTGCCAACCCCGACAAGCTACGGCGGCGTTCAGCTGGTGCAGGTCAAGCCCTTGGCGCAGTGGCCGGCAGCCGCCCCGGCACCGCAGATCCGGCCGCTGTCCGTGATGGGCATCGGCAGCTGGCCGCGCCCGCGCTGGATGCTGCAGACCATGCACGAGCACATGGAGGGCCGGATTGATGAAGCGACCTTCCAGCGCACGGCCGACGACGCTGTGCGCCTGGCGGTGGCTGCGCAAGCGCGTGCCGGTGTGCATGTCATGACCGACGGTGAACAACGCCGCGACAGCTATTCCAGTTTTGTCGCGTCGCGGCTGGACAACTGCCAGCTGATCCCGCTGACCGACCTGCTGCCGCTGGTGGACGACCCGGAAGAGTTCGAGCGTGAGTTGCGCGCGCTGGATGTGCCTGCAGGGGACGTTCGTCACCCGGCAGTTTTTGGCCCGCTCGGGCGCAGCAAGGGCATTGCTGTGCACGAGGCGCTGTTCACGCAAAGCTTGACACAGTTGCCCGTGAAAGTGGCGCTGCCTGGGCCCTATTTGCTGACGCGCACGATGTGGATGGAGTGCATCTCCGACCGCGCCTACGCCAACCGTGAAGATCTGGCCAAGGACGTGGTGCGTGTCCTGCGTGAAGAAATTGCTTGCCTGCTGGCCGCCGGTGTGGCGCTGGTGCAGCTCGATGAGCCGGTGCTGTCCGAGGTGGTCTTCAGCGGGCCTGCCACGCAGCGCAGCTTCATGTGCGGCGCACTGTCCGCCAAGAGCGACAGCCCGATCGAGCTGGCCTTTGCCCGTGACCTCGTCAACGCGGTGACTGATGGATTTCCGCTCGAGCGCCTGGCCCTGCACATGTGCCGCGGCAACTGGACCGCAGACGAGAGCGCGGCACTGGCCGGCGACTATCGGCCCCTGGCCGACACCTTGTCGGCGATGCGGGTGGGCACCTTGCTGCTTGAGCTGTGCACACCGCGCGCCGGTGAAATGGAGATACTCAAGTCACTGCCCGAGCACTTTCGCATCGGTGTTGGTGCCTGCAACCAGAAGCACGCGCACGTCGAGTCGGTCGACAGCATCATGGCCCACGCAGAACGCGCAATTGCCCTCTTTGGTGCCGAACGTGTGCTGTTGACGCCAGACTGCGGCTTCGCCACGTTCGCCGACAACCCGGTGAATTCAGAAGTCATCGCCGAGGCCAAGTTGGCGGCCTTGGGGCAGGCGGCGCATCGGCTGCGTGAGCGACATCACCTGGCTTGAAGAGCAGCGGCGGGCATCGAGCAGCCGCGCACGCACACGGCTGTTTCGCGCGCCCAGGGCGGCAACCTGAAGGCCAAGCGCGAGATCCGCATCGCCAGTCTGTTCCGAGAGGCGCCTGCCGCATTCCTCAGGATGATCGTCGTGCATGAGCTGGCGCACCTGAAGGAGCGCGGGCACGGCAAGGAGTTCTACGCCCTTTGCACGCACATGGAACCGACCTATCATCAACTCGAGTTCGATGTTCGTCTCTGGCTGACTGCTCTGGACACGACGCCACTGCCGTCCAACGCATCCCGCCCAAAATCTTGACTCGTGGGACTTCGGCTTCAGGCTGACCGCTGCCGTCCAGATTCTGCGAGCCAATGTCGGCGGCTGCCGATACCGGCCGCTCGGTCGTCGACGGTCGGGTCGTACGTATGTGCCGCACGCGGCATTGACACGATCCCCGGTCACGCATCCCAATACGGTGACACCCGATGTGTGATTTCAATCCACCGGGCGCCGCCCCCAACAACAAGGAACGGCATGCGATTGCCACACGCTTCTTCGTCGTTGTTAGCCCTCGCGCTGACGCTGTTCGCCGGCGCCGCGCCGGGCGCACCCGCCTCCGCCGTCATGAGCTACCGCGGTCCATGCGACGCCTCGGCCGCCATCGCCCTGGACGCCGATCATTTCGTCGTCGCTGGCGACGAGGACAACACGTTGCGCGTCTACAGGCGCGGTCGGCCCGAGCCCGTGGGCGAGGTGCCGCTCGCCGCCTTCCTCGACACCGGCGACAAGGAATCAGACCTCGAGGCCGCGGCGGCTGTCGGCAAGCGCATTTACTGGATCGCATCACATGGCCGCAATAGCAAGGGCAAGCCGCGGCCCGACAGGCAGCGCTTCTTCGCCACCGATATCGATCCGGGTGCGAAGCCGGGCGTCAGCCCCGCGGGTAGGCCTTACCGCGGTCTACTCGAGGATCTGGCCGCCGCGCCGACGTTGGCGGGTCTGCGTCTCGGCGCTGCAGCGCAGCTCGCACCCGAGGCGCCCGGCGGACTAAACATCGAAGGGCTGGCGGCGATGCCCGATGGCAGTCTGCTCATCGGATTCCGCAACCCGGTGCCAAACGGCCGGGCGCTGCTGGTGCCGTTGCTCAACCCTGCAGAGCTCGTTACGACCGTGTCTGGGCGCAAGGCGCGCTTCGGCGAGCCAATCCTGCTCGAACTGCGCGGCCGTGGTGTTCGCAGCATCGACCGCGCCCTGGACGGCCGCGGGTACTGGATAGTCGCCGGGCCGGCTTCCGACGCTGGTGCGTTCTCGCTGTACCGCTGGTCAGGACAGACGAACGACGCGCCGCGAATCGTCGACAGCAGCGAGCTCGTCGGCCTCAGGCCGGAGGCGCTTTTCGAGCTGCCGGGAGGCGGCGGCCCCTTGCAGATCCTGAGCGACGATGGCGGCGTCGTGACCGACGGCAAGGCGTGCAAGGACCGGCCGATGACTTCGCAGGGGTTCCGCAGTATCACGCTGCACCCCTGAGCGCAGGGGAGGCCACGCCGCCGATTGCCTTGATATGAGGAATCACGTCCCGGCGACAGCGTTCGTTCGGGGGTGTGAAATGGCGAATGGAATGTGAAGCGGCTGAACGACTGCATCCGAAGGGCACGAACTGGTGCTTCCGACCCGTATCGGACTGTCGATCCCATGCTCTGCGCTCGAGCGAGCTCGCAGTGGTGGGGTGCTGGGTGACCTCCATGTCCCCCGGGCCGGTTCACTCCCGAGCGCTTCGAGTCGACTCGATCCGGCCCTCCTCCTTTACTTACGGTCACCCAGCACCCCACCACCCCGAGCCTGCCACCGACGTGGTTCGCCTGGGCCTTCGATGAGCGCGGTGATGGCCAGAGCGCTGCGGCGGGGTGCCCTGTGGAGTGAAGTAAAGGAGGAGGGGACGTTCGATCTTGGATCGAGCGCTCGGTGTGATTCGGCCCCGGGGGACATGAACGGAACAGGGC
>JANNNE010000144.1:0-21398 GCA_031398385.1 Ideonella sp.
TAGTCGTCCGGGGCATCCGCCCGCGCGGCCAGAGTGTGCAATCTGGCCAATAACGCGGTGGGCTCGAGGCCGACCTGCAGCAGGTGGCGCTGGTCGGCATTCATGAATCCGCTGGTCTGAGAGTGGTCGAGGAAGCCGATCAGCTGGTCGTAGTAGCCCGCGACATTCAGCAGCCCGACCGGCTTGTCGTGATAACCGAGCTGGCGCCAGGTCCAGACCTCGAACATTTCCTCAAGTGTTCCGATGCCGCCTGGCAAGGCCAGGAAGGTGTCGGCCGCCTCGGCCATCGCCTGTTTGCGCTGGTGCATCGTCGACACCACCCGCAGCTCGGTCAGTCCGTCGTGGGCGACTTCGCGATCGACCAGCGAATGCGGTATCACGCCGAGTACGGAGCCGCCCGCCGCCAGGGTTGCATCAGCGACCACACCCATCAGGCCTGCCCGCGAGCCGCCGTAGACCAGTCGCCAACCGCGTTCGCCGATCAATCGACCCACGTCGGACGCGGTTTGCGCGTATTCGACCCGATCGCCAGGGCGCGAGCCGCAAAAGACACAGACGGTAAAACCAGGCATTCGGTGCAATCCTCAAGCAATCCGGTCAGGCAAAGCGATTCCAGAGCGCTGCGGCCCAGATCCCGCCACAGGTGAGCAGCGACAACAGCACCGCCGCACTGGCCATATCCTTGGCGCGGCGCGACAGCTCGTGCCATTCGAAAGACACCCGGTCGATCGCCGCCTCGATCGCGGAGTTCAGCAATTCGACGATCAGCACCAGCATCACCGAGCCGACCAACAGCGCGGTTTCGATCCAGCTGCGACCGACCCACAGTGCCAGCGGCATCAATCCGGTGGCGAGCCAGATCTCCTGGCGAAACGCGCTCTCGCCCAAATAGGCGCAACGCAGTCCGCTCATCGAATGCCCGGCAGCCCGGACGATGCGATCGATGCCGGTGCGGCCTTTGTGGGGGTTGGTCATCAGGGCAGCATGGTGCCGTTCCGTGTGCGCTTCTTCGATCAGACTGTCCGTCTGGGCGCCGCGCAGGTCAGCCACGCCGCGTGCTCGCGCCTCGATGGTCGATCAGGCGGGTTCCGCAGACGACATCGTGAAAGAACTGCCGTTCGGGATGTAGCCGAGTCAGCAAGGCATAGGCCACCACGCCGGCGAGCAGGATGCCGAAGCTGTCGGCTGGCCCGGTCAGCCCCGACAGCCACAGCCACAGCAGGGCGGGCGCAAACCACAGGTAGCTGAGGAGGTATCGAGCCAGTCCGCGCACCTGACCGATCGGCTGACCGACGGTGTCGACGACGCGAATGTGCCAGGCGCGCATTGCGACGGTCTGCCCGCCGCGGGACCAGAACCAGACGAAATAGATCGCCAGTACGATGAACAGGAAGGCCTGCAAGCCGTGGCGCCCGCTCAGCGCGTGGCGCTGCTGGGTCAGGGTGGAAAACAGGTAGCCGGTGATCATCGTGACGCCGAACAGCAGCACGCCTTCGTAGATGAAACAGGCCATGCGTCGCAGCAGGCTGGGCGCCAAGGCGGACAGCGCGGCATCCTGCCTCATCGATGGGTCGGTAGGGGCTGGCGCTGCCGTCATGGGCGCGGCACCGGGGTGGCATCTTCCGAGTGATCGTCGGTGATCGGCGCCACGGCGGCGCCTTGAGGCCCGCGCTTGGGCAGCAAGGTCGACTTGTCGACGAAGCCTGGCGAAGCAGCGATCTTCGGTAGCCCGGTTTGCTGATGCGACGGCGGCGTCGCGCGCTTGGTGACCGTGGTGGTCGAAGCCCCCGGGCCGGCCTTCATCATCGTTGACGTGATGGATTGCGGCTGCGCGGAGAAATTCGGGTTCGGCACCAGATTCGACTTGGTAACGGTCGCGTCGGCGTTGGCGCGCTCGGCGGCCGCCACATTGCCGGAACGCAGCTTCTGCCCGGGCGCGGAGGCCGGCGACGGGGCGGCCCGCGCGGCGAACTGCTTTTTCTGCTCGTTCGTCAGTGCCTTGTAGTCGTCCCAGCGCTTTTCAGGGTCTTCGGTGCCGGTGCGCTGAGACTGGATGTAGCGAAGGCGTGCCTGCCCGCGTTCGGCGGGCGTCATGCGGGCCCATTCGGCCATCCGGGCCTGGATTCGTTGCTGCCGATCCGCATTCATCGTCGGCAGACGCTGTGCCATTTCGAGCCACAGGCGCCGCTGCTCGGTCGGCAGGTAGATCCAGTCGCGCTCCAGCGGCGCCAGACTCTTGCGTTCGGCCGCCGTGAGGCCGTTCCAGGGCAGTTCGGCATTGGCGGCCGGCTGGGCCACGGGTGCAGACTTGCCTGGCTCGCGCGACGGCGGCACCGCCGTTGCCAGCTGCGAAAGGGTCAGCAGCAACAAAATTGCCGCCAGGCCGAGCATCGGCCTGCAGAATCGGATCCGGTGCATCGTTCGGCGGCGTGTCAGCGGTTGCTCGGCGCTTTCAGGAATTCGACGAAACCGGCATCCCGGTAGGCTGCGGGCGGGAGGTCGCCACTCAGCAGCTGGGCGTCGACATCGGCTGCCACCTGGATCAACTCGCGGCTGTGTTCGTCCTGGATCAGAAACAGACCGACCACCAGAATCAGCAGCGGCACCACCGAAACCCAGCGCAGCCAGCGCGGGCCTCCACTCCCGAACAAGGCCAGTGCCGGACCGAATTTCACGCCGCCGGCAACTGCCGGGGCGCTCAGGCGGGCTGCCTTGCGTTGCTCGAGCGCCCGCAAACGGGCAAATTTGAGGCGCTCGCTCACATCGTGGGGCAACTGGTCAGCGCGCTCACTCAGCATCGATGCGACGCGCAGGCCGAAACGGGCCTCGAGTACGTCGTCGGTGACGAGGACCATGGATGGTGACTGACGGGGATTCACAGCGTAATACCTCGAAGTTTCAGGGCTTTGGCCAGCGCGTGCACCGCGCGCGAACAATGCGTCTTGACGCTGCCTTCTGAGCAGCCCATTGCCGCGGCCGTTTCGGCAACGTCGAGCTCCTCCCAATAACGTAACAAGAATGCCTCCCGTTGACGCCCGGGCAGGCGCTCGACCTCTGAATCGATCAATACCATGATCTGGCCCCGGGAAACGCTGTCGGCTGCGCTTTCCTGCAAGGTCACATGGCCGCGCGATTCAAGGGCCTCGAGGATATCGAAATCGCCATCCCCATCGGTGCCATCGAAATCGGAGAAATTCTTGAACAGCGCGGTTCGGACCTTCTGCCGGCGAAACCAGTCCATGGTTGCGTTCGAAAGAATACGCTGAAACAGCAGCGGCAGTTCGGCAGCGGGCCGGTCAGCGTAGCTGGTCGACAGGCGGATCATCGCATCTTGAACGATATCGAGTGCCGAGTCGTCGTCGCGAACCGCATAGCTGGCTCGTTTGAAAGCTCGCTTTTCGACGTTCTTCAGGAAATCGGAGAGTTCTTTGTCAGAAGCCAAAGGTCAGGCCTTGCACAGGCGGGGTTGCAGGCGGCGGCGATTATCGCACCGGCCCCATGCCGCGCCGACGGCCAGCAGGCGTCAGGGAAAACCAGTGCCATAATCTCGGGTTGCACAACAGTCAGGTCATTGGAAGCCCATCCGACCTGGATGGCTTGCCGATCACCACCCCGGTACCGGAAGCGCCCCACGAAGGCGACCGAAGGTGCACCAATGGTTTTTCGTCAGAGAAATTCACAAAGGTTCAACATGGACATGTCTGCCGCGGAAATCAAGCGCGCCACTGCGTCGCCTCCGCACAATCCCACCGAAGAAATCAACGGCTCCGAAATCCTGGTTCGTGCCCTCCAGGCCGAGCAGGTCAAGTACCTCTGGGGCTACCCGGGTGGTGCCGTTCTCTACATCTACGACGCGCTGTACAAGCAGCAGACGATCGAGCATGTTCTGGTGCGCCATGAACAGGCGGCGGTCCACGCTGCCGACGGTTATGCGCGCGCCACCGGCGAGGTCGGTGTCGCGCTGGTCACGTCCGGTCCGGGCGTCACCAATGCGGTGACCGGAATCGCCACCGCCTACATGGATTCGATTCCGATGGTGATCATCACCGGGCAGGTTCCGACGGCCGCCATCGGCCTCGACGCCTTCCAGGAGTGCGACACGGTCGGCATCACGCGTCCGATCGTCAAGCACAATTTCCTCGTCAAGGATGTGGCCGAGCTGGCCCTCACCCTGAAGAAGGCGTTTCACATCGCGCGCAGCGGCCGGCCCGGGCCGGTCGTGGTCGATATTCCGAAGGACGTGTCGCTCAGCAAGGCGGTTTTCGACTACCCCGCCACGGTCGAGATGCGATCGTACAACCCGGTGCGCAAGGGCCATGGCGGTCAGATCCGCAAATCGGTCCAGTTGCTGTTGAACGCGAAGCGTCCCTACATCTATTCGGGTGGCGGCGTGGTTCTGGCGAATGCGTCGGCTGAATTACGCGAACTGGTCGCGATGCTCGGCTTCCCGTGCACCAACACGCTGATGGGCCTCGGCGCGATCGAGGCCAGCAATCCGAAATTCCTCGGCATGCTGGGTATGCACGGCACCTACGAAGCCAACATGACGATGCAGCATTGCGACGTGCTGCTCGCGGTCGGCGCACGCTTCGACGACCGGGTGATCGGCAATCCGAAGCATTTCGCGTCGATCGAACGCAAGATCATCCATGTCGACATCGATCCGTCGTCGATCTCGAAACGCGTCAAGGTCGATATCCCGATCGTCGGCGACGTCAAGGATGTGCTGCAGGAACTGATCGCGCAGATCAAGGAAAGCCGCTTGTCGCCCGACGGTGCCGCGCTGTCGGCGTGGTGGAACGAGATCGGCGACTGGCGCAAGCGCGACTGCCTGCAATACAAGGGCAGCAGCGAGGTGATCAAGCCGCAGTACGTGGTCGAGAAATTGTGGGAGCTGACCAAAAACAGCGACGCCTACATCACCTCGGACGTCGGCCAGCACCAGATGTGGGCGGCGCAGTACTACCGCTTCGAGGAGCCCCGGCGCTGGATCAACTCGGGCGGCCTCGGCACGATGGGCGTGGGCTTGCCGTATGCGATGGGCATCAAGCTCGCCAAGCCCGATGCCGACGTGTTCTGCATCACCGGCGAAGGCTCGATCCAGATGTGCATCCAGGAGTTGTCGACCTGCCTGCAATACAACACGCCGGTCAAGATCATCTCGCTGAACAACCGCTACCTCGGCATGGTGCGGCAGTGGCAGCAGATCGACTACGGCGGGCGTTATTCGCACAGCTACATGGATGCGCTGCCCGATTTCGTCAAGCTGGCCGAGGCCTATGGTCACGTCGGCCTGAAAGTCGAAAGCCCCGCCGATGTCGAAGGCGCCTTGCGCGAAGCAATCCGCCTGAAGGACCGAACGGTCTTTCTCGACATTCGCACCGACCCGACGGAAAACGTCTGGCCGATGGTCAAGGCCGGCAAGGGGATCAGCGAAATGCTGTTGGGGTCCGAAGACCTCTGATCGGGTGGACGGCTGCTGTGCCCGGTGTTACCGCACCGGGCGCTCGACAGCCGCAAGCCCGGACCGAGCTTCGGATCCATCGATCGAAACCAGAATCAAGCGTGGCCAAGGGGTGCCGGTTACCGCCGGTAGTCTGAAGAGCGCGCTGCCACCCATCATGAAACACATCATTGCATTGCTGCTCGAGAACGAGCCTGGAGCGTTGTCACGCGTCGTGGGCCTGTTTTCCGCTCGCGGCTACAACATCGAAAGCCTGACCGTCGCACCGACCGAGGATCCGTCGCTGTCCCGAATGACGATCGTGACCTCGGGTTCTGACGAGGTCATCGAGCAGATCACCAAACACCTGAATCGATTGATCGAGGTGGTCAAGGTGGTCGATCTGACCGAAGGCTCCTTCACCGAACGCGAACTGATGCTGATCAAGGTTCGCGCCGTCGGCAAGGAGCGCGACGAGATGAAGCGCATGGCCGACATCTTTCGCGGCCGCGTCATCGACGTGACCGAGAAAAGCTACACGATCGAACTGACCGGCGACTCGAGCAAGCTCGATGCCTTCATCGTCGCGATGGATCGCACCGCGATCCTGGAGACGGTGCGCACCGGCACCAGTGGCATCGGCCGGGGAGAGCGCATCCTGAGACTTTGATCCACCCGCCGCAGCACCGTCAGCACACCCCTTGAGGAGTTGCTGACGGACCCACAAGGCCGGATCCGCAGCCGCTGCGTGATTCGCCAACCACCGATTTTTTTGGAGAGCAACATGAAAGTTTATTACGACAAAGACGCCGACCTGAGCCTGATCAAGGGCAAGAACGTGGCGATCATCGGTTACGGCTCGCAGGGCCATGCGCACGCGCAGAACCTCAGCGACAGCGGCTGCAAGGTCGTGGTCGGCCTGCGCAAGGGCGGCGCGAGCTGGGACAAGGTCGGCAAGGCCGGGTTGAAGGTGGCCGAGGTCGCCGAAGCGGTCAAGAGCGCCGATGTCGTGATGGTCTTGTTGCCCGACGAGCAGATCGCGTCGGTCTATACCAACGACATCGCACCGAACATCAAGGAAGGCGCCTCGCTGGCGTTTGCCCATGGTTTCAACGTGCACTACGGGCAGGTCGTCCCGCGCGAGGACCTCGACGTGTGGATGGTCGCGCCGAAGGCGCCGGGCCATACGGTTCGCAGCACCTATTCGCAGGGTGGTGGCGTTCCTCATCTGATCGCCGTGCACGCCGACAAGTCGGGCAAGGCGCGTGATCTGGCGCTGAGCTATGCAGCAGCCAACGGCGGTGGCAAGGCAGGCATCATCGAGACCAATTTCCGTGAAGAGACCGAGACCGACCTGTTCGGCGAGCAGGCCGTTCTGTGCGGCGGCACGGTCGAGTTGATCAAGGCCGGTTTCGAGACCTTGGTCGAGGCCGGATACGCACCCGAAATGGCGTATTTCGAGTGCCTGCACGAACTGAAGCTGATCGTCGACCTGATCTACGAGGGTGGCATCGCGAACATGAACTATTCGATCTCGAACAACGCCGAATACGGCGAATACGTGACCGGGCCGCGCATCATCACCGACGACACCAGGAAGGTCATGCGCGAGGTGCTGAAGGACATCCAGACGGGCGAATACGCGAAGAACTTCATCCTGGAGAACCGTGCCAACGCGGCCACGCTGCTGTCGCGCCGTCGCCTGACTGCCGAGCACGAGATCGAAGTCGTCGGCGAAAAGCTGCGCGCGATGATGCCGTGGATCAAGGCCAACAAGCTGGTCGACAAGACCCGAAACTGAGTCGGCTGAAACCCACCGGCAGGCCCGCGCACGCCCGGTTGCCCGCTGTACGGCTTGTCGCGTCCGATCACGGCGCGCTGCCCTACTTCGGAGCGCCGGGCGCTGAGTTATCCTCGCCGTCATGAACGATCATTCTTCGGACGATCCACCAGCCCGGCCAAGGCGCAAGGGCATCTACGTGCTGCCCAACCTGTTCACGCTGGCCGCGCTCTTCGGTGGTTTCTACGCGATCGTGATGGCCATGAACGGGCGCTTCGAGCAGGCGGCGATCGGGGTGTTCTGTGCGATGGTGCTCGACAGCCTGGACGGGCGCGTCGCGCGCCTGACCAATACCCAGAGCACCTTTGGCGAGCAGATGGACAGCCTGTCCGACATGGTGTCCTTCGGTGCGGCACCGGCGCTGATCATCTACGAGTGGGCGCTGAAGGGTCTCGGCAAGCTGGGATGGGTTGCCGCCTTCGTCTATTGCGCCTGCGCGGCCCTGCGGCTGGCGCGCTTCAATACCAACTTGTCGGTGGTCGACAAGCGGTTCTTCCAGGGTCTGCCGAGCCCGGCTGCGGCTGCGCTTGTGATGGGCTTCGTCTGGGTGCTCGACGATCTCGGATTCAGGGGTGCACGCGAAGGGAACTGGCTGGTCTGGACGGCCTTTGCGATGACCTTGTATGCCGGTTTGACGATGGTCACCAATGTGCCGTTCTACAGCTTCAAGGATCTGAGTTTCAAACGGTCGGTTCCGTTCATCGTCATCGTGGCGATCGCACTGGGCATCGCGCTGATCAACGTGCATCCGCCGCTGGTCCTGTTCGCGATTTTCTGCATCTACGGGTTTTCCGGCTATGTGGTCTACGGCTGGCGCCGCGCCAAGGGGCGGCCGGTCAGCGTGATCGCCACCTCGACCGACGAGCCCGAAGAAGAAGGCCTGCATCGTTGACCGCTGCGCCGCAACGCATGCTAATATTCACGCCATGAACTTCGTCAGCGCGATCCTGCTACTCCTAATTCCAGAGGTGCCTCGGGCTCGCTGATCGTTCACGTCCATCGTTTTCGTCCCACCGGCCCGCTTGCAGCATGCAGCGGGCTTTTTGTTTTGTGCTTCACCCGGAGAGTTTCATGAGCAACGGCAACAAGCTGATCATCTTCGACACCACCTTGCGCGACGGCGAACAGTCACCCGGCGCATCAATGACGAAGGACGAAAAACTGCGCATCGCCCGCCAGCTCGAACGCCTGAAGGTCGATGTGATCGAGGCCGGATTCGCGGCGTCGTCGAACGGCGATTTCGAAGCGATCCACGCCATCGCGATGGCGATCAAGGACAGCACGGTGTGCTCGCTGGCGCGTGCCAACGACCGCGACATCACACTGGCTGCACAGGCGCTGGAAGGCGGCCACTCGACACGCTTGCACCTGTTCCTCGCGACCAGCGCGCTGCACATGGAAAAGAAGCTCCGGATGACGCCGGATCAGGTGTTCGAGCAGGCCCGCCTGGCGACCCGCTTCGCACGCAACCTGAATGCCGACATCGAGTTTTCACCCGAGGACGGCTACCGATCGGACCCGGACTTCCTGTGTCGGGTCCTCGAGGAAGTGATCAAGGAAGGCGCGACCACGATCAACATTCCCGACACCGTCGGCTACGCGGTCCCGGAGTTGTATGGCGCCTTCATTCGCAACCTGCGCGAGCGCATTCCGAATTCGGACAAGGCGGTCTGGTCGGTCCATTGCCACAACGATCTGGGGATGGCAGTCGCCAACTCGCTGGCCGGCGTGATGATCGGCGGAGCCAGGCAGGTCGAGTGCACGATCAATGGCCTCGGTGAGCGTGCAGGCAACTGCTCGCTGGAGGAGGTCGTGATGGCGGTTCGCACCCGCCGCGATTACTACGGCCTCGATCTGGGCATCGATATCTCGCACATCGTGCCGGCCTCGCGCATGGTGTCGCAGACCACCGGCTTCGTCGTTCAGCCGAACAAGGCGGTGGTCGGTGCGAATGCCTTTGCGCACGCGTCGGGCATCCACCAGGATGGCGTGCTGAAGGCGCGAGATACCTACGAGATCATGCGCGCCGAAGATGTCGGCTGGAGCGCCAACCGGATCGTGCTTGGCAAGTTGAGCGGGCGCAACGCATTCAAGCAGCGGCTGCAGGAACTCGGCATCGAAATGGAATCGGAGACCGAGGTCAACGCGGCGTTCGCGCGCTTCAAGGAACTGGCCGATCGCAAAAGTGAAATCTTCGACGAGGACATCACGGCCCTGGTGATGGACGAAGCCACTGCCGCAGCCCACGACCATTACCAGTTGCTGACATTGTCGCAACGCTCCGAGAGCGGTCAGCGGCCGCACGCCAAGGTGGGTTTTACCGCCGGCACGGTCGAGCACGTCGCTGAAAGTGATGGCAATGGCCCGGTGGATGCCAGCCTGAAAGCCATCGAGTCCCGCGTTTCAAGTGGTGCTGAAATGCTGCTTTATTCGGTCAATGCCATCACCTCGGGAAGTACAGAATCACAAGGTGAAGTGACGGTTCGCCTCCAGTTGGGGGGACGTGTCGTCAATGGCGTCGGATCAGACCCCGACATCGTCGTGGCCTCCGCAAAAGCCTATCTGGCCGCGTTGAACAAGTTGCACAGCAAGACCGAACGGGTGCGTGCTCAGGGTTAATTGTCACAAGCTGACATCCACTGATTGTTCACTTGAGGAACGTCTGGTAAGTTTTTGATCTTGCGTGCATTTTTATGATGATCTACACTGGCCGAAATGATCTTTCCGGGGAATGGCGTGCACGCATTGAGCAAGTTCGTATCAATTTGTTCGATCATGGCCGGGTTGGCCCTGGCGACAGCAGCCCCAGCGGCTCAGGCAGGCGCATCCAGCAAGAAGGCTGTCGCATCGAAAAGTGTGCGTCAGGTGAACAAGGCAAAGGCCCGGGTCACTGTGCGCAGCTCGCGCCGCGTGGTCCGGTCTGCGCCGGTGCGGGTCGAGCCGATCAGCCCATCGTTCGGTCAACTCTACGGGTTGCACCAGACCAACGATTCGCTCGACCTGAAATCCAGCGTGGCCCTGGTGCTTGATCAGGATACCAACGAGGTCTTGTTCAGCAAGAATCCGATGGCGGTTTTGCCGATCGCGTCGATCACCAAGCTGATGACCGCAATGGTGGTCGTCGAGGCGGGTCTCCCGGCCGATGAAATTCTGACAGTCACCGATGAAGACGTCGATACCGAAAAGAACAGCCGTTCGCGTCTGCGGGTCGGTACCCAGCTGACGCGCGGCGAAATGCTGCACCTGGCGCTGATGTCGAGTGAAAACCGGGCTGCCAATGCCCTGGGTCGGCACTATCCGAACGGCTTGCCTGCCTTCGTGGCAGCGATGAACCGCAAGGCCCGCGAGCTGCGGATGGCCGATACCCGCTTCAACGATCCGACCGGTCTGTCCAGCCAAAACCAGTCGAGCGCCCGGGATCTGGCCACGCTGGTCAAGACTGCCTACGGCCACCCGATCATTCGCGAGTTGTCGACTTCGCCCGAATACGCCGTCTATGTTGGCGACCGGCAACTGCAATACCGGACCACCAACAGCCTGGTGCTGAATCCGAGCTGGGAGATCGGCCTGCAAAAGACCGGTTATATCTCCGAGGCCGGGCGCTGCATGGTGATGCAGGCCAAGCTGGCGGGTCGCAAATTGATCATGGTCTTCCTCGATTCGACCGGCAAATACTCCAGACTGGGTGACGCCGAGCGGGTGCGTCGCTGGCTGGTCGATTCGCTGCCCGGTGTCTCGATGCTGCCGGCCGGTACGCCGTCGTCCTGAGCGGAGCAGACGCAGGGCCTGCTCTGCCATTGTTCCGTGCGCGTCGTCCGGTCGCGCGCCGAGTCGACGCCCGATTCAGGTCGCCGCGCTGCGTCGATGGCCGAGGGCCTCCGAAATCTGCGTCGCAGTCGATTTGAGTCGGGCCAACCAGTCTTCTTCCAGGCGATCGGCCGGGGCCGATATCGAGAGTCCGGCAATCAGCCGCGACTGATCGTCGTAGATCCCCGCTGCCATGCAGCGCACCCCGAGTTCCAGTTCTTCGTCGTCCCGAGCCGTGCCGTTGCTGGTTACCTTGCCGAGTTCGCGCTCCAGCGCCGGCAGATCGGTGATGCTGTTGCGGGTGTGACCCGCCAGACCGGTGCGTGTGGCATAGGCCCGGACGCGCTGCGGCTCGTCGTGCGCCAAAAAGAGCTTGCCCACTGACGTGAGATGGAGCGGGGCCCGACCGCCGACGGCCCTGACCACTTGCATACCCGATCGTTCGCTGTAGGTGCGTTCGATGTAGACGATCTCGTCGCCCTGGCGCATCGACAGGTTGACCGGCTGATTGGTCAGTTTGTGCAGCTCGCGCATCGGGCCGATCGCGGCCTCTCGCACATCCAGTCGGGCCTTGACCAGATTGCCGAGTTCCAGCAGCCGCATGCCGAGCCGGTAACTGCCGGCCTGTGGGCGGTCGACGAACCGGCCGATCGTCAAGTCATTCAAAATGCGGTGGGTTGTCGAGGGGTGCAGACCGGTCTGCTCGCTGATCACTTTCAGCGAAACCGGGTCCGGGTACGATGCCAGCACGTCGAGCAATGAAAAGCAGCGTTCGAGAACCTGTATCGAGGGTGCTTTTGTGTCTTGGTTCTTCATGGCGGCATTTTCGCGCGATTCGACCGGATTCTGCATGGCGGAACGAAGATGCGCGTGGTGATTTCCGGTGCGGCGCTGAAGATCGCGGCTTGGCGCGCTGTGATGCGTAGGCCCGGCAGGTGGGCATGGATGGAATCTGAATGAACTTTGGGGCCAGCATCGGCGTATTGAGTTGCACATCGCTGTCTGACGCGGCGCGGGCGTCGCTTCAGGCCGGCGATGGCGCGCCCTTCAGATTTGTCGATGGCGCGGCGGCGAGTTTCGAGGCCCAGATCGAACAGCCGGACATTGATGTGGTCATCCTCGACCTCTATCCGCCCGACGATTCGATCGACTGGGGCTTGCTGGTCGCGCGCAAGCCGGTCGTCCTGCTGTTCGACGGCGAGGCGCGTCAACGGATCGATTCCGGTTCGCAAATTGCGCAAGATCGGCATGCGGCTGTCGAGAGCGGGGTTCAGGACGTCCTTTCCAGCACGGAGCTGATGCAGCCGGAAGCCGGTCTGAGGTTGCGTGCAGCGGTGACCCGCCACCGCGCGAGCCAGCAAGCCAGCCATGCCCATTCGACCGACCTCAGCACCGGACTGCCGCATCGCCAGCAACTGCTCGAGCACATGAGTCATCTGCTGGCGCTGCGCGAGCGCGAACCGGCACCGATGGCTGCGCTGGTTCTCTGCGTCGATGGCATTGCGACGACGCTGCAGCGGCTCGGTGCCGAAGCCGCCGCGGTGCTGCGACGCAAATTGGCGGTGCGGCTTCGATCCTGCCTGCGCGCCAGCGATGTCGTGGCTGCGCTTGAAGGGGAGAATTTCGCGGTCCTGCTGTCTTGGGTCGACCAGGCCGCCAACGTCGAAGGGGTGGTCGCCAAGCTGCTGGCCGCGGCCCGCCGGCCGTTCATGCTGGCGGGCCAGCCGGTCGGTCTGGCGGTCAGCATCGGGATCGCGCGTTACCCGGAGGATGGCGCCGACGCCACCGGCTTGTTGCACAAGGCCTTGAGTCAGGCCAGCCAGCAGTTGAAGCAAGGCGACCTGTTCGCGCGCCCGATTCAGACCGGTGCGCCTGCAGCGAACGACGACGACGCCTGAGCCGCGACCTGCGCATGCCTTGCTGGCTGCGCGCGGCGATGGCCTGCAATCCCTCGGCCCGCGGACCGACCGGTAAAATTCGGCCGTGAAGCGGTCATCCGGCCGCGCAATGCACCGACCACCGAAAGTCCCCGGCATGAAAGCCTCCGAGATTCGCAGCCAGTTCCTCAAATTCTTCGAATCGAAGGGGCACACCGTGGTTGCGAGCAGCCCGGTGATCCCCGGCGACGATCCGACGCTGCTGTTCACGAATGCCGGGATGAACCAGTTCAAGGACGTCTTCCTGGGCTTCGACAAGCGTCCCTACAACCGGGCAACCACCAGCCAGAAATGCATCCGCGCCGGCGGCAAGCACAACGATCTCGAAAACGTCGGTTACACCGCGCGGCATCACACCTTTTTCGAGATGCTGGGCAATTTCAGCTTCGGCGACTATTTCAAGCGCGACGCCATCGCCTACGCCTGGGAGATGCTGACCGAAGTCTTCAAGCTGCCGGCCGACAAGTTGTGGGTCACGGTCTATTCGGAGGACGACGAGGCCTACGAGATCTGGAACAAGACGATCGGGATCCCGGTTGATCGAATCGTGCGCATCGGCGACAACAAGGGCGCACGCTACGCATCCGACAACTTCTGGATGATGGGCGACACCGGACCATGCGGGCCCTGCACCGAGATCTTCTACGACCACGGACCCGAAATCGCTGGCGGCCCGCCCGGCTCGCCTGAGGAAGATGGCGATCGCTACATCGAGATCTGGAACAACGTCTTCATGCAGTTCAACCGCGACGAGGCGGGTGTCATGCACCAGTTGCCCAAGCCGAGTGTGGATACCGGCATGGGGCTGGAGCGACTGGCTGCGGTGCTGCAGCACGTGCACAGCAACTACGAGATCGACACCTTCGTCAATCTGCTCGATGCCGCCTGGGCGGTGCTCGGCAAGGCCTGCACCACCGATGTCGGCCGCGCAGCGCTTCAGGCTGCCGGGCGCGATAGCCCGTCGCTGAAGGTGATCGCCGACCACATCCGTGCCTGCAGCTTCATCGTCGCCGATGGCGTGATTCCCGGCAACGAGGGTCGCGGCTATGTGCTGCGCCGCATCACGCGCCGGGCAATCCGCCACGGCTACAAGCTGGGCGCGCGCCAGCCGTTCTTCCACGAGCTGGTCGCTGCGCTGGTCACCGAGATGGGGGACGCCTATCCGGAGCTGCGTCAGAAGCAGCAGCGCGTCACCGAGGTGCTGCGTCAGGAAGAAGAGCGTTTCTTCCAGACCATTGCCAACGGCATGGACATTCTCGAGGCTGCGTTGTCGGCGGGCAGCGGCCGCATCGATGGCGAGGTGGCGTTCAAGTTGCACGACACCTATGGTTTCCCGCTCGACCTGACCGCCGATGTGTGTCGCGAGCGCGGCGTCAGCGTGGATACCGCCGGCTTCGATGCGGCGATGACGCGCCAACGCGAACAGGCCCGTGCGGCCGGCAAGTTCAAGACCGCAGCCGGCCTCGAATACAGCGGGGACGCCACGTTTTTCCATGGCTACGACAACCTGATCCAGGAAAGCGCGGCGGTCGTCGCACTGTACGTGGAAGGTGCGCAGGCCGAGCAGGCCGTGGCCGGCGACGACGTGATCATCGTTCTCGACCGGACCCCGTTCTATGCCGAGAGCGGCGGGCAGGTCGGCGATACCGGCGAACTGCGCAATCCCGGCACCCGCGTCGTCATCGAAGACACGATCAAGGTCCAGGCCGCCGTATTCGGCCACCAGGGACGCGTAACCGAGGGCATGGTGCGGGTTGGCGACCAGTTTCTGGCTCGTGTCGACGCGGAACGCCGCGCCCGCACCATGCGCAACCACAGCGTCACCCACCTGATGCACAAGGCCTTGCGCGAGGTGCTCGGCGCCCATGTGCAGCAGAAGGGTTCGCTGGTCGATGCCGATCGCACGCGCTTCGATTTCGTCCACAACGCGCCGATGACCGATGCGCAGGTGCGCGAAGTCGAAGCCAAGGTCAATGCCGAGGTGCTGGCGAACACGCTGACCGAGATTCGCGTCGTCCCGATGGACGATGCGCACAAGCTCGGTGCGGTGATGCTGTTCGGCGAAAAATACGGCGACGAGGTGCGCGTGATCGACATTGGCAGCAGCCGCGAACTGTGCGGCGGAACCCATGTGCAGCGCACCGGCGACATCGGCTTGTTCAAGGTGGTGGCAGAAAGTGGCGTCGCTGCTGGCGTGCGCCGTGTCGAGGCGATTACCGGTGACAACGCGCTGGCCTACTTGCAAGGCCTGGAATCGACGGTCAATCAGCTTGCCGCCACCATGAAGAGTGCGCCGGCCGAAGTGCCCGCACGCCTGCAGCAGCTGCAAGAGCAGTTGCGGCTGGTCGAGAAGGAGTTGTCGGCGACCAAAGGCAAGCTGGCATCGAGCATGGGCGATGAGCTGGTGGCCGCCGCGGTCGAGATCGGCGGGCTCCGGGTGCTCGCTGCGCGGCTCGACGGTGCCGATGCGCGAACCCTGCGCGACACGCTCGACAAGCTGAAGGACAAGCTCAAGACGGCGGTGATCGTGCTGGCCACCGTCGACGGGGAGCGGGTGCAACTCGCCGCCGGTGTCACCGCTGACAGCATCGGCCGGATCAAGGCGGGCGAGCTGGTCAATTTCGTCGCGCAGCAGGTCGGTGGCAAAGGCGGCGGCAAGGCCGACCTCGCGATGGCCGGCGGCAACGATCCCGGCAAGCTTGATCAAGCGCTGGCGTCGGTGTCCGGCTGGGTTGCAGAGCGGGTCCGAGCCTGATTGTCCAGCTGCGACAAGCTAGGGGGTAGGGCGGTCCCGACCCCCTGGCTGACTTGCCAAGCGGCCGGCTGATCCATATGGTTGCGTATGCCGCTTGCAACCCGGACCGCCTGCGATCCGCCGCCATTTGCCGCCGAATGAGCTGTGCCGGATTCGACCATGACTGCACTGGCCATTGAAACCGCGAACGACCTCGAGGATCGCCTGGGACTCGAGCCCGGCGCGCTCGGGACGACGCTGATCGACATGTTCGGGCGACTGTCTGCCGGGCTGTGCATCCACGAGGCGGTGAACGGCCGTTGCCTGTTCGCGAATGAAACGCTGGCCAATCTGATGCGGCGAAAGCCCGCTCAGATCGTCGGCCATGGCATGGCGGATTGGCTCGATCCGTCAGCGCCGGCAAGCTCGGATTCGGCTGCCGGTCAACCGGTCCTCAATTCAGTGTCCAGTGACGGTCCGTTGGCACTGTGGCTGACCGTCGACGGGGAAGTTCGGCATTTTTCGATATATCAGCGGCGAATTGCAGCCATCGATCGAACCGCACCACGGCTGTTCTGCAGCGTCTGGGTCGAGACCGAACGGGCCGGATTCGATAGCCACTCGGACGCGCCCGTGCGAATCGTTCCTGAAACCGTCGAACGCTTGCCCGACTGGGTCGCAGCGGATCGCAGCAGCGGTCTGCCAGGGCCCGGCATGGCAGCCGATCAGAGCGTGTTCGATGAACGGTGTCGGCAGGAACTCGAGTGGTGTGGTCGGGAGTCGCAAGAATGTTCGATCGTATCGGTCGGAGTCGACGACTTTGCGCCCAATCTGGCCCGTGATGGTCGGCGGGCCGAGCGGGAGGTCGCGCGCATCGTCGAGCAGGCTCTGCAGGCTGTTCGCGGCGAGCGGGATGCGTGTCTGCGCCTCGATTGCAAGCGCTTCACGATGCTGCTGTCAGGCGTGGGCCTGTCGAACGCCCATGCCTGGGCCGAGCGGGTCTTGCGCCATTGCGCCAACCACGCCGTCGAGCTGGATGGTGCTTTCTCTCGCTTCACGGTTTCGGTGGGTGTGGCCAGCTATCCCCACACCGCCGACGATTCAGCAACGCTGCTCGCCGCAGCCAACGAGGCACTCGATCATGCGCTGGCACGCGGCGGCGATCAGATTGCGCTGGCCAGCATCCGCTTCGACGGTTGACGCTTCTCCCCTGCCGCTTGCCGCTTCTCGCCGACCGACAACGGCTTCGCCAAGCTCAGTGGAGCCCCTTGTAGAGCATGTAGGCCGCCAGCCCGAACAGCAGAAAGGCGAACAGGCGCCGCAGGTGGCGCACGTTCAATCGGTGTGCCGCGCGCACACCGATTGGTGCGGTGCATACGCTGGCCAGCGACACGACCAACAGCGCTGGCAGATAGAGAAATCCGAGCGTGCCCGGCGGCATGTCGGTGAGCGACCAGCCGGCGATCACGTAGCCCAGCGTTCCGGCGATGGCAATCGGAAAGCCCAGCGCGGCAGATGTGCCGACTGCGGTATGGACAGCCACATTGCTGGCCACCATGAAGGGCACCGAGATGAAGGCGCCGCCGGCCCCGACCAGCGCCGCCAGGGTGCCGATCAGGCCGCCCACCGCGATCATGCCTGGCGGCTTTGGCAATTGGCGGCTGGCGTGGGGTTTCAGATCGAGCAGCATCTGGACGGCCGAGAAACCGACGAACGCCGCGAAGAACAGGGCCAGTGCACTCGACGGCAGCCACTTGGCGATCTGCGCGCCGAGCAGCGAGCCGACGACGATGCCCGGCGCCAGCAGCTTGAAGATATCCCAGCGAACCGCGCCCCGGGCGTGTTGAGCCCGCACGGCTGAAACGGAGGTGAAGCAGATGGTCGCCAGCGAGGTGGCGACTGCCATCTTGATGATGTGCTCCGCGGGGAAGCCCTTGACCGTCAGCAGCAGCGTGATGAAAGGCACCATCATCATGCCGCCGCCGACGCCGAGCAGGCCGGCCAGGAATCCAGTGACCGATCCGAGCAGCAGCAGTTCTGCGATCAGTTGCCACTCTAGGCCGAAGGCCAACGCGCCTCCAGCAATTTCAGAACGGCGCGCCATTCGGCGGGCTGCAGCGGCGTGATCGACAAGCGGTTGCCGCGCTTCAGAACCAGCATCTCGCACAATTCCGGTGCCGCCCGCATATCGGCCAGCGCAAGCAGGCGGGTCTTCGCGACGAAACTCACGTCGACATGCAGCCAGCGCGGATTCTCAGGCGTCGATTTGGGGTCGAAGTAAGGACTGTTGACATCGAACTGGGTGGCATCCGGATAGGCCGCGCTGGCGACGCGGGCCAGCCCCACGACGCCGGGTTCCGGGCACGACGAGTGGTAGAACAACACACCATCACCGGCTTGCATGTCGTCGCGCATGAAATTGCGCGCCTGATAGCTGCGAACGCCGGTCCACGGCAAGGTGCCGGCCCGGTCCAGGTCGTCGATCGAGCTTTCGGAAGGCTCGCTCTTCATCAGCCAGTGACGCATCGTATCGAGCGAGGCTTGCAAGGTAGTCGAGTGGCAGGCCGTTGATTTCTTCCTGTGCGGAATGGTTCAGCGGCCTGTCGAGGCAATGAGGTGTCCGCCGCAAACCATGGGCCGCATTCCTGAACCCAGGGTTCAGGTGGGCGAGGTCAGCTCGGCTTCGGGTTCATCTGACGCGAGACGCTCACACCAGCCGAGCGATGTTCCAAGCCCTTGCTCTCGCGAGCATCGGTTCAAGGAAATATAAAACCCACGCATGTGCGACGGACCAGATTATTCTAAGGCGTTGCCCGCAGTCGCATCGGCGCCGATTACAGCAGGCGACCATCCTCTGCGAGCACGTCGTCGAGACGCCGGACGAGGTTGTCGATATCGATCGACGATGCGCTCTGGTCCGCGGGTATGGCTGTCGCGCTTTTCGCGGCAGGCCTGATCGCCAGCTGATACCCCAGATTGAGCGCCGCGAGCACGGCGATCCGTTCACGGGCCTTGACCTTGCCGGCATCACGGATCGCGCTCATTTCGCGGTCGACCTGATCGACGGCATCCAGCAGCGCCGCTTCGCCGCCCTCCGGGCAGCCGAGCACATAGCTCTGACCCAAGATCGTGACTTCCATCTGCTTCATGGCTGGGCTCGGTCGGGTGCTGATTCGGTCGCCTCGTCGCCATCGACCGGGCGCTCGACTGCAGCGTCCCTGGGTAAGCGATCGAGCATGGCGTCGATCCGGCCACGTGCCGCATTCAGCCGCAATTTGAGGCTGTCGCGCTCGTGTCCGAGTGTGGCCAGCTGCTGTTCGAGCAGACTGATGGTGCGCTTGAGTTCGCTGTGGCGAAGCAACAGCCGCTCGACCCGATCGGCGAGGTCTTCCAGTGTTGACATGGGCTGGGGTTTTTGGTTCGGCGGCGGCACCGGTGTCTGGCGCTGGTCCATTGTAGGCGGCGGCATCCATCGCTTCGATCGTCGCCTGATCCATGTTGGACAGGATGGGCTGGCCTGGCCGCTCGACCAGCAGTTCACCCGGAACCCTTGCATCATGCAGGCGACTCGAGCGCCCTGGCGATGCTCGACCTCGGGACGGTCGGTCGTGGCACCTTGAACGGAAACCAGCGCCGCACGTCGTCTTCCAATCCGATGCCGTGCATGTAGTTGTACAAGGCCTTCCTCAACACCTTGCCGAGCGCATCGTGATCGACGCCCGAGGGGTCGATGAAGGCGATGTCGTTCTTTGCAAAGCTCACAGGGGGCAGGGCTTGCAAAGTGACGCCGTATTGCTGCGGGTTCAGGCCCACCGGCGAATGCACGGTACACGCGAAGCGATGGAAGAAACCGCTGTGGATGCAGCCGTTGACGAACAGCTGGCGCACGTATTCCAGTGCATCGACCGTATCCTGCACCGTCTGGGTCGGAAAGCCGTACATCAGATAGGCATGGACCAGGATGCCGGCATCGGCGAAGGCCTTGGTCACACGCGCCACCTGCGCCACCGAAACCCCTTTTTTCATCAGCTGCAACAGCCGATCCGATGCCACTTCGAGTCCGCCCGAGATCGCGATGCAGCCGCTTTCTGCCAGCAGCTGGCACAACTCGGGCGTGAACGATTTCTCGAAGCGGATATTGCCCCACCACGACACCGGCAGGCCGCGCAGCTTGATTTCATTCGCCAGCGCTTTCAGCGATTTCGGCGGAGCCGCCTCATCGACGAAGTGAAAGCCGCTCTGGCCGGTCTCGTCGACGATCGCCTGCATGCGATCGGCCAGCACCTGCGCGGAGGCGGCGTCGTAGCGAGAGATGTAGTCCAGGCTCACGTCGCAGAAACTGCACTTTTTCCAGTAGCAGCCGTGTGCCACGGTCAGCTTGTTCCAGCGGCCGTCGCTCCACAGGCGGTTCATTGGATTCAGCATGTCGAGCAACGACAGGTAGCGATCCAGCGGCAGCCCGTCCCAGGTGGGTGTGCCGACCTCGTCGAACGGGATATCGGGCTCGACCAGGTTCAGATACCGGACCGTGCCTTGCTGCGGCTCCCGGGCAAAGGTGCGAACCAGCCGCTGCCGCGAGCGTTTGCCTTGCAGGTGTTCGAGCAGGGCCAGCAGCGGGCGCTCGCCGGCATCGAGCGTGACGAAGTCGAAGAAGTCGAACACGCGGGGCTCGGTCAGTTCGCGCAGTTCGGTATTGACGAAGCCGCCACCAAGCACGGTCACGATTGACGCATCAACGGCCTTGATCGCCTGCGCGATTCGAAATGCCGAATAGACCGCGCCCGGGAACGGCACCGATACCAGCACCACGTTCGGCCCGATCCGCCGCAAGGCCTGCAGCGTCAATTGCGACAACGTCTGATCGATCAGGTTCGGAGGCGCCGCCAGCGCTTCGGCCAGCGGGTCGAAGCTGGCCTGGCTCTGCGCCAGCGATTCGGCATACCGCACGAATTCGAAGCGTGGATCGATCGCATCCCGCAAGACGTCGGCCAGATCGTTGAGGTACAGCGTGGCCAGATGGCGAGCCCGATCCTGCAGGCCCAGTGCACCGAAGGCCCAGGCCAGCGGGTCGCCGCCGTCGTCGTCGACAAAGGCGTCGAGCGATCCGAAACGTTCGCCCTCCGGCAGGAACTCGCGTGTATTGATGCGGTGAGCCAGTGTCGGATCGCGGCCCTGCAGGAAGGCGATCACCGGTCCGATGGTCGAACGGTAGGTTTCGAAACGCGCTGAAAACCCCGCCACCTGCCCGGTCCGGCCGCTCGCCGGCAAGTTGTCGATGCTGTTCTTGATTTCGTCCAGGCCGTAGCGCGACAGCAGACGCAAGACCAGCAACAGCGCCAGATCTTCCTGGGCCGCGTCGAAGCCGCGCGAACGAAGAAATCCGGTCAGATAAGCGGTCGAGGGGTAGGGCGTATTGAGCTGCGTCATCGGCGGGATGACCGACAACACGCGCAGAGGTCGCGGCGTCATGGATGCGTGGCCATCTCAGGGTGCGCGAGAGATGCGCACGGCAATTGATCAGCGGGTCAGGATGGACCGATTGTCGGCGATGGTCGATTTCAGAATGCGATCAATTCCACTTTGACGCCGCGCCTGCGCAACGAGTCCTGCGCGCTGAGGGCCGCCTGCCGGCTTGGA
>JANNNE010000253.1:0-20079 GCA_031398385.1 Ideonella sp.
CGGTTAGGCTGCGCCGACTGTGTGGTGCGCAGCGCGAGCGCTGCGACAGGGTGACCTGCTCCTTTCATCTCGAACGGGCCGAATCACGCCGGGCGCACGATCCGCGGTCGAACGTTCCCCCACCCGCTTCTCTACGGGGCATCCCGCCGCAGCATTCTGGTCAACGCCGTGCCCCTCGAGGGCTCAGGCGAACACCGGTGTTGGCAGGCTCGGGGTGATGCGGTGCTGGGTGACCGGAAGTCAAGGAGGAGGGCCGGATCGATTCGGCTCGGAGCACTCGCCAAGTGAACCGGCCCGGGGGACATGGAAGTCACCCAACACCGCGTTGCCCCGAGCCCGCTCCGACGCAGCGCACGAAGCTCGAACGACAGCAAGGTGTCGATTGCCGGTCCGAAAGAACGACCGCTGACCGAAATACGATCTCTTGTGCCTCTGGCCCGCCGACACCGCCCAATGTTGACCGGCCGCTACCAGCCTGAAGCGGTTCAAACCGTGCCGCCTTCAACTTCTTCTCGAGATCGGTGAGCTTGCCGTACGGCTGCGCCACGGCGTCGATTCAACCCCCGCGAATGGCGCAACCAGTTCAAGGCAGGACCATCGCCGCCAGCGTCTCGAAGTCCGGCGAATCCTGCCACCCTGGCACGGCAATCTGCGCCTTCAGGTGGCTGTAGCGGTGCAGCAGCACCAACCGAAGCAGCGCTTCACGTCTGCTGCGATCGAAGGGGCGGCCGTGGTAGCCGTCGAAAAATGCGTCGATGCGCGCCGCGTCGCCCGCGGCCAGGAAACACAGCGGGCCCATCCAGTCGTATTCGCACGGGCCGATCAGGCCGTCGCCGAAGTCGAACATGGCCGACAGGCCGCTGCCCCGGTGCAGCAGGTTGAAAGGGGTGTATTCGCCGGTCAGGATCACGTCCGGACCTTCGGGCACCGGACCTTTCAGAAAGGCTTCCAGCTGAACCAGCAGATGCTCGGGCAGGCCGGTGCGTTGCTGGCGCCCGTGGCAGCGTTCGCGCTGGTTCTGCAGGAAGTCCGCCCAGCGCGGCGCCAGCGCAGGCATCGGCCCGAGCGGCAGCGCATGCACCTCGGCAGCAACACGGCCGATCGAGCGCAGCACCTCGCACTTTTCGTGCTGCTGCAGCGTGGACCAGACCTGATCCAGCGGCGTGCCCGGCAACTGCGTCATCACGAGATACGGCCAGCCAGCGTGCTCGGCGCTGTCCAGCAGGCGTGGCGTCGGCAGCGACAACCGGCCGTGCAGGTGGCCGAGCATCGCGTGCTCGAACGCGAAGTGGTCGCGCAGGAAAGGTGGGTAGAGCTTGAGCACCAGCTCGCTGCCCAGCAACGCGACCAGAACCGTGCCGTCGCCGGCCGCTAATGCGGGATCGCTCGTGTAGCGTGCGCCGAGTGCGGCGACGACGCCGATCCAGCGAGCCGGGTCTTCCTGCAGCGCATCGAATTCGGCGACGCCTGGGTCGGCGGGCAAGGCGGGGGTTTCGGGCATGGATCAGCGGGTGGATGGTTGACGTGATTTTTTGGCAATCGTGATTGGTCTGTTCGGCTCGCGCAAGTCCCGCTGGAGGCGCTCCGGGTTCTTTCGCGTCTAGCCGCGTCGAAAGGCATCGGCTGGACGCGGTGAGACGAGGCTCGGCTGGGCGGGTCCCGGCGGGCTGGGCTCGCATGGGCTGCCTGGTTGCCTGCATCGCCTGCGACGGTGGCGTGCCTGGAATCGCGGCTGAAGGCGCTCCTACGAATTCCTACGAAGGAAGCCGGGCTCGATGGTGATCTGCGCAGGCGGGCAGATGGGTGTGGACCGGCACCAGTTGCTCGATCAGCCGTGCGCCATCGGCCAGCAGGAAATCCTTGAAGGCCTTGGCTACCGGTGGCAGGCGCTTGTGGCGGTGGTGCACCACATACCAGTTCAGCATCAGCGGGAATCCCTGCACGTCGAGGATCGCCAGGCTGCCGGTTTTCAGTTCCTGCGCGATCGTGTGGGCCGACAGGAAGCCGATGCCCATGCCGGCCATCACGGCCTGCTTGATCGTTTCGGTGCTGGTGATCTCGATTGAGATGTTCAGCCGATCGAGGTGATCGCCGAAACCGTCCTGCATCGACTCCCAGGTGTCGGAACCTTTCTCACGCACGACGAAACGCTCGCGCATCAGCCGTGTCATGTCGATGCAGGTCTGGCCGACCAGCGGGTGGTCGGGTGCAGCCACGATCACGTAGGGATGCGGCGCGAACGCATCACTGACCATGTCGGGGTCGTGGGGTGGGCGCACCATGATCGCCAGGTCGGACAGATTGGCGTTCAGGTGGCCGAGCAGACCCTTGCGGTTGTGCACCGTGAAGTTCAACTCGACCCCGTGGTGCCGGCCGATGAATTCGACCAGCAGGCGCGGAAAAAAATAGTCGCCGGCACTGATCACGGCGATATTCAGCTTGCCGCCGGCAACACCCTTGAACTGCGTCATCGCCGCCTCGGCGACCTGGAACTGCTCGATGATCGCGCGGCTGATATCGAGCAGCTCGGTACCCGCGGGCGTCAGGAAGATCTTCTTGCCGAACTGCTCGAACAGCGGCAGTCCGGCATGGTCTTCAAGCTTGCGGATCTGGGTCGACACGGCCGGCTGGGTCAGGTGCAGTTCTTCGGCGGCGCGCGAAAAGCTCAGCTGCCTGGCAACCGCCTCGAACACCTTCAACTGCCGCAGCGTGGCGTGTTTCACATCACCGCCGCGCGCCGACACCGACGATCAAGCCGCCTCCGCCAACTCGCACAGACGCACCTGGCCGCACTGCTCACCCATGCTCTTGGCGAGCAGCTTGACCAGCGCGTAGACGGTATCGATGTGCGGCGTCGGGGTGTGGGTCAGCCGGCCGAGTTCGACCACGGTGCCGACCAGCGCATCGATCTCCGGCGCGCGCCCGGCCTCGATGTCCTGCAGCATGGAGGTCTTGTGTTTGCCGACCTTCTCAGCGCCGGCAATCCGCTTCTCGAGCGAAACCCGGAACTCGATGCCCAGCTTGTGCGCCACGTGCTGCGCCTCGCGCATCATGGCGCCGGCCAGCTCGCGGGTCAGTGGAAACTGGCAGATGTCGATCAGCGTCGAGTGGCTGAGGCTGCTGATCGGGTTGAAGGTCAGGTTGCCCCACAGCTTGAGCCAGATCTCGGCGCGGATGTTGTCGAGCACCGGCGACTTGAAGCCGGCGTTGATGAAGCAGGCCGCGACGCGCTCGGCGCGCTCGGACAACGCGCCGTCGAGTTCGCCGATCGGAAAGCGGTCGCCCTCGATGTGCTTGACCACACCTGGCGCGATCAGCTCGGAAGCCGGATAGACGACGCAGCCGAGTACCCGGCTCGCCGGGATGAAGCGCCCGACGATGCCCGACGGGTCGACGCTTTCGACCCGGGTGCCCTCCAGCCCCGGGCCGCCGTGAGCGTGGAAGTACCAATACGGGATACCGTTCTGCATCGTCACCACGACCGTATCCGGACCGAACAGTTTCGGCACATCTCGGGCAACGGTTTCGAGCTGGTGCGCCTTCATCGCGAGGATGACCAGATCCTGCGGCCCGGCCTCGTCGTAGTCGTTGGTGGCACGTACCCTGTCGGCGATCTGCTCGCTGCCGTCGGCCAGGATCAGCTTCATGCCGTTGGCGCGAATCGCCTGCAGATTCGGCCCGCGCACGATGAAGGTCACGTCTTCGCCGGCCAGCGCAAGCTTGACGCCCACGTAGCCGCCGATCGCCCCGGCGCCGATGATGGCCACTTTCATGATGGATCTCCGTTGAATTGAATTCCGGGTGCCAGGGCGCGCGCCATCAGCCGTAGCGGTTGCGCAGCGTGCCGATGCCGTCGATCTCGACTTCGACCTGGCTGTCGGGCTTCATCGCGCCGAAGCCGATCGACGTCCCGCACAGGATCACATCGCCGGGCAGCAGGGTCATGTCGGCCGAGATCGCGCTGACCAGCTGCTGAACCGAGAAGCGCATGTCGCTGATCGGGTAGTTCTGCCTTTCCTTGCCGTTCAATCGGGTCTTGACGACCAGGCTGCTGGCATCGAGCCCGGTAGCAATGACGGGCCCGAGCGGACAGAAATCGTCGAAGCCCTTGGCACGCACCCACTGCGTGAACGAGGGATCGCGATTCAGGATGTCGGCCACCGTGACGTCGTTGGCGCAGGTGTAGCCGAAAACGTGATCGAGCGCGTCAGCCTCGCGCACCGCGGTGGCCTTGCGGCCGATCACGATGCCCAGTTCGCCTTCGTAGACCACCTTGCCCTCGCAGCGCGGCTGGCGGATCAACTGCTCTGGATCGGCGAAGGAATTGGGCGCCTTCAGCAGGTACAGCGGCTCAGCAGGCACCGCCAGGCCGAGTTTGTCGCCCAGCGCCTTGAAATTGTTCCAGAGCGCGATCACCTTGCTCGGTTCACACGGTCTCAGGTATTTGACGTCGTTGATCGGCAGTGTTTTACCCGTATTTCTCGGGCTGTCGAACATGTCGCCGGCATATACCGATACGGTTTCTCCATCGATAATTCCGAAACCGGTTGTTGCCGCGTGAGAAAATCTGATCCAACGTTTCACCTGACCGATCAAGATATTCTCCAGTTGATTTAAACTGCTCGAAGGGGACCAAGTATCAAACCGGCACCGCGCGAAACCTGGCGCGTGTCGATTCGATCGCCTCGGCCAGAAACCGCGGCTCGTAGACGCTCAGCAGATGTGGGCTGTAACGCTCGGCATAGCTGCGAATCCGGCCTGCCGGCTCACCGATCGCCTGCAGTTCGGCATAGATGTGCGAATCCCAGAACCATTCCAGTCCCAACTCACAGAATGCCAAGTTGTACGCGTGGCGGTCGCGATCGGCATCATGGTGTCGGTTGGTCTGGTTGGCATGTTCGAAGATGGTGTGCTCCTGATTTGTTTGACGACAAAGTCAATTCTTCAGCAGCTGTACCATAATTAACAGTTAAAGTATTTTCAGAAAATCATTCAGCATTGCTTATGGTTCGGGGCGGACGGACTCGCAAACCATTGCGTAGGGCGCGCGCCACGCGCCCAGTGGCAGCACCTCAAATTACCCGTTCTGCCCGCAGCTCCGCGATTTGCGCCTGGCTGTAGCCCAGTTGCTCCAGCACCTCTTCGGTGTGCTCGCCCAGCAGCGGCGAACGGGTCACCTTGGTCGGGCTGTCGGACATCTTGATCGGGTTGCCCACGGTCAGGTAGCTGCCGCGCACCGGGTGGTCGACCTCGACGATGGTGCCTGACGCCCGCAAGGCCTCGTCCGCGGCGATCTCCTTCATCGACAGAATCGGACCGCAGGGGATGTCGTACTGGTTCAGGATGTCCATCGCCTCGATCTTGTCCTTGGTCATCGTCCATTGCTCGATGCGCCGGAAGATCGGCTTCAGGTGCAACAGGCGCGCACCGGGTGTGGCGAACGCGTCGTCGGTGATCCAGCCTTCCTCGCCGATCACCTTGCACACCGCCGGCCAGACGGCAGCTTGCGTGATGAAGTAGATGTAGGCATTCGGATCCGTTTCCCAGCCCTTGCACTTCAGGATTGAACCCGGCTGGCCGCCACCCGAGGCATTGCCGGCGCGTGGCACGGCATCGCCGAACTTGCCGTCGGGATATTGCGGGTATTCGTGCATCGTGCCGGTCCGTTCCAGCCGCTGCTGGTCGCGCAGCTTGACGCGGCACAGGTTCAGCACCGCGTCCTGCATCGGCGCCAACACCTTCTGGCCGCGGCCGGACGAGTGGCGTTGCAACAGCGCAGCCAGGATGCCGAGCGCCAGGTGCAGGCCGGTTCCGCTGTCGCCGATCTGTGCGCCGGAGACCATCGGCGGGCCATCGTCGAAGCCGGTGGTCGAGGCCGCGCCGCCGGCGCATTGCGCGACGTTTTCATAGACCTTGCAATCCTCGTATTTGCCGGGTCCGAAGCCCTTGACCGAGGCCACCACCATGCGCGGGTTCAGCTCGTGAATCCGTTCCCAGCTGAAACCCATGCGGTCGAGCGCGCCGGGCGCGAAATTCTCGACCAGCACGTCGCATTGCTTGATCAGCGTCTCGAGCACCTGCTTGCCCTTGGGCTTCTTGGTGTCGATGGTGACCGAACGCTTGTTGTGGTTCAGCATCGTGAAATACAGGCTGTCGGCATCGGGGATGTCGCGCAACTGCCCGCGGGTCGCATCGCCCTCGCCAGCCCGCTCGACCTTGATCACGTCGGCACCGAACCACGCCAGCAACTGGGTGCAGGTCGGGCCCGATTGCACATGGGTGAAATCGAGGATCCGATAACCTTCCAATGCCTTGCTCATTACGCTCTCCAGGGGACTCAGATTGATCGACTGTGCGATCGCCTGCAGAAGGGGCTGCTGGCGAGCACTGATCCGCAAATTCTGCACCGACGTGTCGTTTTCGCTTCCAGTCGGGGGGCGATCGGAAACGAAAACGGCGCCCGAGGGCGCCGTCGCGTGGGCACCGAAGTGTCCAGGCGTTCAGGCCGTCATACGGCCTTGGCCTCGTGCATTTCCTTGATCTGAGACTCGGAATAACCCAGTTCCTTCAGCACCTCGTCGGTGTGCTCGCCGAGCAGCGGCGACGCGGTGACTTCGGGCTTCAGATCGGAGAACTTGATCGGGCTGCCGACCGTCCAGTAGCTGCCACGCACCTTGTGCGGAACTTCGACAATCGAGCCGCTGGCGCGCAGCGATTCGTCGTGCAGCAGTTCCTTCATGGTCAGCACCGGCGAGCACGGGATGTCGAACTTGCGCAGGATGTCGACCGCCTCGAACTTGGTCTTGTCGGCGAGCCAACCCTCGATGGTGGCGAAGATGTCGGTGATGTGCGGCTGACGCGCCTTGGCCGTCATGTAGGCCGGGTCTTCCTTCCACTCCGGCTTGCCGATCGCGTCGCAGATCGGCGCCCAGGCGTGGCCTTGCACGGTGAAATAGATGTAGGCGTTCGGGTCGGTCTCCCAGCCCTTGCACTTCAGGATCCAGCCTGGCTGGCCACCGCCGCCGGCGTTGCCGCCGCGTGGCACCACGCCGTCCTTGAAGGCGTCCATCTCGTGCGGGTACTGGGGATACTCTTCCAGATAGCCGAGCTTGTCGAGGCGCAGCTGATCGCGCATCTTGACGCGACACAGGTTCAGCACCGCGTCCTGCATCGAGCAGGCCACCTTCTGGCCCTTGCCGGTCTTCTGGCGGCCGATCACCGCCGTCAGGATGCCGATCGCCAGGTGCATGCCGGTATTGCTGTCGCCGAGCGCGGCGGCCGAGATCGTCGGCGCGCTGTTCTCGCCTTTCCACCAGCCAGTGGTCGAGGCGGCGCCGCCCGCGCACTGGGCCACGTTTTCGTAGACCTTCAGGTCTTCGTAGTGATGACCGTCGGAGAAGCCTTTCACCGAAGCGAGGATCATCCCCGGGTTCAGCTCCTGGATCCGCTCCCACGTGAAGCCCATGCGGTCGAGTGCGCCGGGGCCGAAGTTCTCGACCATCACGTCCGATTCGCGGATCAGCTTCTCGAGCACGATCTTGCCTTCGGCCTTCTTGGTGTCCAGCGTCAGCGAGCGCTTGTTGCTGTTCAGCATCGTGAAATACAGCGCGTCGGCATCCGGGATGTCACGCAGCTGGCTGCGCGTCACATCACCCGATCCGGGACGCTCGACCTTGATCACGTCGGCGCCGAACCAGGCCAGCATCTGGGTACAGGCCGGACCGGCCTGGACGTGGGTGAAGTCGATGATCTTGATGCCTTCTAGTGGCTTGGTGCTCATGTTGAGTACTCCTGTGTTGCTGGAAATGAAAGTTATTTCTTCTTCGCCGCGATCGTCGGATTGAGGCTGGTGATGCGGCCGCTCTCGGTGCCGGCGGTTTCGTCGATGATGGCGTTGATCAAGGTCGGCTTGCCGCTGGCAATCGCCTCGTTCATCGCCTTGGTCAACTGCTCGGGGTTTTCGGCCAGAACGCCGACCCCGCCGAAGGCCTGCATCATCATCTCATAGCGTGCGTTCTTGACGAACACGGTGGGGGCCACATCGGAGCCGCCGCCGGTGTTGACGTCGGTGCCGCGGTAGATGCCGTTGTTGTTGAAGACGACCACACACACGGGCAGGTTGTAGCGGCAGATCGTCTCGACTTCCATGCCGCTGAAACCAAAGGCGCTGTCGCCCTCGATCGCGATCACCGGCTTGCCGGTGACAACCGCTGCGGCCACCGCAAAGCCCATGCCGATGCCCATGATTCCCCAGGTGCCCACATCGAGCCGTTTGCGCGGCTCGTACATGTCGACGATGCTGCGCGCGAAGTCCAGCGTGTTGGCGCCTTCGTTGACGACGATCGCCTCGGGGTTCGCCTTGACGATCTGGCGCACGGCACCGAGCGCGCTCTGGAAACTCATCGGCGACGGATTCAGCGCCAGCGTGGCGGCCATTTTCGACTGGTTCTTGTCGCGGCGCTCGGCGATGCCGCCGGTCCAGTCACTCGGTGCCTTGGTCCAGCCAGAACCCATGCCGTTGACCAGCGCCGAGACGCAGGAACCGATGTCACCGATCAACGGCGCGTCGATCGCGACGTTGCTGTCGATCTCGGTCGGCGCAATGTCGATCTGGATGAACTTGCGCGATGCCGCCTTGTCGCCGCCCCAGGTCTTGCCCTTGCCGTGCGACAGCAGCCAGTTCAGGCGCGCGCCGATCAGTACCACCACATCGGACTCGGCCAGCACATACGAACGTGCGGCAGACGCCGATTGCGGATGGGTGTCGGGCAGCAGGCCCTTGGCCATCGACATCGGCAGATACGGCACACCGGACTTCTCGACGAAGGCGCGGATGTCGGCGTCGGCACGTGCATACGCAGCCCCTTTGCCGAGGATGATCAGCGGACGCTTGGCGGTCTTCAGCAGGTCGAGCGCGCGTTGTACCGAATCGGGCGCGGGCAGCTGGCGCGGCGCCGGATCGACCACCTTGATCAGCGAGCGCTTGCCGGCTTCGGCATCCATGGTCTGCGAGAACAGCTTGGCCGGCAGGTCGAGGTAGACGCCGCCCGGGCGGCCCGACAGCGCCGAGCGGATGGCACGTGCGATGCCGACGCCGATGTCCTCGGCGTGCAGCACACGAAACGCCGCCTTGCACAGCGGTTTGGCGATCGCCAGCTGGTCCATCTCTTCGTAGTCGCCCTGCTGCAGGTCGACGATCTCGCGCTCGCTCGATCCGCTGATCAGGATCATCGGGAAGCAGTTGGTGGTGGCGTTGGTCAGCGCGGTCAGACCATTCAGGAAGCCCGGCGCCGAGACGGTCAGGCAGATGCCCGGCAGCTGGGTCAGGAAACCGGCGCCCGCGGCTGCGTTGCCGGCATGCTGTTCGTGGCGGAACGAAATCACCCGCATGCCTTCGGCCTGCGCCTTGCGGGTCAGATCGGTGATCGGAATACCGGGTACCGTGAAGATCGTATCGATGCCATTGAGCTTCAGGCCGTCGATGACCAGGTGGAAACCATCGGTCTGCTCTGCTTGGGTGTTGTCTTCCATTTTTGAGATCTCTCTCTCTTTTGCCTTCAAGTGATACCGCTCGATGCGGCAGGCGATCGGCACAAAGTCCGGTGATTCACCCCGGGATAAGTGCGGGGTTCGGGGACTTCGTTGGCTCCTTCGGATCGCGCAATTCGGTCAGCGCGTGGACGAGACTATGATTTGAGGTTGTGCAAATGGCCGTTGACCGCGGTCAACTTTCAAAAAAACGAGGATGCGGGAATACACCAAGGAACTCGGCGTGATCCCTCTGCGGAATCACCCCGAAACGAACATCATTCGTGTTCAGCTACGGAAACATCCGATGCTGCAAGGCATGTTCGACGACGATCTGCCCTTGCTGGAACACGAATTCGAGATCGTCGACGCCAGCAAGGGTGAATCCTTGCTCGACCAGGGCGTGCGCGAGATGGAGCAGTATTTCATCCTGGAAGGTGTGCTGAAGCGGGTAGTCAGCAATCCCGAAGGCAAGGAGATGATCCTGCGTTTCGCCGCCGAAGGCGAAATGGAAACCAGCTATGCGGCATGGCGGCAGAAGACGCCCACGCCCTACAGCATCGTGTGTGTCACCAAGGCGCGGGTGGCCAAGGTGCCGATGCCGTTCTGGGTCGATTTCATGGAACGCCACCCGAAGTTCAAGGAAAGCTTCGAGTTCGAGGTGATGCAGTTGATGAGCGAGGTAATGGCCCACACCATCACGCTGCACCTGCTCGACGCCCCGGGCCGGGTGCACCGCTTCGAGCGAAAGCACCCCGACCTGATCGACCGCATTCCGCAGAAGCAGCTGGCCGCCTATCTGAACCTGTCGGCCGAAACACTGTCGCGGCTGCGCCGCAGCGGCAAGATCTGAGCTTGCGATGGCCCGCGCCGACCCGGCGCGGCCCGTCCAAGAAACTGCGAAGCGTCAGGCGGCGTGTCCGGTTTCACCGCCCGGCCGCTTGCGGCTCAGCCATTTGCCGATCGCCAGCACCAGCAAGGCACCGGCCACACCCGCGCCGTATTTGATGGCGTCGGTAACGATCAGCTTGGGCATCTGCGCAACGATCTGCGGGTCGACGACAGCCGGGTCGGTGACGGCCATCGTTCCGGCGATCCAGCCCAGCAACATGCCACCGGCGGTGATGATGAACGGGAAGCGGTCCATCAGCTTGATCACCAGCTGACTGCCCCAGACGATGATCGGGATGCTGACCAGCAGGCCGAAGATCACCAGCGGCATCTTGTGGTCGCCGCCGACACTTTCGGCCGCTCCGGCAATCGCGATCACATTGTCCAGGCTCATTACCAGATCGGCAATGATCACGGTCTTGACGGCAGCCCAGAGACGGTCGCTGCTCTGAATGTTGCCGTGCCCCTCGTCATGGTCCGGCGCCAGCAGCTTGATGCCGATCCAGACCAGCAGGATTGCACCGACGATCTTCAGGAACGGGATCGCAAGCAGGGTCAGCGCGAAGAAGATCAGGATCACGCGCAGCAGAATCGCGCCGGCGGTGCCCCACAGGATGCCGAGGGTTCGCTGCTTCGGCGGCAGCTTGCGGCAGGCCAGCGCGATGACGACCGCGTTGTCGCCGCCAAGCAGGATGTCGATCATGATGATCTGGCCGACGGCGACCCAGAACTCCGGGGTCATGAACTGTTCCATTTCGCTGGCTCCTAGTGAGTATCGATTCGGTTGGCGGTTGAAGCGATCAAGCCCGCCCGGCGGTTGGCCGAGCAGGCTCGCCCTGCGCCGCCCGTCGAACACCGCAACTCAGGGCTTCTTGTAGGTATAACGAGCTGAACTGCGGGCGACGCGCAGCTGATTATCGATGTCGACGACGCCCGGCACCGCCGACACCACGGTTTGGGTCAGATCGCGCTCTTCTTCGCTGAATACGATTCCGCTCAGCGTCACGTGGCCGGCGCGACTTTCGATCGAGACCTTGACCTCGTCGGTGCGCTCGTCGGCACGCAGCGCCGAGCGAACCCGGGCCTGCAGCGCCATGTGGTCGATCTGCTCGCGCGAGACTGGCGTCTCGGCGAACTCGGGTCGACCCGCCAGTTCGCGCAGGACGGCCACACAGCTTTCTACCGACAGGCGATCGGCGTTGAGCACCAGGTCGTAGAGCAAGGGGTCGCCCCAAGAGACGCCGAACAGCTCGTGCATCCGGGTGGCGTGCGCACTGTCGCTGCGGTGGATCTCGTCGCGTGCGGCATCTTCGTCGTCGGTCTGCAGATGATCCATCAGCCAGGCGACACGTTGCTCGACCGAGCGCGTGACTCGCACCGTGATCACATGGGGCACCGAACGCAACAGACAGGTCGAGCCCCAGCCCCGCAGCACGATGTTGCCCTTCTTCGCGACCTCCAGCACCTCTTCGGCGGTGAAGATGGCCATCGCGTCACGGTCGGCACGCAGCCGCTCGATCGGGCCGGCCTTGCCCTCGCGCAGTCGGCTGACCAGGCTCTTGGGCACATGCATGCGACTGGCCACATGGTCGATCACCTCGTGACGAGCGATGTCGAGGTTCATGTCCTCGGCCAGCTTGACCGCGACATCCTTCGCCAGTGAACCCATTTCCTGGGCAAATGCAAAAACGGGCATATTGGCTACTCCTTGGCTATTCGACCGGCTGTTCTTCGGGGAAACCCTTGTCCTTCGGCGGCCGTGCCAGCGCGATCAGCTTCGAGATCAGCGGCCAGAACAGCATCACCAGGGCCAGCGTCGTGATCGAGCCGACCAGCCAGTTCGACCACATGATGCCCAGATCGCCCTGCGAAGCCAACATCGACTGGCGAAACGCATTCTCCGCCTTGTCGCCGAGCACCAGCGCCAGCACCAGCGGCGCCAGCGGGTAGTCGAGCTTCTTGAAGATATAGCCGACGACACCGAATCCGAGCATCATCCAGATGTCCAGCAAGGCGTTGGCCACTGTGTAGGCGCCAATCGCACAGATCACGATGATGACCGGCGCGATGATCGAGAACGGAATGCGCAGGATCGACGCAAACAGCGGCACGGTCGACAAGACGACGATCAGGCCGACCACGTTGCCCAGGTACATGCTGGCGATCAGGCCCCAGACGAAGTCCTTCTGCTCGACGAACAACAGCGGACCCGGCTGCAAGCCCCAGATCAGCAAGCCACCGAGCAGCACGGCGGCAGTCGGTGAACCCGGGATGCCGAGCGCGAGCATCGGCAGCAGCGCACTGGTACCCGCGGCGTGGGCCGCAGTTTCCGGCGCGATCACACCCTCGATTTCGCCGGTACCGAACTTGTCGCCATTGCGTGACATCTTCTTGGCCAGGCCGTAGCTCATGAACGAGGCCGGCGTTGCACCGCCCGGCGTGATGCCCATCCAGATGCCGACCAGTGAGCTGCGTAAAGACAAGACCCAGAACTTGGGCAGAAGCTTCCAGGTCTCCCAGACCACCTTCGGATTGATCTTGGCCGATTTGCCGGAGAACTGCAGGCCCTCTTCCATCGACAGCAGGATCTCGCCGATACCGAACAGGCCGATCACCGCGATCAGGAAGTCGAAGCCACGCATCATTTCGTGGAAGCCGAAAGTCAGGCGCAGCTGGCCGGTGACGGTGTCCATGCCGACGGATGCCAGCGCAAAACCCAGCGCCATCGAGACCAGGATCTTGAACGGCGAACCCTTGCCCATGCCGACGAAGCTGCAGAAGGTCAGCAGGTAGACGGCGAAGAATTCTGCTGATCCGAATTCAAGCGCAAAACTGGCCACCAGCGGCGCCAGAAAGGTGATCATCAGCACCGCGACGAATGCGCCGACAAACGACGACGTGAACGCAGCGGTCAGCGCCTGACCTGCCTTGCCTTTCTGCGCCATCGGGTAACCATCGAAGGTGGTGGCCACCGACCAGGGTTCACCTGGAATATTGAACAGGATCGAGGTGATCGCACCGCCGAACAAGGCACCCCAGTAGAGGCACGAGAGCATCACGATCGCCGAAGTCGGCGACATCGAGAAGGTCAGCGGCAACAGGATGGCCACGCCGTTCGCGCCACCCAGGCCCGGCAACACGCCGATCAACACACCGAGGATGATGCCGATGAACATCAGACCGATGTTGGCCGGCGTCGAGATGACGGCAAAGCCACCCATCAAAGAACTAAGTGCTTCCATTTTTCAGCTCCAGAATATTCGGTATGTCGAGCTCAGTAGCCGAGGAAGCCCAAGGGGTCGAGGCTGCCCTTGTAAAGGGGCACCTTGAACCAGACTTCGAACAGGACAAAGAAGAACGCGCTGACGGCGATGCCCAGAAAGACACTCTTGGCTTTGGAATATTTGCCGAGGATGATCATGAACAGCGAGATGTAGACCGTGGCGGCAACGTAGATCCCGACGAAGACGATTGCGAGTACGAAGACACCCGCCGGCAGCAAAACCGACAACACCCGGCCCAGTTGTTCACGATCGACGAATACGTCGGTATCCCTGGATTTGCTGATCACCGCCTGGTAGAAGATGCCGACAGCGGAAATGCACAGGATCAGGCCGATGTAGAACGGGAAATACCCCGATCCCGGGCCATCCTCGGCCCAGCCGGCACCGAGCCGCCTCGACTCGATGATGACGATGATGCCGACGACCAGCAGGATCACCGCCACGATGGCATCCATCGTATTGTTCTTGATGACGGCAGGTGAGCTCGATGTTTGATGGTCTGACATGGTGTGATCCTGAGATTTGCCCGGTGCCGGTCGGGCGCCACTTCGCGGTCGCCGGCGGCGGCGGTCTGCACAGCCTGCACGGCGTGCGAACGCCCGCCTGCCCGCTGCGACGAATTGCTTGCCTGGAAGGTATGCCGCTCAAGGCGGATTGGAATGCGCGTGCGTCAACGACGCGCGTGATCGGAAAGGCGCGCCTGCGCGCGCCCCCCGCCGATCATTTCGCCAGGAATCCGGCTTCGCTCATCAGCTGCTTGTGGGTGGCTTCGTTCGCCGTCAGCCACTTGGTGAATTCGGCGCCGTTGATCGCCGTCGTGTTGAAGGCGCCCTTCTCCATGAACTCCTTCCAGTCCGGGGTCTCGCGGACCTTCTTCAGCAGGTCGCTGTAATAGGCGACCTCTTCCGGCTTGACGCCTCCGGCCATGAAGATGCCACGCAACATCACGTAGTCGGTCGGGACACCGGACTCCTTGCAGGTCGGGATGTCTGCCCACGACATGGTGTCGGTCACCTTCTCCTTGTACGGCATGCGGGTGTCGTCGAACACGCACAGCGGACGCAGCTTGCCGGCGCGCCATTGCGAGACTGCCTCGATCGGATTGTTGACCGTCGAGTTGATGTGACCGCCAACCAGTTGCACGGCCACATCACCGCCGCCCTTGAACGGGATGTAGATGAACTTGGTCCCGGTGGCCTTTTCGAGGCCGACCGTGATGATCTGGTCTTCCTGCTTGGAGCCGGTGCCGCCCATCTTCATCTTGCTCGGGCCGGCGGCCTTGGTCGCGTCGATGTATTCCTTTGCGGTCTTGTACGGTGAGTCTGCATTGACCCACAACACGAACTGGTCGAGCGCCATCATCGTGACCGGGGTCAGTTCTTTCCAGTTGAATGGCACACCGGTGGCCATCGGGGTGGTGAACAGGTTCGACAGCGTGATGATGATCTTGTTCGGGTTGCCCTTGGCTTCCTTCACGTCCATGAAGCCTTCGGCGCCGGCGCCGCCCGACTTGTTGACGACGATCATCGATTCCTTCATCAGCTTGTGCTTGACGATGATGCCCTGGATCAACCGGGCCATCTGGTCGGCACCACCACCCGTGCCAGCGGGAACCACGAACTCGACCGGCTTGGTCGGCTCCCAGGCCATTGCAGGCGCCGCAAACGACATCGCAGCCAGTGCCACTGCTGACAAGGCCGTGCCGGCAATCTTCGAACGAACCGAGTGGATACCCTTTTTGAACATGTTGTCTCCTGTTTGGTGACTCGCAGACTGCGAATGTTTCGATGTCGACGGGAATGAACCCGCGGTGCGTCAAATCTTCGTGCCCAGAGGCTTCGGGGAAGATTGACCGTAGTCAATATCCCGCAAATAGACCCCTGGTCATTCCCTTAGTGCGTTCCGAATCTGCCGCGACGGACCATCGACTGCATGGTGATGGACCGAACCGGCCGAGCGCCCCTACTATCAATGGTCCGCGCGCATGTCGCGTTGACCGCGGTCAACGACTGGGGTAAACCCCATCGCAAAAAAAGGGTGGAATCAGGCGGATCGGGGTAAACAAGCACTCGAGGCAGGTCGTTGCTGGAATCTGTCGCACCGTGCCGGTCGAAACCGCGCATTCCTGTATCAAAATCCAACTCCCTTCAGAAGCGGACAGCGGCCGTCGCTCCTGCGGGCGTCGGTACGAATCGGGTCGACCATGCATCGGCCCCTCCTTGCCAATCACCATTTGCCCCGTCGAAAGTCAACGCCCATGCCATCCACGACCGAATCCGCCGCCATCGCCTTGACAGCAGCCGAGAAGCGCGCCGAGTTGCGTCGTGCCGCACTCGCTTATCACGAGTTTCCGGTACCTGGAAAGATCGCCATCAGCGCGACCAAGCAGGTGGTCAACCAGCATGACCTGGCGCTGGCCTATTCGCCCGGCGTCGCGGCGCCCTGCGAAGAAATCGTCGCCGATCCGGTCAACGCGTTCAAGTACACCGCTCGCGGCAATCTGGTCGCGGTCATCACCAACGGCACCGCAGTGCTGGGCCTGGGCGACATCGGTCCGCTGGCGGCCAAGCCGGTGATGGAGGGCAAGGCCGTCCTGTTCAAGAAGTTTGCCGGTGTCGACGTCTTCGACATCGAGATCGACGAGAAGGATCCGAAGAAGCTGGTGGAGGTGATCGCCGCACTTGAGCCGACCTTTGGCGCGATCAACCTGGAAGACATCAAGGCGCCCGACTGCTTCTACGTCGAGCGCGAATTGCGCAAACGCATGAAGATCCCGGTCTTTCACGACGATCAGCACGGCACCGCGATCACGGTGGCCGCCGCGATGTTGAACGGCCTGAAGGTCGCCGGCAAGAGCATCGCCGACGTCAAGCTGGTGACCTCGGGCGCCGGCGCTGCCGCGCTGGCCTGTCTGAACCTGTTGCTGAAGGTCGGCCTGAAACGCGAAAACGTATTCGTGACCGATCTGGCCGGCGTGGTCTACGAAGGCCGCACCGAGTTGATGGACGACGACAAGCGCCAGTACATGCAGAAGACCGACGCGCGTCACCTGGCCGAGGTGATGGTCGGTGCCGATGTCTTTCTCGGCCTGTCCGCAGGCGGCGTGCTGAAGCCCGAGATGGTCAAGTCGATGGCGCCCGGGCCGGTGATCTTCGCGCTCGCGAACCCGAACCCCGAGATCGCGCCCGAGGATGCCCACGCAGTTCGCGACGACGTCATCATGGCAACCGGGCGCACCGACTATCCGAACCAGGTCAACAACGTCCTGTGTTTCCCGTACATCTTTCGCGGCGCACTCGATTGCGGTGCGACGACGATCACCGACGAGATGGAAATCGCCGCGGTGCACGCGATCGCCGATCTGGCGCAGGCCGAGCAGAGTGAGCAGGTGGCTGCGGCCTACGTCGGCGAAAAACTCTCGTTCGGTCGCGAGTATCTGATTCCGAAACCCTTCGATCCGCGGCTGATGATGAAGATCGCGCCGGCGGTGGCCAAGGCTGCGGCTGAGAGTGGGGTCGCATTGCGGCCGATCGATGATCTGGATGCCTACCGCGACAAGCTGCAACGCTTCGTCTATGCCTCGGGCACGATGATGAAACCGATCATCGATGCAGCGCGCCGGGCGCAGAAGAAACGGGTGGCGTTTGCGGAGGGCGAAGAAGAACGCGTGCTGCGCGCGGTGCAGATCATCGTCGACGAAGGCATCGCCCGCCCGACCCTGATCGGCCGCCCGGGCATCATCGCGCAGCGCATTGAAAAGTTCGGCCTGCGCCTGAAGGAGGAGCTCGACTACGACATCGTCAATGTCGAGCAGGACCACCGCTACCGCGAGTTCTGGCAGCTCTACCACCGCATGACCGAGCGCAAGGGTCATACGGTGCAGACCGCCAAGATCGAGATGCGCCGTCGCCTGACGCTGATCGGCGCAATGATGGTGCAGACCGGCGGCGTCGACGGCCTGATCTGCGGCACCTGGGGTACCACCAACCAGCACCTGCACTACATCGACCAGGTGATCGGCAAGCGCCCCGGCAACGGAGACGATCCGCTGCAGGCGGTGCCGGTCTACGCGTGCATGAACGGGTTGCTGTTGCCGGGGCGCCAGGTATTCCTGGTCGACACCCACGTCAACTACGATCCGAGCGCGATGGAGCTGGCGCGGATTACCGTGATGGCGGCCGAGGAGATGATGCGTTTCGGGCTGACGCCGAAGGTGGCGTTGTTGTCGCATTCCAATTTCGGCACCAGCGACCGGCCCACCGCGCTGAAGATGCGCGAGACCCTGCGCTTGCTGAAGACCCACGCCGCCTGGATCGAGGTTGACGGCGAAATGCACGGCGACATGGCCCTCGACGGCAAGCAGCGCAGCAGCGTGATGCCGCACGGCAGCCTGGTCGGCGATGCCAACCTGCTGGTGTTCCCGAACCTCGATTCGGCCAATATTGCCTACAACCTGCTGAAGACAGCCGCCGGCGGCAACATCGCGATCGGCCCCGTGCTGCTCGGCGCCGCCAAGCCGGTGCACATCCTGACCGCCAGCGCCACCGTGCGCCGGCTGGTCAACATGACGGCGCTGACGGTGGCGGACGCCAACGCGGAGCGCTGAATCGGACGGGTGTGCCGGCCTTATCCAGGCCGGACATCCCCTGGCTGCGCAGGCTCGCTGCGGCGGTCGATCTTGCGGCTCAGCACGACCGAAGTCTGGGTCTGCCGGACACCGTCGATCTGACCCAGGCGGTCGAGCAAGCGATCCAGCGCCTCGGCGGTATCGCAGCGCAGCAAGACCATGTAGTCGAACTGGCCGCTGACGGCCCAGACTTCCTCGATCTCCGGAATCCAGGCGAGTGAACGCATCACCGCTTCGGCATGCCGTGCGCTGACCGCCAGCCCGCAGAAGGCACGCAGGCCACCATCTTCCAGACGCTGGCTCAGGCGCACACCATAACCGGCAACGACACCCTCGCGTTCGAGCCGGGCGATCCGCGCCACCACGGTGGTCCGGGCGATCGCCAGCTTGCGCGCCAGCTCGGCAGCCGGTTCGCGGGCATTGGCCTGCAGCAGCGCGAGCAGGCGGCGATCGATTTCGTCGAGAGGCGGTTGCATGCGAATTGGCGTCGGAATCTCGATTGTCGCGCTGTTGCACCCGACCCCACATTTCGACCACCAGCCTCGTCGTTTCGACGAACGTCGGCCGCTTTTCGCCAGCTTGCACCCTGGCGACCGACACGCGCACGTTCTAGAGTCAGCGGGCATTCCCACCCGACACAAGAGGCTCCAGATGACCACGACATTGATCGACCGGGTTCTGGTGCTCGGTGCCGGAAAAATCGGCAGCACCGTGGCCGACATGCTCGCCGACTACCACCAATTGCCGGTGACACTGGCCGATCGCGAGCCCGCCGATGCGCTGCCGCCCGACCCGTTGATCAGCCGCGTCGAGCTCGACATCGACGATGCTGCAGCGCTTGCCGCGATGCTCACCGCAAATCCAGTGGTCATCAACTGTCTGCCGTTCTATCTGGCACGTCGGGTCGCAGAGGCCGCAGCAGCCTGCCGCAGCCACTATTTCGACCTCACCGAGGATCTGGAATCGACCCGTGCGATCCGCCACGCTGCAGCAACGGCCAGCACGCTGCTGATGCCGCAATGCGGCCTGGCGCCAGGCGTGATCGGCATGCTCGGCGCCCATCTGGCGAGCCGCTTCGACGAACTGGTCGATCTGCGCCTGCGGGTCGGCGCGCTGACGCGCCATGCGACGAACAGCCTGCGCTACAACTTCACCTGGAGCATCGACGGCGTCATCAACGAATACTGCAACCCGTGTGACGCAATCGTCAATGGCGAGCGGGTTGCGGTTCAGCCGCTGGAGGGACACGAGACCTTCACGCTGGATGCCGAAGCCTTCGAGGCCTTCAACACATCGGGTGGCCTGGGCAGCCTGTGCGAGCGCCTGCAAGGCCAGGTGCGCAACCTCGACTACAAGACGATCCGTTACCCCGGACACCGCGATGCGATGTTTTTCCTGCTGCACGACCTGCGGCTGATCGAGCGCCGCGACCTGCTGCGCCAGGTGCTCGAACATGCGGTGCCGCACAGTCGCCAGGACGTCGTGATCGTCTTTGCCGCGGCTACCGGTCAGCGCGCCGGACGCTTCGAGCAGGAGACGCGGGTCGGTCGCATCTTCGGCGCGACGCTGCGCGGCCGGGACCGCACCGCGATCGAACTGACCACCGCTGCCGGCGTGGTCGGCGTCTTCGAACTGCTGCAGCAGGGCAGACTGCCGGCCCGCGGTTTTGTTTCACCCGACCAGGTGGCGCTGGGACAGTTCCTGTCGACCCGTGTCGGCCACTTTTACCAGGGGCTGGGGATCGACGCC
>JANNNE010000324.1:0-12175 GCA_031398385.1 Ideonella sp.
CCAGGAACGGCCGTCATCACCGACCAGCGCAGCGCGGGCCCGGCATGACAGCGAGACAGCCGGTCGACCCGACACCGCTGATCCGCCTGCGCGGCGTGACCAAAGTTTACGGCAGCGGCAGCACCGCCTTTCAGGCCTTGAAGGGTGTCGACCTCGACATCGCCAAAGGCGATTCGTCGCCATCATGGGGCCCAGCGGGTCCGGGAAATCGACCGCGATGAATACGCTTGGCTGCCTGGATACACCGTCATCCGGCGAATACCGGTTTCAGGGCGTGCGTGTCGATTCACTGAGCCGCGACGAGCGGGCGCGCCTGCGTCGACGCTACCTGGGCTTCGTATTCCAGGGCTTCAACCTGCTCGCAAGAACCTCGGCCCAGGAAAACGTGGAACTGCCGCTGATCTACCGCGGCGAGCCGGCCGCGCAGCGTCACGCGATGGCGGCCCGCGCGCTGGATGCGGTCGGTCTGAAAGGCTGGGAACACCACACCCCGGCTGAACTGTCCGGCGGCCAGCAGCAGCGGGTGGCAATTGCCCGCGCCATCGTCACCGAGCCGGCGGTCCTGCTTGCAGACGAACCCACCGGCAACCTCGACACCCAACGCAGCAACGAGATCATGGAGCTGTTGTGGAAGCTGAATACGGATCAGGGCATCACCGTTCTGATGGTGACCCACGAGCCGGACATGGCGGCCTATGCGCGGCGCATCGTGCGCTTCGTTGATGGCGTGGTGGCCAGTGATGAGCGCAACCCCCGCCCGGCCGGGCTCAAGACCGAGGCAACTGCCGATGTGGCTTAACACCCTGCTGCTGGCGCTGCGCTCGATCCGGCGCAACCTGATGCGTTCGGTGCTGACGATGCTGGGCATCGTGATCGGCGTCAGCGCCGTCATCACCATGGTGACGGTCGGCAATGGCGCGACACTGTCGATCCAGAACCAGATCTCGGGGCTCGGCACCAACCTGCTGCAGATTCGACCCGGGCAACGCATGGGCCCCGGCAGCGGCGGCGCGGGCGCGCAGCCGTTCAAGGATACCGATGCCGAAGCCATCGCCACGCAGATCGGCGGGGTGGCGTTTGCTGCCCCGGAGGCCCGCTCGGCCGGCACCTTGGTCGCGAACGGCCGCAACTGGAGCAGCAGCATCACCGGCAGCACCAACCACTGGCTGACCATCGGCAACTGGAAGCTGGCGCAGGGGCGCGAATTCTCCAGCGCCGAACTGCGCGCCGGCTCGGCCGTGTGCATGATCGGCGAGACGGTTCGACGCGAACTGTTCGGCAGCACCCCGGCGCTCGGTGCGCAGTTGCGCGTCAAGCAGATCTCGTGCGAGATTGTCGGCATCCTGGGTGCGAAGGGCCAGGGCGCCTTCGGCAACGATCAGGACGACATGGTCTTCATGCCGATCAGGACCCTGCAACGGCGCATCACCGGCAACACGCAGGTCAATACCCTGCTGGTATCGATGGCGGAAGGCAGTGACGCCACGCGCATCAAGGGCAGCCTGACCGAGTTGCTGCGCGAGCGGAGAAAGCTCGCAAACACCGACGAAGACAATTTCAACGTGCTCGATACCAAGCAGCTCGGCGAAACCCTGTCAGGCACCACGAAGGTGATGACGATGCTGCTCGGCGCGGTGGCCGCGGTCAGCCTGTTGGTCGGCGGCATCGGCATCATGAACATCATGCTGGTCAGCGTGACCGAACGAACCCGCGAGATCGGGCTGCGGCTGGCCATCGGCGCACTCGAGCGCGAGGTGCTGCTGCAGTTCCTGATCGAGGCGGTGGTGCTGGCTGCGCTGGGCGGGCTGATCGGCATTGCGCTGGCCACCGCTGCGTCGCTGGGCTTGTCGGCGGTGATGGGCGTGCCGTATGTCTTCAACCCGGGCGTCAACCTGCTGAGCTTCGTCTTCTCGGCCGCCATCGGCGTGATATTCGGCTTCTTCCCGGCACGCCGTGCGGCGCGCCTGGACCCGATCGAAGCCTTGCGCCACGAGTAGCTTGCACGAGTCAGCCCCGCTCCGTCGAGATGAGCGTCGCCGCGACGAGGTCAGAATGCGGTCCAAGCCTTCGACATCGCCCATCATGGAAACACGGAAGATCAGGGTCGGACAACCGATCACACCCGAAGAGTTCGAGTACCTCGACGACGAGCAGCTGACGCGCATCGTGCCGCGCGCGTATCGCGAATTTTTCCCCGGCAAGGACTTCTGCGCAGACGGCAGCTTCTATCTGCACGACGGCAGCGCCTGGAGCTTCTACAAGGCTGGCTTCGTCGACGACTGAGCGCCGCGTCGATCACCCCGACAATCGCGGGCTTGCCTGCGCCTGTCGCGCAGCACGAATCCCTTCTCTGGAGAATGTTCGATGAAATGTGCCCTGGTCGGTTCGCGGTATTTCGCGGCCACGGTTTTCGAGGCCCTGCGCAAGGAAGATGGCCTGCAGTTCACCAGCATCGTCGCGCCGGCCGAAGACGACCGGCTGGCGCTGGCAGCCCGGGCGGCCGGCCTCGAGGTTCATGTGCTCGCCAATCCGAAGATCGTTCCCGGCGAGGCGATTGCCGAGGGCACCGATCTCATCATCGCGGCCCACACCCATGCGCGGGTCAGCAACGAGGCGCTGGCCCGGTCGCGGCTGGGTGGTGTGGGCTACCACCCTTCGCTGTTGCCGCGCCACCGCGGCATCGCGGCAGTCGAGTGGACCATCCTGGAAGGCGATGCGATTGCCGGCGGTTCGGTCTATCACCTGGCCGACGGCTGGGACGCCGGTGCCATTGCGGCGCAGGACTGGTGTTTCGTCGCCAAGGGTGAAACGGCGCGGGAATTGTGGGAACGAGCCCTGGCGCCGATGGGTCTGCGGCTGCTGGCACAGGTGGTGCGGCAGGCGGCGCGCGACGGCCACCTGAATGCCGAGGTGCAGGATCCGCGCTTCGCGACCCGCGCGCCGATGACGCGCAAGCCGGTGCTGCAGAACGATCCGAAGCAGACCACCCATGCCTCGATGGTGGTCACCGTGATGGGCCCGGACCGCCCCGGCATCGTGCGTCTGCTGTCCGACAAGGCGCAGCGCTTCGGCGCCAACTGGGCCGACAGCCGGATGGCACGACTGGCCGGTGAATTCGCCGGCATGGTGCATTTCGAAGTGCCGCACGAGAACGCCGAGGCGCTGTCGACCGCCCTGCGCGGCCTCGAGTCATCGGGTTTGCGCGTGGCCATCGCTCAGAGCGAGTCCGGCCCGCCGTCCGGCGGCATGCGCGGTGTTTCACTCGAACTGGTGGGAGACGACAAACCCGGCATCGTCGCCAGCCTGACGCGCATGCTGGCCGAGCGCCACATCAGCATCGAACACCTGCACACCGAGCTGGCCGGCACGGGTACCGGGAGCCAGCACCGGTTCAACGTGGTGGCCCACCTGCTGGTGCCCCGGCAGATTTCAAGCGACGCGTTGCGCGCCGATCTGGCCGTGCTGGCAGCCGGCATGATGCTGGACATTGCGCTCGGCGACGCACCGGATCCGAGCTGAATCGACGACCGCGCACACGTAAGTTTGCCGGACAATCGAGCCTCATCGTCAACCCAGGGTGCCTCCGATGAAGATCCTCATGCTGCACGGCATCAACCACAACATGTTCGGCAAACGTGATCCGAAGCAATACGGGACCATCACGCTGGCCGAGATCGACGCCCGCCTGCAGACCCTGGCCGCCGAACTTGGCGCCGAAATCGAGAGTTTCCAGACCAACCATGAAGGCGCGATGTGTGAGCGCGTCCACCAGGGCTTCACCGACGGCGTCGACGCCGTGCTGATCAACGCCGGCGCCTGGACGCACTACAGCTACGGCTTGCGCGATGCGGTCGCCATCCTGACCTGTCCGGTGGTCGAACTGCACATGTCGAACATCCACGCCCGCGAGCCGTTCCGGCATGTCTCTGTGCTGGCCGAGATCGTCACCGGCCAGATCGCCGGCTTCGGGGTCGAGAGCTATCTGCTGGCGCTGCGCGCCGCGGTGTCGGCCGCGCGCGCGAGGCAGGCTGCGCCATGACCACCGACGCTGCAGAATGCATGGACGCGCAGCAGCGTGATTGCGCTGATTGCCGCTGGCGATGCGGAAGTCGAAGCTCCGGCCGGGCCTGGCTGATCGCCGGGCACGGTGAATGCGGATATGCTTCGGGCGATCAGCAGTCCCGCGGTTGAAGGTGTTGAATGGACTGGTTGTCGCCGCCCTCCGACGGGCGCGAGCCATCTGGTCGAGCCATGATCACATCCCCCACGCCATCGCAGCCGGGCGGGCTGACGCCTGTCTTTGGCTTCGAGGCCTTCGCAACGGAAGGAACCCATGGACGCACTGATTCTCGCCCGCATGCAATTTGCAGCGAACATCACCTTCCACATCGTGTTTCCGACCATAAGCATCGCGCTCGGATGGCTGCTGCTGTTCTTCCGTTGGCGCTGGTTGAAATCCAAGGACCGGCAGCCCGCTCTGGCGCACGGCTGGCTTGACGCCTATCGCTTCTTCACCAAGGTGTTTGCACTGACCTTCGCGCTGGGTGTGGTCAGCGGCATCACGATGAGCTTTCAGTTCGGCACCAACTGGCCGGGCTTCATGGAGAAGGTCGGCAATGTCGCGGGGCCCTTGCTCGGCTTCGAGGTCCTGACCGCCTTCTTTCTGGAGGCCGGCTTTCTGGGCGTCATGCTGTTCGGGCACGGCAAGGTCAGCGAGCGGGTGCACCTGCTGGCAACCTTTTTTGTCGCCTTTGGCACCAGCCTGTCGGCATTCTGGATCCTCGCGCTCAATTCCTGGATGCAGACACCGACCGGCCACGAGATCCGCGACGGCGTCTTTCATGTCGTGAGCTGGAGCGAGGTGATCTTCAATCCGTCGTTCCCCTACCGTTTCACACACATGATGCTGGCCTCGGCGCTGACCTGCGCTTTCCTGCTGATCGGCCTGGCATCGTGGCAGTTGCTGAAAGGTGTCGGACAGCGCTCGGCGCCGCGTGTGTTGAGGGTCGGGCTGACCTTGGCGGCGGTGCTGGTGCCGGTCCAGATTTTCGTGGGCGACCTGCACGGCTTGAATACGCTGCAGCATCAACCGGCCAAGATTGCCGCGATGGAAGGCGTCTGGGACACCGAGCGTGGCGCACCGCTGCTGCTGTTCGCGATCCCGGACGCCGAACAGCGCAAGAACCACGCCGAGATCGGGATTCCGAAACTGGCCAGCCTGATCCTGACCCACAACGCCGACGGCGAGATCAAGGGGCTGAACAGCTTCGGCGCCGACCACCCGCCGGCCTTGGCCTTGTTCTTTGCCTTCCGCATCATGGTCGGCGTGGGCATGCTGATGCTGGCAAGCAGCTGGCTGGGGTGGTGGCTGTACCGGCGCGCCGATTGGCAGCCGCAGCGCCTGCCGCGGTCGCTGTTGTGGCTGTTTGCTGCGATGACGTTTTCCGGCTGGGTGGCCACGGTAGCCGGCTGGTACGTGACCGAGATCGGTCGTCAGCCGTTCGTCGTCTACGGCCTGGTGCGCACCGCCAATGTGGTGTCGCAGCATCCGTCATCGATCATCGGCCTGACGCTGGCGATGTACGTGACGCTCTACATCGCGCTGATCCTGGCCTATGTCGCGGTACTCAAATACATGGCCGAGAAACCGCAGGAAGTGCTCGACAACGAAGCCGAGGAACGGGCAGCGACACCACCCGGTATCGCCACGCCAGGCATGGTCCCGGAGGGCAACCGATGAACTGGATGAATTTCGACGAGGCCTTGCCGGTGATCTTCATGGCCCTGATGGGCCTGTCGATGTTGATCTACGTGATCAGCGACGGCTACGACCTGGGGGTCGGCATGCTGATGCACCGCGCCACGCCGGCCGAAAAAGACATGATGGTGGCCTCGATCGGTCCGTTCTGGGATGCCAATGAAACCTGGCTGGTGCTCGGTGTCGGCATCCTGCTGATCGCGTTTCCGAAGGCACACGGGCTGGTGCTCGGCGAGCTGTATATGCCGGTGACGCTGATGCTGATCGGGCTGACCTTGCGGGGCGTCGCCTTCGATTTCCGGGTCAAGGCCCGCGACACCCACAAGACCACCTGGGATCGCCTGTTCTTCGCCGGCTCGACGCTGGCGTCGGTCTCGCAGGGCTGGATGCTCGGGCGCTTCGTCAGCGGTTTCGGCACCGGCTGGAACTACCCGATTTTTGCGGCTGCGATCGCTGTGGCCCTGCCGATGGCCTATGTCCTGATGGGTGCAGCCTGGCTGATCATGAAAACCGAAGGCAAGCTGCAGCGCCGCGCCATCGAGTGGGCCAAGATGGCGTGGCTGCCGATGCTGGTCGGGCTGGTGCTGATATCGATGGCCACGCCTTGGGTCAGCGAAACGGTTCGCAACCGCTGGTTCGCGCTGCCCGAGATCATCGCCTTGATGGCCATCCCGCTGATGACGGGGGTCAGCCTGATTGCGGTACGGGCGCTGCTCGACGTTCGCGCTGTCAGGGGCCCCTTGTGCTGGCTGCCCTTCGTGTTGTTGTTGCTGGTCTTCCTGCTCGGCTTCCTGGGCCTGGCCTACAGCATCTATCCGTATGTGGTGCTCGATCAGCTGACGATCTGGCAGGCCGCCAGCAGCCCGGCGGCGCTGAAGGTGATCCTGATCGGGGTCTGCATCTCGGTGCCCGCGATCGCCGGCTATACGATCTTTTCCTACCGCGTATTCCGCGGCAAGACCACCGAACTGCGCTACGCCTGAGCCCCGGATCAGCGGCGCGGGCTCGGCATCGCCGCAGGCTCTCGCGCCATAGGGGCTGATCCTCGGTTGTCCGGTCCCGGGGCGGGCCCACGGCGGCCTCCGCGACGCTTGACCAATTCAATCCGTCGCGCCTGAACGCGGCCCATCCCCGCATCGTTCGCATTCGTCGCACGGTGCTGGAATCGCCGGTTCGAGCTGCCTACAGTGATTGCAACGGAACAACGTCCGAGCATTCACCGGAGCCAGCCATGATCAGCCGCAGCACCATTCTCGCCCTCGTCTTCGCCGGCTTCGCGACCCTGTCGCTCGCCGGCGTGAGCCGGGTCCAGCGTCTCAACGCGATCGAATCGGCGGCGCATGCAGCCATGCCCGTCTACCAATTGCCACGCGTCGTGATCACCGGCAAGTCCGTCAAGCCGGCCAACGACGAGCAGACGGGCAACTGACGAAGGCGCTTCATCGGCAGCCGATGCAGTTCAGTCCGGATTCTCGACGGCTGGTCGCAAACCGGTTTTCAGGCCACCGAACGATGCTTAAAGTTCATCCCAAGCCGCCGAAACAACGGCATCACCAACAGAACCGAAGGGAGCCCATCATGATCGACCGACTTTTCACCCTGACCCTGACCTTTGCCGTACTGGCTGGTGCAACCCTGGCGGTCGGCGATGAATTTTTCTCGAACCGGCAGGTTCAGCCCGCACCCAGGGTGGTCCAGCTGCCGCGGGTCGTGATCACCGGCCAGTCCCAGCCGGCACAGACCGATGTCGCACGCGCCGAGACCGGTATCACGAGCAGCGACACCGACGCCGAGCGGGTGCAGTGACCGGCAATCAGCTTCGCGTCATCGAGGCCTTCAAGGCCTCGGTCAGCGACGCCAGGCTGTCCTGCAGGTGCGCACGCGCCTCGGGCGAGCGGCGACCGCGATTCGCGGCACGTTGAAGGTCACGCTGCAAATCAATCGCATTGACCCGAACCAGACTGACCGCATCCGGCGGCAGGCTGGCTGACCCCTTCGTCAGAAGCACCTGGATGCGATTCAGATGCTCGCGCTGCAGGTTGCGGCGCAGGCGGTCGATGTCACCGCCACCCTTCAACTCGCTCCAGATCGAATCCTGCAAGGTGGTATAGACCTCCGGTAGCGAAATAAGCCCGCGCCGTTCGGCAGCCGGCAGATACAGCGGCAGATCGAGCAGGCGGCTCGCGGTGCCCGCGCTCATCAGGCGGTTGAGCGCCTGCGACTGCACATTCAGCACCGCAGCCGAAACACTCACCAGCCCGCCACGCTCCCACTCGTTGTAGTCAGGTGCCAGATTGGCCAGAAATTCCGGTTTGAAGCTGAAGCTGTCGGCCTTGAACAGACCGTCGGCGAGGAAGCGCAACGCCTCGCGCTGCTTGGCCGGCTCGACCGGCGTGAAGGCGCGCCGCCCGGTCGTGCCGGGTGCATCACGAACCGTATACATGCCGCCGACATATTTCCCGAGCAGTTCCGCAGACCGGCCGAGCTGACGGAATCCGCCCAGCAGCACGCGCCGCTGGCGCAGCGCATCGTCCTCGGCGCGAAACGGTCGCTCCTGGACGCGCTGCCACAGTTCGCGCGACAAGACCAGTCGCTTGCGATAGAAATCGAGCGGGTCGTCACCCAGGTCGAATCGGTTGGCCAGCGGATCGATGCCGTCGTTGCCGGGGATGCCGCCGGCGTCGGCGTCGTCCGCGAACGCGAGCAACGGGTCGGTGGCGCTGCGCGAAGCGATGCGTTTGAGCTCTGCCACCTCGGCCTCGGGCGGAATCACCTTGTACGCATATTCGATCGCCCAGTAATCGTAGGGGCCGATCGTCGTATTGTTGAGGGCGGCCGGCCGCTCGCCCTTGATGGCGAGGTTGTAGGCGTTGTAGTCCATCACCGAGCCGGAAATGCCATTGGCCTCGGTGAAGGCCTTGTCGCGCAGCTTGTCGCGCTTGACCACCGTCGAACCCTTGAAGTTGTGCTTCAGGCCGAGCGTGTGGCCCACCTCATGCATGATGGTGTCCTTGATCACCGATTGCACGAAGGCTTCGGCCTCGACGCTGTCGGGCTCGATATCGCCACGCGCCTCGAGCATGTCGAGCACGAAATTCATCTCGCCAGCGGCTTCATGCACGTAGGTGCAGGCGTTGTAGCGCTGGTTGCTCCCGAATGCGGCGTGCTGATGCGTCGCCAGGGCCTTCGAGCGCCCGGTTTCGAAACTGACGTCCTCGACGATGAAGCGGCGTGCGCCGCGGCCGAATACATCGCTCATGCCGATGTCGGCGTCGAAGATTTCACCGGTGCGCGGATCGGAATGGCTCGGCCCGATCGCAAAACCGACATCGGCGCCGACGAACCAGCGGATCGATGCGTGGCGCGCATCCATGTTGTCCCAGTCGGCATCATCCGGCTGCTGTCTGGCGACCAACGCATTGCGAAAGCCGATCTTCTCGAATGCCTTGTTCCATTCCAGAATCCCCGCCTCGACCGACTTCCGATAGGCCTTCGGGATATTCTTGTCGAGCCAGAAGACGATGGGCTGCACCGGTTCGGACATCGCCGCGGCCGGATCCTTCTTCTCCAACCGCCAGCGCGTAATCAGGTGTTGCCGCGGATTCGGCTTCAGATCGCTGCTCAGATCAGTCACGACGTCGTGGAAATGGCCGAGACGGGGATCGGTCAGGCGCTTGGCCATCGGCACGGCCGCAGGCTTCGCGAAGTTGTAAACGAATCCGACGAACAGGCTGCGCGGATCCGGGGTCGTCTTGGGCGGCGGGATTTCGGCCCCAGTGGGCTTCAATGGCCCCGCCGGTATGCGTGCGGTCGAGAAATGGAGCCGCGCACTCAGCGTCGTCAGGTCGTCGGTGACGCGGATCTTCTCGAAAAAGGAATTGCCGCGGTCGAGCGCCATCGGCAGTCGGAATGCCCGTTCCAGTGCCGTCGAATAACCCGGCAGGTCGGCCAGCAAAAATGCAGCATCGATCAGGATCGCCTGGTTGTCCGTACTCGCTGCGCTGGCCACCGGCGCCGATGCCAGCAGGCTGTTCGAGAATGCCTGGCCGATCGTCGCCTGCATCTCCCCGTTGCTCGCGCTGTAGTTGGTATTCAGCGCGACCAGCTGCACCTGGGTGGCGCCAATCTTGCGGAACATCACCAGCCAAGACGGCCCCATCTGGCTGCCGTACAGCCCCCTTTCACCGACTGATTCGGCGACGTTGACCGACATCAGGATCGGCTGATCGAACTGGGCGGGCAACATCTCGATCCAGACTTTTTCATCCTTGCGCCACACCGGCAGATAACCGGCCTGCCGTTGCGCGCCCTTGATGACGTCAGCAAACGGCTTGGATGGCGTGGGCTCGGCCCGATTGCCGGCGCCGGGCGCCGACGCGGCCGAAGCAGCGGGCGCGGCCGATGCCACAGCCGTCGGCGAACCGGCTCGCGCGCGCTGGTTCATCTCCTTCAGGCTTGCACAGCCAGCGGTCGCCAGCACCAGCGCCAGCAGCAAGGGGACATTGCGCACCCGGCGCAGATCGATTGTTGCAATCATCGACAGTCTTCCAACAGTTGGGCGGATCAGCTGCCGATGGACAACCGCTCCGCGTTCGGGCTGTTTCCGGGTCGGAACCAGCGCCGGCCTTCAAGCGCAGGCGAGCGGCCGGATGCCTGCCATCCGATGCGCAACGCCCGCTTAACCGCTTATTTCAGTGCCTTGAACCGCACCCGTTTCGGACGTGCGCCCTCCTCGCCGAGCCGCTTCTTCTTGTCGGCTTCGTATTCCTGGTAGTTGCCGTCGAAGAAAACCCACTTCGAATCACCTTCGGCGGCCAGGATATGCGTGGCGATGCGGTCGAGGAACCAGCGGTCGTGGCTGATCACCATGATGCTGCCGGCAAATTCGAGCAGCGCATCTTCGAGCGCGCGCAGGGTTTCCACATCGAGGTCGTTCGACGGCTCGTCGAGCATCAACACGTTGCCGCCTTGCGCCAGCGTCTTCGCCAGATGCAGTCGGCCGCGTTCACCGCCCGACAGGTTGCCGACCAGTTTCTGCTGGTCGTTGCCTTTGAAATTGAAGCGCCCGAGATAGGCCCGGCTGGGCATCACGAATTTGCCGACGACGATGTTGTCGAGCCCGCCTGAGACGTCCTGCCAGACGGTCTTGTCACCTTCCAGTGATTCGCGGCTCTGGTCGACAAAGGCCATCTTTGCCGTCTTGCCGATCGTCACGGTGCCGCTGTCGGGTGTCTCCTTGCCGGAAATCAACTTGAACAGGGTCGACTTGCCGGCGCCGTTCGGGCCGATGATGCCGACGATGGCGCCCGGCGGCACCTTGAAGCTCAGGTCATCGATCAGCACCCGATCGCCGAACCCCTTGCTGACGTGGTCGAATTCGATCACTTCCTGGCCGAGTCGCTCGGCGACCGGGATGAATATCTCGTTGGTTTCGTTGCGCTTCTGATAGTCGACGTCGGAGAGTTCCTCGAAGCGGGCCAGCCGCGCCTTGCTCTTGGCCTGGCGGCCTTTCGGGTTCTGGCGCACCCACTCCAGTTCCTTCTTCATCGCCTTGGTGCGTGCGTCTTCGGTTTTCTGCTCCTGCTCGATGCGAACTTCCTTCTGCTCCAGCCAGTTGCTGTAGTTGCCTTTGTACGGAATGCCCGATCCGCGGTCGAGTTCGAGAATCCACTCGGCGGCGTTGTCGAGGAAATAGCGGTCGTGGGTGATCGCGACGACGGTGCCGCTGTAACGCTGCAAAAACTGCTCCAGCCAGTCGACCGATTCGGCGTCGAGGTGGTTGGTCGGCTCGTCGAGCAGCAACATGTCGGGTTTGCTCAGCAGCAAGCGGCAGAGCGCAACGCGGCGCTTTTCACCGCCCGACAGTTGGCCGATCACCGCTTCCCAGGGTGGCAGGCGCAGCGCGTCGGCAGCCAGTTCCAGCTGCAGGTCGGTATTTTCAGAACCGGCTGTCGCGATGATGGCTTCCAGTTCGGCCTGTTCGGCAGCGAGCTTGTCGAAATCGGCGTTTTCATCCGCGTATTCGGCATAGACCTCGTCGAGACGCTTCTTCGCGGCCAGCACGCCACCGATCCCCTCCTCGACCGACTCGCGCACCGTCTGCTCGTCCTTCATCACCGGTTCCTGCGGCAGGTAACCGATGTTCAGGCCCGGCATCGGGGTGGCTTCGCCCTCGATGTCCTTGTCGATGCCGGCCATGATCTTCAGCAAGGTGCTCTTGCCGGAGCCGTTCAGGCCGAGCATGCCGATCTTGGCACCGGGGAAAAAGCTCAGCGAAATATTCTTGAGGATCTGACGCTTCGGCGGGACGATCTTGCCGACGCGGTTCATCGTGAAAACATATTGCGCCATGGTTTACGAATGCCTTGCAATGCAAAACCCTCGATTATCCGCTGTAGGAGCGGCTTCAGCCGCGCT
>JANNNE010000333.1:0-2055 GCA_031398385.1 Ideonella sp.
CACCTTCTGGCTGCGCATCGCGATCTGGGGCGCCAAGGTGATCTGCGGCGTGCGCTATCGCATCGTCGGCATGGACAACCTGAACCGGGCCGATCGCTCGGGCCCGATCATCCTGCTGCCCAAACACCAGTCGACCTGGGAAACCTTCGCCTTCCCGACGCTGATGCCGCACCCGTTGTGTTACGTCTTCAAGCGCGAACTGCTGTGGATTCCGTTTTTCGGCTGGGCCATGGCCCGGCTGGACATGATCCACATCGATCGCAGCAAGCGTGCCGAAGCCTGGAGCCGGGTGGCTGAGCAAGGGCGCCGGCACATGTCGCATGGCAACTGGGTCATCATGTTTCCAGAAGGCACGCGGATTCCGCGCGGCCACAAAGGCGCCTACAAGAGTGGCGGCACCCGCCTGGCCATCGCCACCGGCGCGTCGGTGCTGCCGATCGCCGTCAACTCGGCCGCCTGCTGGCCGCGCAAGTCGTTCGTGCTGCGACCGGGCATGATCGATGTCTCGATCGGTCCGATGTTGCCATCGACCGGGCGCCAGCCCGACGAGTTGATGCGCGATGTGGAAGTCTGGATCGAGACCGAGATGCGCCGCATCGATCCGGCCGCTTATGTCGACGGGGTTCCGACGCCGGTGGCGAGCACCAGACACTGAACCGGCCTCATCCGTCCGTCGAGCCAGGCGACACCGTACACTCGCTGCTCATGCCACGCCGCGCAGCCGCAGACCGTCCAGCGTCAGCGATCCAGTTGTCGCTGTTCGATTTCCCCTCCGCCACCACGGCGGCGCCGACCGGCCCCGCCATCGATGTCCAGAATCCCCCGGCAAGCACCAGTCGGCTGGCCGAGCCGGCATTCAGGCCGTCTCCTGCGCCAGCGCCGCCTGCGCTGGATCCCGGCGAATTCCGTCATCCGCAGGCCGATCGTGAACTGCTGCTGAACAATCACCTGGTGGCCTATTCGCTGCGGCGTGCACGTCGGCGCAGCATCGGTTTCGTGGTCGGCGTCGAGGGCCTGCGGGTCAACGCACCGCGCTGGGTCGGCATCGGCGACATCGAGCAGGCGCTGCGCGAAAAATCGACCTGGATCCTGCGCAAGCTGGTCGAGCAACGCGAGCGCGCCAGCCGCCTGCAGTCTGCCCGGGTCGACTGGCGCGATGGCATCAGCCTGCCGTATCTCGGCAAGACCATCGTCGTGAGACTCGACCCTGCCGCCCGCGGTGCGATGCTGCACGAGGATGCGACCACCGCCACGCCATCAACCGCGCACCACCAGCTGCGACTCGGCCTGCCACGCGACGCCACGCCTGGGCAGATCCGCGACAGCGTGCAAAGCTGGCTGCAGCGTCAGGCTCGTGCGCTGTTCGAGGAGCGCTGCAAACATTACGCCGCGCAGCTCGGGGTTCGCTACACCCGAATCGGGCTGTCGTCGGCGCAGACGCGCTGGGGCAGCGCCAGCGCAAGCGGTGCGATCCGGCTGCACTGGCGGTTGATTCATTTCGGCCTCGCAACGGTCGACTACGTGATCGCCCACGAACTCGCCCACCTGCGAGAAATGAACCACACCCCACGCTTCTGGGACATCGTTCGCTCGTTGATGCCCGACTATGAATCGGCGATGAGCCCGTTGAAAAGCGAGGGGTTGCCTGTTTTCGATTGAGGGGTGGCCACCATCGCATGGTGCCTCAGCTCCAAGGCAACCGGTTCGATGTTGCTGGCCTCGTGATCGAAACTGGCGTGGATTGGCTTGGCTTGGCTTGGCTCGCGTGGCATCGTGCGTGCGCGGCGACCGTGCATGCAGGCGTTGGAGTGGGAAGCGGGCGTGCGGCCGGCTGCCTCCATGTCCTCCGCCGCTGCGCGGCTCCCCCTTTACTTCCGGCAGCCGGACGCCCACCCGCTTCTTCACCCCACCGCTGCTTGCCCGGGCCATTCCGTCGGCGGTCTCGGACGTCCTCGGCGCCGAAGCGGGCCGGCGGGGTTGGGGGGGGGAAAGGGGGAGACGACGCCCCCCGGCGGCGGCGGGGGGAACGCCACGAAAACCGCCAGCCCCCATAGG
>JANNNE010000358.1:0-9165 GCA_031398385.1 Ideonella sp.
ATCTTCTTGCCGGGCACTGGGCGAGCCTTCGTTCAATGACGATCGACTCACGATAGACCCGCCTCCCGGACCAGCCCGACACTGGTGCTCAACCGGACAAGATAGTTGTCGTCGACCGGACTTGGTCATTGTCGCCAACCAGCTGCGTTCGGATTGCGGCGCGAGGAAAGCATCAAGCTGCGACCGGAATGGGCGGACCGCGGCGACCTGCTGCACCTCAAGGCCAGCTGGACCAAGGGCGGCAAGGAGCGGGACGTGCCAATCACGAATAAGTCGCAGCGAGCCGTCTTGAACGAAGCCAGGGCGCTCGCCGGCAAAGGCAGCCTGATCCCCGCAGAGATGTCGTATCGGGATCAGCTGAATCGGTTCAAGGCGCAGACCGCGCGGGCGGGCATCGACCATGTGCACGGGCTGCGGCATGCCTATGCGCAAACCCGCTACGAGGAATTGACGGGATGGAAAGCTCCGGCAGCCGGTGGACCCACATCGAAGCAGCTGAGCCCCGAGCAAAAGGCAACGGATCGAGAAATGAGGTTGATCATCTCCCGCGAGTTGGGCCATGTACGCGAGCAGATCACGGCGGTATATCTTGGCCGATAGGTGGATCGGGTTCGGCGAAGTACACAGCTTGCACGAATGGCGAGATCTTCTCCATGAACTCCCGCTGATCAATGTAGTCCGCCCACCATTGCATCAAGGCGGCTCGGTCTTTCAGATAGCTGGAACGGTGGTAGGCCGCCCTCACCGCGTTGCGCTCGACGTGCGCCAGTTGTCGCTCGATGACATCCGGCGTATGGCCGAACTCGTTGGCGACGGTCGAGAACAAGGCGCGGAAGCCATGCGCGGTGGCGATGCCCTTGTAGCCCATCCTCGCCAGCGCACTGTTCAGCGTGTTTTCGCTGATCGGTTTGCCGGGGTAATACGGGCTCGGAAAGACCATGTGGTCATTGCCCGACAGCTCTCGCGTTGTCGTCAGCAGCGCCACGGCCTGGCGACTCAACGGCACCAGGTGTTCGGTTCGCATCTTCATGCGCTCGGACGGGATTCGCCATAGAGCGCCCTTCAGATCGAACTCGACCCAGCGTGCACCGCGAAGCTCGCCTGGGCGCACTGCTGTCAACATCAACAGCCGCAAGGCGTTAAGCGTGGTCGGGTGACCGTCGTAGGCCGCCAACTTGGCGAGAAACTCGGTCAACTCCTGTTGCGGCAACGCGGCACGGTGGACGACGGGTCGAGGCCTGAGCAACTCGGAGCGCAGCAGGTCCTGGATTGGATTCGCCTCGATGTATTCGTGCACCACCGCATACCGGAACACGGCCCGAACCCGCTGCAGGACCCGGCCTGCCGTGTCGCTGGCGCCGCGCGCTTCAATGGCCTTGACGGCAGTGGCCACGTGGCGTGCCTTGATGTCCGTGATGGGCATCTTGCCGATGGCATTGAACATGTCGGCCACCAGGCTGTCGAGGACCCTGGCCTTGGTTTCCGCGGTCCAGGCGGCCTGTTGGTGTTCGATCCATGCACGGGCCACCGCTTCGAACCGGTGCTCTGCCGCGCGCAGCACGCGGATCTTTTCGGCCTGTCTGACATGACTGGGGTCGACGCCGCTCGCAACGAGCCTGCGTGCCTCGTCGCGCCGCTCGCGGGCGGCCTTCAGGCTCGTGTCCGGATACGTGCCCAGCGACAGGCGCTTCTCCTTGCCGGCGTAGCGGTACTTGAAGCGCCACCACTTGCCGCCGCTCGGCGCCACCTCGATGTACAGGCCGAGGGCATCGTAGAGACGGCGCGCTTTCTCCATCGGCCGCGCGTTGCGAATGATGTTGTCGTTGAGTGGCATTTGGGGCAACTCCTCAGGCGTCAATTCCGACGCCCCGGATCTTGCCCCTAAAACGTGTGGGACGCAATGACACGTCCTGAGACCACCTGACACCGAACCACCCAGTATTCATGGGCTATTCCGGCTGTTCCTGACACGTCGTGAGACGTCATGAAACGGTGTCCTGGTGCTCGGGACGGGAATCGAACCCGTACACCCCCTTCCGGGAAGTGGCGGGTTTTAAGCCCGCTGCGTCTACCAATTTCGCCACCCGAGCACGGGCGGACGGATGATAAAGCCGCAGGCCTTGTCGGCGACCTATCCGCCGAACTGCTTCGCCGCAAACGCCCACACCATGCGCGACGCATCCGGCCCCTTGATGTCGCCGTGCGCCTGGCTGGCCGCGCCGCCGCTCCAGGCGTGGCCCAGGCCGTCGACGCTCACCAGTGTGGCGACGTTGGCTGCACGGCCGCCCCTGGGCTTGCGCTTGAATTCGGTCACCGTCATCGGGTAGCGCTGGCCGCGCTTTACGCTGCGGCTGGCGGCTGAGGCGGCGCCGGCGGCGTCTGCCCATACCTGCGCCGCGGCCTCGCCGTTGCGCGGTGACACGACGTGATCGACGTTGCCGTGGATCACCAGCAGCGGCGGCCAGTCGACGCCGATGGCTGTGGCCGCGGCGGGCGCCGACAGCGCCTTGGTGCTGCGGTTGCCATACATCGCGCCCAGCGCCGACAAGGTGGAATGGGCAGTGCCGGGCGGGATGCCCGAGTGCATCACCACCGCCTTGAAACGATCGGGGTGCCGGGTGACCAGCAAGGCGGCCATGCTGGCGCCCGCCGACAGGCCGGCGATCGCGACCCGGTCGCGGTCGACCGGGTGCAGCAGGCAGGCCTGGTCGATCGCATTCATGATCAGCGCGGCCTCGCCGTAGGCGCGCCGGTTGTTAGTGTCGAACCAGTTCCAGCAGCCCTGGGGGTTGGCCAGCCGGTCCTGTTCGGGGTACAGCACCAGAAAGCGCTCGCGCTGTGCGATGCGGTTCATGCGGGTGCTGGCGGCGAAGCCGTTGGCGTCTTGTCCGCAGCCGTGCAGCATCACCAGCAGCGGCAGGCGCTCGCCGAATTTGACGTCGGGCGGACGATAGAGCCGGAAGCGCCGGCTGCCGCCCAGGCCCATCGCGATTCCGGGCAGCCAGCTGCCGGCGCCGGGTGGTGGTGCGCTGCGTTTGTTGCCGGCTGCCTTCAGCAACACCGGCTTCAGGCTCTTGGTCAGCGCGCGTTGGCCGCTGGCGGTGGCCATCCGGGTCATCGCGATGAAGCTGCGCTCGAAGCCCTTGGCCCAGCCCGAGGAGGCCTTGCGGATTCGACGTGTCTTGATCATCGGCGGCATTTTGGGGCCGGCTGCCGCCCGGTGCCCCCGGCCGCCTCTGATAACGGCGTCAGAGATCCGGCCGCATTCGTGCTGCGACGCACCGCATTGGCGCATCACCAACAGCGGCAGCCGATCGCCGACGGGGCAGCCCGACGCTGCCGGGCGAGCCTCGGCATCCAGGGGTTTCAGCGCGCCGCCTCGCCGGTCATGCGTCCGCGGCCCTATCCTAGACAGCGGTGGCGCCCGGATCGCGGTTTTGCGCTGCGGCTTTTCAGCCCCTCTCCATTCACCCGGCTCCATCCACGGACATCCCATGCAGCATCACTTTCGTCGTGTCGTGCCGTTACCGCGGGGATCGCTCTGAGCATGCACATCCTTTCTGTCGGCACCGCCACACCCCCTGCAAGGTATACGAAGGCGCAGTGCCTGGTCGCATTCGAGCAGTCCGACTGGTTCGGCCGGCTCGATGGCCGCTCGCACCTGATCGCGCGCACCGTGCTGCAGCGTGACAACGGCATCGAGGCGCGCCGCCTTGCCGTTGATTCACTGGCCGATGTCTTCACGATCGACCCGAACACACTGGCACAGCGATTTTTGAGCCACGCGCCCGCGCTGGCAGCACAGGCCGGCGCGAAGGCCATCGTCGATAGCGGTCTGGCCGCAAAACAGATCGACGCGGTGGTCATCAGCACCTGCACCGGCTATCTCTGCCCGGGGCTGTCTGGCCACATGGTCGAGCGGCTCGGGCTGCGTCCCGACGTGCAGGCATACGACCTGGTCGGTCAGGGTTGTGCCGCTGCATTGCCGAACCTGATGCTCGGCAAGGCCCTGCTGGCCGACGGCGGCAGTTGCCAACACGTGTTGTCGATCTGTGTCGAGGTCAGCAGCGCGGCGATGTACCTCGACAATGACCCGGGCGTGTTGATCAGTGCCTGCCTGTTCGGCGATGGCGCCGGGGCGGCGGTGTTGTCGCGCCATGCCGGCGCGGCTTCGGCGCGGCGGGTCGAATGGAAGGACAGCAGCTCGCTGGTCGAACCCGCCGAGCGCGCCGCATTGATGTTCGAGCAGCGCGACGGCATGTTGCGCAACATCCTGACCCGCGGCGTACCCGTGCTGGCAGCCGACTACGCGCAGCGTGTGCTCGGCACCGTGCTCGGCCGCGCCGGCTTGCACCAGGGCAATATCAGCCAGTGGATCATGCATGCCGGCGGCCGCGATGTGCTGCAGGCGCTCGAGCGGCGGCTCGAACTGGAACCGGCCGCGCTGCGCTACAGCGCAGCGATGCTTCGCGAATACGGCAACCTGTCGAGCGCGTTCGTCTATTTCGTTCTCGAAGCCGCGCTGGCAGACGACGCCGCCGCCGGCTGGTGGTGGCTGTCGTCGTTCGGGGCCGGCTTCAGCTGCCACGGCGCACTGCTGGAGGTGCAGTGACGATGCCACGGGTGGTGGCCGACGAGACGCTGGACCAGCTGGCACCCGACGATCCGGCGGCGCAGCGCTCGCGCCGCGATCTGGTTCGGGTGCACCATGCGATGGGCACGCGTTCGATCATGGCCACTGGCTGGCGCGCGCTGCTGCCGCCACCCGGGCAGGCCACCCGCCCGCTGAAGATCCTGGAACTGGGCGCTGGCGACGGCACGCTGCTGCTCGGCCTGGCGCGGGCGCTATCGCCCACCTGGCCAAGCGTGCAGCTGACGCTGCTCGACCGCCAGCAGATCGTCAGCCCGGACACGATCGCGCCCTATGCAGCGCTGGGTTGGAAGGTCCAGGTGCAGGTGAGCGACGTCCTCGAATGGGCCACGCCGGGGGGCGACTCGACGCCGGGCCCGACGACCCCCTCCCGCTGGGACCTGATCAGCACGACGCTGTTTCTGCACCACTTCGAGGGCATGGCGTTGACGCGGCTGCTGGCTGCAGTGGAGTCGCGCACCGAGCGCTTCTTCGCCTGCGAGCCGAGCCGGGGCTGGCTGGCGCTGGCTGGCAGCCACCTGATCGGTGCCATCGGTGCCAACGCAGTGACCCGTGAAGATGCCGTGCTGAGCGTGCACGCCGGATTCCGCGCCGACGAGATCACCGGACAGTGGCCGGGCCGCGCCAATGCGTGGCAACTGCGCGAATACGGTGCCGGGCTGTTCAGCCATTGCTTCAGCGCGCGGCGCGCCAGCGCGGCGGCTGGCGCCGAGCCATGACCGGCCATCCGCAAACCCGTTTCGACGCCGTGATCGTCGGTGCCGGCCTGGCCGGCTCGACGGCGGCCATTCAGCTGGCTGGCAACGGCTGGTCGGTTGCAGTGATCGAACGGCAGCGTTTTCCGCGCCGCAAGGTGTGTGGCGAGTGCCTCGCGGCGAGCAACCTGCCGCTGCTGCAAGCCCTGGGCATCGGTGACGCCTTCGATGCCCAGGCCGGCGCGCCGCTGAGTCGGGTGACGCTGCTGCGCGGCACCGGCGCCGTCACCGCCGATCTGCCTGCGGCCAGGCATGAGCGCTTTCGGTGGGGCCGCGCGCTCGGCCGTGAAACGCTGGATGGCCTGCTGCTGGAACAGGCCCGGCTTGCCGGCGCCACGGTTTTTCAGCCATGGGCATTGCGGCAGATTACCGGCCGGGCGGGGCAATGGCAGTGCGAGCTGCGCGGGCTCGATTCATCCGAGGTGCTGAGCCTGCACGCCGCGCTGGTGATCGACGCGCACGGCTCCTGGGAAGACTTCCCCTGCGACCGCCCGCAGCGCCGGCTGGCCCGCAGCGCCGCCGACCTGTTCGCGTTCAAGGCCAATTTCAGCGGCGGAGCATTGCCTGAAGGCGCGATCAGTGTGCTGGCGCTGGACGGCGGCTACGGCGGCATGGTGGTGGCCGATGGTGGCGTGACAACCATCGCCTGCTGCATCCGCCGCGACCGCCTGGCCGCGCTGCGTGCAGCGGCACCCGGTGAACGCGCCAGCGACGCGGTCCAGACCTGGTTGCAACGTGAAAACACCGGTGTGCGGCTTGCGCTGGAAGGCGCCGAGCGCGACGGGCCCTGGCTGACCTCCGGGCCGCTCGATCCGGGCGTTCGGATCGCGGCCGGCGACGCCATCTTCAGGGTCGGCAATGCGGCCGGTGAGGCGCACCCCATCCTCGGTGAAGGCATGAGCATGGCGCTGCAGTCCGCTGCGCTGCTGTGCGACCGGCTGACGGCTTGTGTTGGCGTTCCGGACGCTGCTCAGCAGGCTGCGATCCAGCAGGACTATGCGGCTGACTGGCGTCGGACGTTTGCGCCGCGGCTGCGGCTGGCTGCTCTTTTTGCCCACGCCGCGATGCGCCCTGGCGCTGCGGCGGCGATGATGGCGCTTTGCCGGCTCTGGCCGGGCCTGCTGACCCGCGGCGCGCGCTGGGGCGGCAAGGTCCGACCGGTCGGCACGCCAGACAGCCCGGCGGACCGCGCGAGCCGAGGCCGCCGGTCGTCAGCCGACACCGGCCCTGCAGCGCGCACACTCTGACGAGCCGCCCCGACGAGCAAGCACCATGACCGATACCTTCCAGCGACTGAGCGCCATCCTGATCAAGGACTACAAGCTGAGCGCCGAGCGGCTCACGCCCGATGCGCCGCTCGACGAGCTGGGCATCGATTCGCTGGGCACGGTCGAGTTGCTGTGGAGCGTCGAGGATGCCTTCAAGATCAAGCTGCCGAGCGAGCCGGTGCCGCTCGCCACACTCGGCGATGTGGCTGCTTATGTCGACCAGCTGATCGCAGAGCAAGCTGCCGCCACGGCAAGCGAAGCTGTGCCAACGCCTGATTCGCCCACTGCATGAGGCGGGTCGCGGTCACCGGCATCGGCGTCGTCTCGCCGTTGGGCAATGGCACCACCGCGGTGTGGGCTGCCGCGCGCGCGGGCCGGTCGGGCATCCGCCGGCTCGACATCCCGTTCGCAAGCCGGCTCAGCGCACCGATTGCGGCCACTGCAGACTTCGATGACTGCCCCGGTCTCGACGCCATCAAGGCACGCATGCTCGACCGCTTCAGCCTGATGGCGCTGGCCACCGCCAACCAGGCGGTGCAGGGCTCGGATGGCGCCTTGACCGAGGTCGACCGCGCGCGCGCCGGCGTCTTCGTCGGCACAGGCATGGGCGGCACCGTGTCGATGGACAGCGGCTACCAGACCTTGTACGGCGAGCAATCCGACCGCATCAAGCCGTTCACCGTGCTGATGGGCATGCACAACGCCGCGGCCGCCTGGATCGGCATCGAGCACGATCTGCATGGCCCGAACATGACCTACTCCACCGCCTGCTCGTCGTCGACGGTGGCGATCGGCGAGGCCTGGCTGCGCGTGGCCCGCGGCGAGCTCGACGTGGCCATCGCGGGTGGCGCGGAAGCGCCACTATCGCCCGGCTCACTGAAGGCCTGGGAGGCTCTTCACACGGTGGCGACGATGGATGCCGAAGAGCCGTCGGCCTCGTGCCGGCCGTTCTCGAAAAACCGCAGCGGCATGGTGCTCGGCGAAGGGGCCGCGATGCTGGTGATCGAGCCCCGGGATCGGGCGCAGGCGCGCGGGGCCACCATCCTCGGCGAGATCCTCGGCTACGGTCAATCGAACGACGCCAGCCACATCACGCGCCCGAGCGTGGAAGGCCAGGCGGCCGCGATGATCGCGGCACTGGGCGTGGCGCAGCTGAGCCCCGACGCGGTCGATGCGATCAACGCGCACGGCACCGGCACCCAGGCCAACGACAAGACCGAGACCGCGGCGATCCGTGCGGTATTCGGCAAGCGCGCAGCGCAAATTCCGGTCAGCGCAACCAAGGCCATCCACGGCCATCTGCTCGGCGCGGCCGGTGCACTCGAATGTGTGTTGTCGCTGCTGGCGATGTCGCAGCAGGTAGCGCTGCCGACCATGCACCTGCAACGGCCCGACCCCGAATGCGACCTCGATTACGTGGCTAATCAGGCGCGCGATGGCGTTGCCGCGCGGGTAATGCTGTCGAACTCGTTCGCGTTCGGCGGGACGAATGCGGTGCTGGTGCTGGGGGCAGCGGGGTGAGCGGGGCTCGGGAAACGGTGATCGCGTGATGTGGTGAACAGGGAGATACAGGGCGATGCGGGCGGTTGAATCGCGGCTGAAGCCGCTCCTGCAGCGGGGGGACGAGGGTCGATCGACTGCGTCAGCCGACCGCGCGGCGCGCGTTGCCGAACATCCTCAACCACGGGCTGACCTGTGAAATATCCCCATCGGTCCAGCTCATCTGCACATTGCGGAATACGCGTTCCGGGTGGGGCATCAGCACGCTGAAGCGGCCGTCGGGTGTGGTCACCGCGGTCAGGCCGTCGGGGCTGCCGTTGGGGTTGAACGGGTAAACGGTGGTCGGGCGGCCGTGGTGGTCGACGAAGCGCATCGCGCGCTGCACCGCATCGGCATCGCCGCGCTGCGAAAAATCGGCATACCCCTCGCCGTGCGCAACCGCGATCGGCAAGCGGCTGCCGGTCATGCCGCCGAAGAAGATCGACGGGCTGGCCAGCACCTCGACCAGGCTGAGCCGGGCTTCGAACTGTTCGCTGCGGTTGCGCGTGAACGCCGGCCAGGCCTGCGCACCGGGAATGATCGGCGCCAGCTCGGCCATCATCTGGCAGCCGTTGCAAACGCCCAGCGCAAAACTGTCGGCGCGCTGGAAAAAAGCCGCGAACTGCTCGGCCAGTTGCGCGTTGAACAGGATCGAGCGCGCCCAGCCGATGCCGGCGCCCAAGGTATCGCCGTAGCTGAAGCCGCCGCAGGCGATGAAGCCCTTGAACTGGTCGAGCCGCGCCTTGCCCGTCTGCAGGTCGGTCATGTGCACGTCGAAGGTATCGAAGCCGGCCTGCGCCATCGCATAACTCATCTCGACCTGGCTGTTGACGCCCTGCTCGCGCAGGATCGCCACCGCGGGTCGCGCGCCACCGATGAATGGCGCGGCGATGTTGTCCGACGGATCGAAGCTCAGCGAGACATGCAGGCCCGGGTCGTCGGCACGCCCCGC
>JANNNE010000383.1:0-3235 GCA_031398385.1 Ideonella sp.
TTACGCCCTCTGGCTGTGGCCAACACGCTTTGGGCGGCCCTTTCGGGGTTGGGGGGGCCCCCCTTGGGGGGGGGCCCGCCGCTTGTCTGCCCAAGCCAGGGTCAGAACATCAAGGTACGTCTCGCGGCGATGCCGTTTCGCTGGTCGGTATCACCGAGCCATCGGCAATTGCCAACGGCTGAGCCGTTTCGCTCTTCGTTGCGATCAATGCAACCAGGTAGTCGAACCAGGTATTGATCGTCCCGAATGCCGAGGCCGGAACCATCGCAGCAGCAGGCGCTGGTGCGGGGGCCGGTGCAGGCGCTGGGGCTGGCGCTGGCGCCGGGGCCGGAGCTGGCGCAGGCGTCGGGGCCGGCGTTGGAGCCGGTGCCGGTGCCGGCGCTGGCGCCGAGAAATCCCCGTCGTCGCCGCCGCAGGCGGCCAACATCGCCGCTGCAGCAAACATTACAGCTAGGTTCTTTTTCATCGTGACTCCTTTACTTGCTGCCCGGCAGAGGCGTATTCAGGTAAGGGAAGCCCGGCAGCAGTGTGATGACAGCCTGGTCGACCGCGTCGTGAAGATTGAACGACGTGGCACCCAGCGGCACTGCCGACGGCTTGCACTCTGCACCGAAGCCGAGCGCATTGGTGTCGCCGTTGGCCATACACAGACCACCGGCAACCGCCACCAGCGAGATGTCGACCACGTCGTCCTTCGGACGGCGTCCGTTCGGATAACCGGCGTTGTCGTTACCCTTTGCCAGGATGTTGCCGACGATGCCCAGACGGTTCTGTTGCGCGAACGGAACCGGCGGGATCGCCGTATTCAGCCGCAGCATTTCCGAAGCCGCCACATTGGCCGGCTTGTTGACGCCGGTGATACCGGTCAGGAAAACCGTCACCAAGTCGTTGCGACCGGCATTGGTTGGCGCGATGGCGCCGGCAGGTGTGCCCAGCGCGATTTCCAGCAGTCTCGGCAGCGTCGGGTTGGTGACGTAGGTCAGGAAGTTCGCACCGTCGCTGGTCGGCTTGGCGCTGTTGAACTTGTCCTTGTCGGGCAGACCGATCACGACTTCGTTGACCAGCGGCATGCCCAGGCGCGAAACCTGTGTCCATGCGCCGCCACTGCGGTCGGTCGTGCCGTGTCCAGCCTTCGGATTCGGATCGACCAGTCGACCCTGACGCAAGCTCGCCGTGGTCCAGCCGCCGATCACGGTTTCAGCACCGGCGGTGAGGCAGCTCTGATGAACTTCCAGCGCCAGCGTCGTGACGTTTTTGTCTGCCAAGTCATCCATGCCGACGTTGATCTTGGTCGGATCGGTGATCAAGCTGACCGGTGCATTGACCAGGTCGAAGATCGTGCCCAGATTGACCTTGAACGGATCCTTGCGCTGGCCGACGAATACCTTGGCAGGCATCGCGCAGCCGGGGATGGCCACCGTGTAGATGTGCTTGGCAGCGTAGCCAGCGTAATCGGGGATCGTCTTGACGCCGATGTTGTCGACCGGCTTGTCGAAGGTGGCCGAGCCGCCGGTGGTGATCGCAGCGCGGGTTCCGGTGCGGCGGTCACCGCGCACCACTTCGACCGAGAACTGCTCGTTCAGGTTCAGCACGGCCGAATTGGCGACCGCATTGGCGCCGGCAACCTGCCCGGCCTGGATCAGCGGAATCGCCACATCCTTGCCCATGATCGGCAGCGTAATGCCTTTCAGGTTGTTCTTGAAACGGAACGCGAAAGTGATGTCTTCCTTCGCATCGCCGTTGTTGTCGAGGTGAATCTCGTACAAGGCATTCGGATCGAGCGAGAAATAGTTGGGGCCGCCGTACGGATCCTGCAGTGGCAGGTAGTTCGCGATCAGCGTGACGTAGGCATCACGTCCCGCTTCGTAGCTCTTGAACATGTAGAAGTCGGTTGCATCGACCTTGGGTGCGGTGGTGATGAAAGGTGCTTCGCGATGGCTGGAGGCATTTGCGACACCAAATCCGGTGGCTGCGCAAAGCGCGGCAACCAGCGGCAGCAGACGCAGGCTATGTTTTTTCATGGGGCTTCCTCTCTTGTGACGGACGATGGATATTCGGATCGGAGCAGTGGTTCAACTGCACTCGACATCACCCACGTCTGTGGATGGCGTCTGGGTCGAGTTACGAGGCCTTTCGCCGTTCGGATGCAAAACTTTGCGAATATTCGCAAACTGCGGGAATACCCTTGGGTGCGAGCAAAGCCTCAGACCAGCGCCTGAACGTGAATGTCGATCCGACCCTCGAGCCAATCCGCGAAGCTTTCGGCCAGACGCTCGCTTTCATCGACCGCGGTCTGCCAGGCCCGTGCCCGGGCCGATGCGTCATCCCCGTAACGCTGCAAGTCGGTGCGATCCGGCAGCTTGGAATTCGGCAAGCCGGCAATCCACTGGGGATGCGGCGACAACAACACCACATTGTCGAGGCGCGCGCTGGCCCGATGCCGATGCCGCAGCGCCTTGTCCAACCAGCCCGGAACCACGCTGGGCTGAAAGTGCGGATACAGCACCAGACCTTGCAATGCCGCCGACAAATCGCCCACCTCGCCGACAAGCGCGTCTGCCAGTGCGGCATCCGCATGCAGCGAGGCGTAGTCGAGGTGCAGGTGGTAATCGGTGATGCCGCCGTCCCAGTAGGCGCCGCGTGGCGCGCCCGGGATGTCGTGAACCGCGTCGAGCAAGAATGGAATCGAGCAGCTCGCCAGCAGACTGGGCCGGAAATTTCCGGCGTCAAGCGTCACCTTGTGGGTGCGGAAGTCGTGCAGTTTCAAGGGCAGCGGATCGCGTGGGTCGGAAAACACCACGCGCTCCAGCCAGCCGCCCATCGCCTTGCGGCTCAACGCATTGGTGGCGTAGGCGCCAAGGTAGCCCAGCGGTGTTCGCAGGCGGCCCTGCCGCCCCAGAAGATGGCGGCCCCGGCTGGTGAAGATGTGCAGCCGATAGCGTGGATGGGCCAGGATTTGCCCGATCGACGGGCCCAGTTGACGGTCGAGTTCGGCCCCGAACACCGCACTCACATGCGCCGGCTTCGGAAGCTTGCCGGGCGCGTGCTCGTATTTCTGGTGGATGTACGAGTGGCAGAGGTCGTTGAAGCCGGCCGTCGGATCGTCGAGGCATGCGGTCGCCATCCGCCACGCGCCGATCGACGCCCCGACCAGATGGACGGTGTGGCTGCTGCGAGCCAGCCATTGCCCGAACAGGAAGCGGTCCAGCGGCCCCAGGATCAAGCCCTTCGGGCC
>JANNNE010000025.1:0-1823 GCA_031398385.1 Ideonella sp.
CAAGACGGTGACCACCGAACTCGCCACCTACGCGCCCGGCGTGACACGCAACCCGAACAACCCGGCGCACACCCCGGGCGGCTCGTCGAGCGGTTCAGCCGCCGCGGTGGCCGCCGGCATGGTCGCGCTTGCGGTCGGAACTCAGACCAACGGCTCGGTGATCCGCCCGGCGTCGTTTTGTGGCGTCTACGGCTTCAAACCGGGCGCAGGATTGATTTCGCGGGCCGGCGTCCTGACTCAATCGCCGTCGTTCGACGCCATCGGGGTGTTCGGACGCACGCTGGGCGATGTCGCACTGCTCGCTCAGGTGCTGGCCGGTTACGACGAAGCCGACCCGGCCACGCTGCTGCGCCCGGTTCCGCGGCTGCTGCAGACGATGAACAGCAGCCCGCCATTGCCACCGACCTTGGCCTGGGTGCCGACGCCGTTTTTCGAACGGGTCGATGCCGATGCCCGGGAGGCGTTCGGCGAACTGGTCGAACTGCTCGGTGCGCGGACGCGCCCCTTCGAGCTGCCCTTCGATGCCCCCGCGGCGGTGGCGCAGCACAAGCTGGTGATGGAAGCCGAGATCGCCGATTCCTTCGAGCGTGAATACGAACGCGGGCGGGACCGGCTGTCGCCGTCGCTGCAGCAGCAGATCGAGCGCGGACGAGCGGTCGGCGCCATCGATTACCGGCGCGCGCTGGCACGCATCCCGCTGTTGATCGACTCGTTCGACGATCTGTTCGACCACTGCGACGCGATCCTGACGCCGGCCGCGCTTGGCACCGCACCGCTCGGACTCGAATCGACTGGTGATCCGCTGATGTGCACGCTGTGGTCCTACCTCGGCATGCCGGCGCTGAACCTGCCGCTGCTGCACGGTGAAAACGGTTTGCCACTCGGTGTACAACTGGTCGGCCGCCGCGGTGACGACGCCCGCCTGCTGCGCACCGCGCGCTGGCTGGTGGAGCAGGTCGAAAAGGCCGGCTGAGCCGATGGCCCGCGCCTCGATGCGCGTGCTTGCGGCTACTGTGCGACCGCCTGGCGCACCCCGCGCTCCCAGTTCGCCATCAGTTCCGCGGCCCGATCGCGCGGCATGGCGGGAACGAAGCAGCGGCCCACCTGCCACTGCGCCGACAGCTGGTCGAGATCCTTGAACAGGCCACAGCTGAGCCCCGCCAGGTAGGCTGCGCCGAGCGCAGTGGTCTCGATGACCTTCGGTCGCACCACCGGAATGCCGAGCAGATCGGCCTGGAATTGCATCAGCATGTCGTTGACGCAGGCGCCACCATCGACCCGCAATTCGCTGACCTCGCGGCCGCCCGCAGCCACCGCGTCCCGACTGATCGCCCGCAGCAGCGCCGCGCTCTGGAAGGCGATGCTCTCGACCGCGGCACGGGCGATGTGCGCCACCGTGCTGCCGCGGGTCAGGCCGACAATGGCTCCGCGCGCATCGGGTTTCCAGTAGGGCGCACCGAGTCCGGTGAAGGCGGGCACGAACATCACGCCGCCGCTGTCGGCCACCGACGTCGCCAGCGACTCGACCGCGCTGCTGCTGTCGATCGCACGCAGCCCGTCGCGCAACCACTGCACCACCGCGCCGCCGATGAAGACGCCACCTTCGAGGGCAATGTCGGGCGTTGCCCCGTCCTGCGCCGCACTGGTCGTGATCAGCCCGTTCTCGCTGGTCTGGAAGTTCGGCCCGGTGTGCATCAGCATGAAGCAGCCGGTGCCGTAGGTATTCTTGGCAAGCCCCGGCGTGAAACAGGCCTGGCCGAACAAGGCGCTCTGCTGGTCGCCTGCAATGCCACCGATCGGCAACGCCGTGCCCAGCAGATCCG
>JANNNE010000030.1:0-24232 GCA_031398385.1 Ideonella sp.
ACTCGTCGGCTCGGAGTCTGAAGAAGACGGAAAGCGGAGCTGAAGAAGACCGTCAGCGACTTTGATCCGAAGAAGACGGATCAGGAAGAACACGCACGTTCAGACCGGCTGAAAGAAGACAAATTCAAGCCGGCGCCCACATACCTGGGCAGCTGGAACGGATGGATCAAGCCCTGCCCTGATCTGGAGGCGGTGCAGATGCTGCTGCGGGGACTTGGGGGTGCGAATTGATCGACTGGGAAGGCCCGGCACGCCAACCCTGCCCCGAATGCGATCGAGGCCCGAAGGATCGGAGCTGCGGCGTCACGATCAACACCGACGGTTCCGGCATCGCGCATTGCTTTCGCTGCGAACACACCGAGACCCGGCGCAGCGATGCGCCGCGGATGATTCGAGCCGGCAGGCCGGCTGCGCGGCCGCTGGAGACGCCGAAGCATGAAGGCCTGTCCGAATGGGCGCGCGAGCTGTGGCGCGCGGCTGTGGCGCTGCCTGGCACGATCGGCGAGGCGTACCTGCTGGCCCGGCATTGCGTCATCCCGCCGGCTGACGGTGATCTTCGATTCCATCCGAACCTGAAGCACGGCCCGAGCGTGGAATCTGGCCCGGCACTGGTGGCGCTGGTGACCGACACGCGAACCGGCGAACCGCTGACGCTGCATCGGACCTGGATCCGCGGCGATGGCATGAAAGCGCCATTCGATCCGCCTCGGCTGCTACTCGGTGGGCACCGCAAGCGAGGCGGCTGCGTGCGCCTGTGGCCTGACGAAGCCGTGACGACGGGTCTGGGCATCGCCGAAGGCATTGAGACCGCCCTGAGCCTCGCGCATGCGTTCCGGCCAGTCTGGGCACTGATCGACGCCGGCAACCTGGCTGCGCTGCCCGAGCTGCCCGGCATCGAGGCGCTGACGATCGCGGCCGACAACGACCCGGCCGGCACCGCTGCTGCCGACGAATGCGCCGAGCGATGGGCAGCGGCCGGCCGCGAGGTCTGCATCGTCCAGGCCGAGGGCGAACGGCAAGACCTGAACGACCTTGCGAGGGCTACAGCATGACAGCGGAAGCAGTGCAAACCGCATTCGAGAAGCGCCGCAAGGTCAAGCCTGCAGCGGCGCCGGTCAACGGTGGCCCACAAAGCCCGCCGCGACGATATCGCCTGATGCGATCCACCGATCTCGGTTCACTTCCCCCGCTGCGCTGGCGTATTCACTCGGTGCTGCCCGACAGCGGCTATGCCGCGATCTACGGGCCGAGCGGATCGGGAAAAGGCTTTGTCGTCGTGCACATGGTGGCAGCGATTGCAGATGGTCGCGAGTGCTTCGGGCTTCGGACGAAGCGAGCCCGGATCGTCTACGTTGTGCTCGAGGGTCAGGCTGGGATTCCGAAGCGGATTCGAGCATGGGAGATCGAACAAGGTCGACCCTTCCCTGAAGACGTGCAGTTCGTTTTCGAGCCGTTCAGGCTGACCGATCCGGCCGACGTGCTGACCTTGGCGGCAACGATCGACGCGGCCGGCGGCGCCGAGGTCATCGTGATCGACACCCTGAACCGCGCAGCACCGACCGCGGACGAGAACAGCAGCGCCGACATGGGCAGGGTGTTCGAGGCAGTCAAGGAACTGCAGACGATGACCGGTGGCCTGGTGCTGCTGGTCCACCACTCCGGGAAGGATGCGGGGCGCGGCATGCGCGGGCATTCGTCGGTGCACGCGGGTCTGGACGCCGTCATCGAGGTGAGCCGCACCGGCGACCGTCGGGAGTGGAAGATCGAGAAGGCGAAGGACGACCGCGACGGCCAGACCTTCCCGTTTCGTCTGCGCGTGGTGGAGGTCGGAGAAGACGAAGACGGCGACCCCATCACGTCATGCGTGATTGCCGAGGTCGACGCGGGCGACATAGCCGAACAGGCGCCGCGGCGACCGCCGCACGGAGGGAATCAGCGCATCGTGTTCGATGCCCTGGGCCCGTTGTTCAGAGGCTCACCACACTTCGGCCGATCCGGCGCCCCAGCCATCCGACCGTGCCTGACGCTTGAGGACGCGATAGAGGGCACGCGCGAACGCCTGGCAGTGGAACCGAAGCGCCGCGCCGAACGAGCCCGGCAAGCCATCACGGGACTGATCGCAACCGGCTATCTCGGATCGAATGAGGGGTGGGTATGGCTGAAGTGACCGCCTGCAACCTTCCCGAAATTCCCGAACCTTCCCGAAACGGGACTTCGGGTTTCCCGAAAAGCTTCCCGAATCCCGTTAACCCTACGGGTTACGGGAAACGGGAACGGGAGCCGGCCCGGGAACGGGAGGGCAGAACATGACCGCAACCGCTGCCCTTGCCGTCCGATCCTGGACCGTCAACGCCTACACCTGCACGCTGACCGTGCAACGTCCGAAGCCTGGCGCCGTGGTGGCCTGCAGCATCGAATGGAGCCCGAACACTCCGAACAGACTCAGCGATGCCGAGCTGCAGACCTATCGGCGTGGCAGGAACGAAGCCCTGGCCAGCATCGCGGCCGAGCTGGGTATCAGCGCAGCCGTGGTCGAGGTCTGATGAATTCCGAACCAACCCGATGGGCCATCGGGCTGCACACCACGCTGGGCGCTGGCGAAAACGACCTGTCGCTGGTGCTGAAGATCCCGGCGGCTGCGCCTGGCTCGATCGTCAGTGCCTGGTGCCACTGGCGGCCGGATCTGCGCGCCGAGCTGACCGTCGACGAACTGGCGAACCTGCATGGCCGGCGCGACACGCTGGCGCGCCGCTACGCCGACGACATGGGCTGCACGCTCGGCGAGGTTTTCGACAGCTGGGCCATGCCCGGAAAAACGGCAGTACCACCCTCTCCCGAACTTGAAAGGCTTTCCAGATGACGACCGATCCGAATTTCAATCCGTCGAGTGACGCGGCGACTCTCTTGCGGCGCGTCGCAGTGATGCACGTCGCAGCTTCCGAACTGCTGCAAGTCGCGCTGCTTTTCCTGGCCGAAGACAAACACCGAGCGCTCGATGCGCTACTTGAAAACGGCGGCCGGGTTGGTGTTGAAGCGACCACCGACCGCCAAGGGGAGAGGCAGGTACTCATGGTCGGCTTAAACAAAGCCGGCGAGCGCCTGCTTATCGCCACAGTGCAAGCGCCTGACCTGGCAGCGGGCGCGAGTCGGCACTGATGGACCGCGGGACCCTGCAGGCCCGCACGCGCAAGACAGCGCATCGCTTGCAGCAAGTGGCAGCGGAGCGCGGCTTGTACGTGACGGCCGATGATCGCGTGAACGAGCGCGACGCCGCGGACCTGCTCGGCTATGCGGAGGGCACGCTGCGAAACATGCGCACGGCCGGCGGCGGCCCTTCGTTCTTCAACCGACCGCTTGGCGGTTTCGCCAAGAGCTACCGCCTGGCGGACTTGGCGCGCTGGGTCGAGCAATCCCGAGAAGAGATGCTGTGAATCGTTCACGCGCCCGCAGCGACGCGCACGCTGCAGCACTTGGGCGCATTGAGAGCCGGCGCAGCGGGTAGGACCATCGGGGCCACCTTCAACCTTCAAGGAAATTGCACCATGTCCCGTCGTCAAGACCTGCCGCCCGTGTCGAGCCAAGTACACGCCGCCCATGATCGCCTGCTTGGCATGGCGTCCGTCGTCCGCGGCGCATCCCGTGATGGAATGGCGCCCGAATCGGTAATGGAGGCCGTTCAGGCCGTCGGCTCGCAGATCCGCGAGCACCGAGCGAGCCTCGATACCCGCATCAACGAAGTGCAGGCCAATCTCCAAAACACACAACAGCTGCTGGCGAAGATCGAGAACAACGGCGGTGTGGTGAGTGGTCGCGGATCGCTGGAGCGCGTCAGCGCCAAGGTACTGGCCGAAGCCGGCGAGGACCTGGAAGCGCTCCGTAGCGGTCGACTGAAGAGCGTTCGCATGTCGGTTACCAGCCTGCACCCGCAGGCGGCGATGATCGGCTCCACGGACCTGGGTTTGCCCGCCGAGCGTGACCCCGAGGTGTACGGCCCGATGCGGCGCGTCGCATCCGTGCGTGATCTGCTCATCACCAGGTCGACCACGGCGCCGGCAATCGAGTACCTGCGCGCCACCCGCACCGGCAGCGCCGCGCTGCAGGCGGCCGAAGGCGATACGAAAGCCGAACTCGCCATGGGCTTCACGCTGCTGCAGGCGGCCGTGCGGACCATCGCCTGCTGGGTGCCGGCATCGCGTCAGGCCTTGGATGACATGTCCATGCTGGCCGACTACATCGACGGCGAGCTGCGCGACGCACTGCGGCTGAAGGAAGACCAGCAACTGCTGAAGGGCGACGGCACCGGAGCGAACATCGAAGGCCTGTGGACCGTTGCGAGCGCATTCAACCGCGGCAGCGTCGTGAGCAGCCCATCCCCGGCCGACGTGCTGCGCCTCGCGATCACGCAGCTGCAGCTGGCCCGCGGAACGCCGACCGGAATCATTTTGAACCCGGTGGGCCTCGAGTTGCTCGAGTTGCAGAAGGACGCAGACGGCAACTACTCGCTCCCGCTCAAGGTGAACGACCAGAACGGCCGCACAGTCGTCTGGCGTGTGCCTACCGTCGTGACCGATGCGATCGACGAAGACGAGTGGATGGTCGGCGACTTCGTGCGCGCTGCGCGCCTATACGACCGGCAGCAGGCGACCGTCGAGATCGCCACGCAGCACGCCGATTATTTTATTCGCAACATGTTGGCCCTACTCTGCGAAGAACGTGCAGCCCTCACGATCCCCCGCCCGGATCTGCTCATCATCGGCACGTTCGAGCCGCTCTGATTTCACGGGGCTGACGACATGATCGTCGTCGGCTCGGGATCAGACGGTGAGTGCCCATGGTCAGAAAACCCCGTCAGCCGGCAGCGCGACCTGAGAGAGGCGCGCGTGGCCGGCAACCGCAGGGATGCCCTGGAAAATTTGGGGGTACCCCCTTCTCGTCACCACTGGGCGAGACAGCTATTTCGAAGCAGCGCGCAAGGCTTTCCAGGGTGCGGTTGCGGGCTGAGCGGCGGCGTGGCGAACTGCTGAAGGAGTTGGCTCGGGCAACCGTTCCAAACCCGGTTGGCAGGAATCAGGTTGCGTCCCACGGCGGGACACAACCTCCGGCCGCGCCCAGCCCCTACGCCCAAGCCCTTGCCGACACCGGCATCAGCACACAGAGCGCGAGCCGATAGCGCGTGATGATGGCTGGCCACCCAGTCGCGGCCCCTGGCTACTGGTGCGGTTCCGGTGTGGGTCGGCTGCTGCTGCTGCCTGCTGAGCTGATCGGCGAGCGTTCGCGTTCGTCGCTTCGCTTCGTCGTCGTCGTCGTCGTCGTCAAGCTTCGGCGCTTCGTTCTCGCTTTGGTTCGTCGTTGCTTCGTCAGCTTTGTTCGCTCTGTTCTGGCTTCGCCGCTTGCTTTCACGCGCGTTCGCAGCATTGAAAGAACTGTTGACGCGAATCGGCGTCGACCGCCACCCCACCACCCCACGGGGGGCACCGCACCCCCACCAGTGCGCCCCACCCAGTGCGACCGCCCCGGAGCCAAGCAGGCAAGGTTGCCGCCGCTGACCCTGGACCGAATGGATCGCGATCCTGCCTTCGCGACACGCAACGCTTCGGACTGTGATCCCTTTTGTCGAAAGCTCGCTGAGTTGTCGGCTCTTCGGCTCGGCCGTGCGCTGCTGGCCCCATTACCGATTGCACGCTGGCTGGCGGTGCCGGCGTCTGTGCCCGGTGAGTTGGGAGCGCGAGACTCCCGCCCGCGGCATGGAAGTTCCCAGACGCCGACGGCAGCCCCCCGATCGCTTGCGCCCGTCAACCGGGGAGGGCTACCCGAAAGTTCAGAAAGCGGTGGTCGCTCACAACCGCATCCGCTCCCACGCGTAGGTTTTTTTCCTCCTATGAATAAAATCAGCAAATCAAACGATCCTGCTCATTTATGGGCAGAAATCAGATGATCGATCCGGGGCTTCGAATCGGCCTGAGAGCCCCGCCAGTGCTGGCGATCCGGTTGATTGGGCTATCCCGTGCACGTAGGTTCTGAATTCAGCCCGCCGGCCGTTTGAATTCAGCAGATGGGCCTGGCGCGCCTGGCGAGCGGCGCCGGGGCGCTGGCCCAGCCGGGAGGCTGAGCGGTTCCTGGCCGAACTGGTTCAGGAATTGCAGCGGCGAGGGTTCCCGCCGGGCATCGGCCCTGCCGGTGACGTGGGCGCTTCGATGAGTCGGTCCGATCCCCGTCCAATAAATCGACCTGCACACGCGGTGCACACGACGCCCGGAAAGTGGCGCCAATGCTACGTTGTTGTCCCATCCATCATCGGGGCGACGCTCAGTCGCCACGAGCTCAGTCGGGTGGAGGTCGGGTACTGTTGTTCGTCAGAATTCATCACTGTTGGTCGAGCGTCTTGCTGTCGCATCCGGGTGCATTTTCAGGCACACGCTCAATTTCGCCATGGGTTGATGACTGCGGCTCCCGCAGTTCGGAAAGGGCAGGCACGTGAGCGGGTGACGCCCGATCAACCAGCGCCCGCAGGGCCGATCCCTCCGGGCTTGAATCACCCCGTTGACCGTCTCTGCGTCACAACAGCAGCAGCCAGCCGAGTGGCAGCAGCCACCACGGGGCATACGGCAGCGGCACGCTGAATCGACGCACGCTTCCGTAGTCGCCGGCCAGGCCATCGGCATCGATGATCCGTGCGCGGACGAAATAGTCTCCCGGGCCCAGTTCGGCCATGATTTCGTTCGCGTCGGAGGTGGTCCGGTAGAACTCCAGGCGACGGAAGTCAGGGTCGCTCGCGATCTGCAGGTGCACGCTCTGCCCCGGTTGCGTCGGGGCCCAGCGCAGGCGAATGCCGGCCGGTCCGGATTCGGGCTGCGTCAGCTCCAGGCGAGGGGGCACGATTCGCTGCACGAAGACCTGCGCGGGGCTTAAGGGTCCGGCGTCTTCCTTCCCGTCGGGGCCTGTCGTGATGCTCGCCATGCGCCAGTGGTAGCGGCCCGGTGGCAGTGCGAGCTCGCGGCTGGTCTGTGAAATCGTGGCGTCATCGAAGACGATGTCGTGGAACTCGGCGTCGCGTGCGATCTGCAGCCGATAACGCGCCGCCTCGGTGACGCCGGCCCATTCGAAGCGGGTGCCCACGCCGATCGATGTCGACTCCGGTACCGGCGCCCGAGCAAGTGGCGCCAGCGGGCGCGCCTTCACGACGAGCTGCTGCTGGGCGTCGAAGCCTTCCAGGCCGCTGGCGTCGATGCCGCGCACCCGCAGGCTGTAGCTCCCGTCGGGCAGATCCGGCCAGCGCACGTTTGCTTGTTCAATGCGTTCGTCGAGTAGCAGTCGCTCGCCGTCGCCAGGCGCCAGGATCTGGGCCCGGTAGGCCACCGCGCCCGGAACCGTCGGCCAGGCAAAGCGCAACGGAAAGCGATCGAAGAATCGCGCGACGTCGGCCAGGACGGGCGCCGGCAGCAAGGGGCGCGGCGGCGTGATCGGTTTGTCGGCTTCTGCCCGCGTGCCGAAACCGGCATCGACCGCGACCTGGCTGGGCCCGGCCTCGGCGCCGATCCGTCCTTCAAGTACCTCGACACCGGCGGCCTTGCCGTCCGGATCGACCCGGGCCCGAAAACTCGTGCCGCGTACGCCGAGGTTCATTGCAGGCGTGCGAAGCTCGAATCGCCGCCCCGCATTTGGAACGATGTGGATCTCGGCATCGCCGTGGTCGATGTCCAGCCGGGCGTCGGGCAGCGCCGAGCGGCCGACCTGCATGATGCGAACCACACTGACCTGGCTGCGCGGTCCCACCATCAGACGCGAGCCGTCGGCAAAGCGCAGACTCAGCGACGAATCATCGCCGGTTCGAATGACATCTCGCGAGCCGATTGCATCACCAATCGTCAGCGGCCGTTCGGTGCGCTCCGCAGTGGCGGGTCTGCTGCTCACGGTGGCCTGGCCACGCACAAAGATCACGGTCGCGACCATCGCGCTCTTCTTCAGCAGTTCCAGGGGAATGCGAATCGTGCCACCCGGCGGCAGGCGCCGCGGGTTTTCGATCCGGTTCAAGCGCTGCAGCTTCGGCCAGTCGTCGGGGCGCTCGAGCATCTGGGCCGATATGCCGATCAAGGTGTCGCCGAGCGTGATCCGGTAGTTCCAGGGGGCATCGGCTTCTTCGGCAGCCGCCCAGGCCGGGGTCAGCGCGGCGCCACACAGCCACAGCGCGATCAGACATTTCAGTTTCATCGAGAAGCCGCTCAAGCGCTTGCCAGGCGACACTTACGCCGCCGTCATCGAGCTGCGGATCGCCTCGATGCGTCGCCGATTGACGCCGAAATCCTCGCGGCCGACGCGGGAGGCCGATCGAACCTGGATCACCTGGGCGGCGGGGTCAAACCAGAACTCGGTGTCGTCGACGAATTTGAGCCATTGGCTGGTGAAGCGGGCGCGGACATAGTCGCGCTGTTCGACGACGATCTGCGAACCCGGCATCTGCTTGACCACCTCGGTGATCCGCGCCAGCGTGGCGGGGCCGTCGCCGCGCAGCCCAAGCGGTGCAATCTCGGCGTGCCGGCGCTGCGGATGGTCCGGATACAGCGATGCCTGGCTCGATACGCAGTTGTTGGTCGACGACAGCCCTTTCAGGCGCCCGCTTTGCACGCCCAGGTCGGTTGGCTCCTTGCCATTCAGCAGACCGGCCTGACCGGCCAGCAGCCCGCCAACCGCCACCAGCAAGACGAAGCCCGCCACCCAGTAAAGAGTTTCCATCTTGCTGCCCGAAAGGTTGATCGCAGAAATCACCGAAGGGTCGACGTTGATCGATGGACCAACGCGCGCGCGACCCCGGCACGGTGCGCTCGTAGTCTGCCACGCAATCTCGATGCTATCGGGCACGGCCCGCAGGCCGCGAATCGCAGGAGTTATGGTGGAGCGGGAATTTTGCCCGGTTCGGTAAACCATCGGGCGGGGAAACGGGCTGGGAAAGCGGCTCTGATCCTGCGAACGTGAAACAGGCATGCCGGCGTTCAACCACCCGGCCGCCGGCACGAGGGCCGGCCGGCGGGAGTATTTAGCGCCGCTTCAGGAGGCGGTGATCAGCTTGGATCCGCGCTCGGCGTGCGTCTTGGTTGCGTGGCCGGTGAAACTGGCTGCAACCCGATTCAGGATTTGTCGCGCTTCGGCGAGCAGGGCATTGATGGGACGAACGCCTTCGCCGAGTCCACTGCGGCGAAGCGGCGATACGCGATAGGTCGTGAACATGAGATGATCCCTTCGGTTGTCGGCCGGTCCTGGTGACTTGGAAGATGCCGCTTGAGGCCCGTACGGGATGGCCAAAATCTCACCCGTTTGATCCAATTATAGGGTTTTCCCTAGATCCATCCTAGGGTTTACCCTCAAACCACTGAGCGAGTGTTGGGAATGCGCACTGTTCTGCCCGCGCCAGCGTCCGCACCTGCCGGAGTCAAGGGGTGAACGGCAGTCCCGGCACCATTCGGGCTGGCGTCGGTGGCTGGACCTTCGAGCCCTGGCGCGACAACTTCTATCCGGCCGGCCTGCCCCACAGCCGCGAGCTCGAATATGCCAGCCGCCAACTGACCGCCATCGAAGTCAACGGCACCTACTACAGCACGCAGAAACCGGCCACCTTCGCCAAATGGCGTGCCGAGACGCCCGAGGGCTTCGTGTTTTCGCTAAAGGCAAACCGCTTCGCGACGATGCGCAGGGTGCTGGCCGAAGCTGGCGAATCGATCAACCGCTTTGTCGGCAGCGGGATCGCCGAACTCGGCGACAAGCTGGGCCCGCTGGTCTGGCAATTCGCTCCAACCAAACGCTTCGATCCCGACGACCTCGGCGCCTTCCTGCAATTGTTGCCGGCTCAGGTCGACGGTTTGCCGCTGCGGCATGTGCTCGACGTGCGCCATGAATCGTTCATGACGCCCGACTACTTGGCCCTTGCCAGGCGCCATGGTGTGGCCACGGTGTTCTGCGACTCCGACGACTATCCGTCTTTCTGCGACATCACCGGCGATTTCGTCTATGCACGGCTGATGCGCACCGAGTCGGCAATCGAGACCGGTTACGCCCTGCCGGCGATCGGCGAATGGGCTGAGCGTGCCCGGCTCTGGGCTGCCGGACAGGAGCCGCCCGGATTGCCGTGCCTCGAGGAGACCATCGCGCCCGAAAAGCCACGCGATGTCTTCATGTTCTTCATCAGCGGTGCCAAGGAGCGTGCACCCGCTGCCGCAATGGCCTTGCTGGGACAGTTGTGACGCGTGGCACTATCTGGCGCCGGGGATGATCCGGCTGCGGGACCGCGGACCCGGACGCACCGACGCACCGTGCCGTGGCCACCGGACGTCTCGAAAGCCCCATCAACAACTTGTTCTCTCACGAACAAATTCTTTTTATTTGTTCAGAAGCGTAAACTATCCTCAACCCACCGAGGATGGCGATGAGCGCACTGGCCCTAACCCGACTGACCCCGACCGATCCGTTCTCCGCTGCGGCGGCTGCGACCGCGCTGCGCAGCTTCTGGCGCCTCGCGGAGGCCTGGAAGCTGAACACCACCGAGCAACTCAGCCTGCTGGGTGTCAGTCGAACCACCTTGTATCAATGGCGTCAGGGCAAGGTCGGACCGCTCGATCGCAACGTGCTCGAACGCTTGTCGTATCTGTTCGGCATGTACGCGGCACTGCAGATCCTGCTTCCGGTGCCCGAACGGGCCAATGAATGGGTTCGAAAGCCCAATGCGGCGCCGTTCCTGGGTGGCGCATCGGCGCTGGACCGCATGCTGGGTGGGCAAGTGGCCGATCTGTACGTAGTGCGCCAATACCTCGACGCACAACGCGGCGGCAAGGCCTGATGTCGCTGGCTGCGCAGTCAATCGCGCTGAGCGGGCTGGACTGGTCGCCCTGCCATCGGCTGATCGCGTCGCGTTATCCGACGGTTGGTCTGTTCGACGACATCGCGGCCCCGGAAGACCTCGACGCCGTCTTCGCGATCGAGGCCTTGACCAATCCGCGCGTCCGCCAGGAGCTGGGCGCGCTGTCGATGATTCCGCTTGCCGATCGTGTCAGCGGACCAGGGGCCAGTCTGATCATGGCGGCGTTCATGCACCTCAATCCGGAGGGCTCGCGCTTCAGCGACGGCAGCTTCGGCGTCTATTACGCGGCCGAATCGCTGCAGACGGCGATTGCCGAAGTCAGCCACCACCGCGCGATCTTCCTGGCCCGCACCGCCGAGCCTGAGATCGACATCGATCTGCGCTGGATCAAGGCTGAGCTGCAGGGCCAGGTCCACGACATCCGTGCGGCAACACAGGATCCACGGATGGTTTCGGAGTTCGACGCCGTCTACGAACCGGCCGACTACGCGGCCGGCCAGGCGCTCGGGCGCAGGCTGCGCGCCGACGGATCGGCCGCGGTGGTGTACGACAGCGTACGGTTGGCCGGCGGCCAGTGTGTCGCCGTCTTCATTCCGCGGCTGTTAACGGGTGCCCGACAGGCCGGACATCTGAGCCTGCACTGGGACGGCCGGCGCATCTCGCACTGGTTTCACAAGGGTGCGCCACACCCGCTGGCGCAGCAGCGCGCCTGATCGATCATGCCGACCTTGCTGATCGTCTACCACTCGATGACCGGCGGAACCCGCCAGATGGCGCAGGCTGCGGCTGATCACGCCCGGGCCCAGGCCGGTGCAACGGTGGCGGTGCGCTTGCTGCACGCTGCTGCGGCATGCGCCGAGGACGTGTTGAGCGCAGATGCCTACCTGTTCGCAAGCCCCGAGAACCTGGCCGCAATCTCGGGCGTCATGAAGGATTTTTTCGATCGCAGCTACTACGCGGTGCTCGACCGGATCAATGGTCGCCGCTATGGCGTGATGGTTTGTGCCGGCAGCGATGGTGCGCAGGCGGTGCGCCAGATCGAACGGATCGCCACCGGATGGCGGCTGAAACTGGCGGCGCCCGCGCTGATCGTCTGCACCCATTCGCAGACGCGCGAGCGAATACTGGCCGAAAAGACCATCGCCGACCCCGACCTGCAACGCTGTGCCGAACTGGGTGCCGGACTGGCAGAGGGGCTCGCGCTGGGCATCTTCTGAGGTGGTGCGCGGCATCGCATCATGAATCGACGCGGCTGGTCGGTCGGACAGGGAACCCGAGGCGGTCGATCCGACACCAACCGGAGTATCACCGTTCGCGAGTCTCGTCGGTCGAGAAGCGTATTGCGGTCTGCGCGGTCGCAGCTTGACTCGGCGGTCTCGCACCGTCATGCTGATCCGACCGCAGCCTGGGCTGCAACCGGTCCGGAATTGAAAGGATTGACGACATGTTCATTCGACCCCACCCTGCCCGCTTGCGCGGATTCCGGATTCTGCCGATCGTTGCGATGAGCAGCCTGCTGTTGGCCGGCAGCGTGCTGGCGCAGACCCCGGTGGCGCAGAACCGAGGTGCCCCCGTGGCGCCCGACGTGAGCGAAGCCGTCCAAGAGGCGTACGACGATCTGGACTGGACCGGACGCCCCACCTCACCGGCTACCTTGCGAAAGGAGGCGGGCGCCGCGCTGGTCGAAGGCCGTCGCAACTGTGCGCGCACCACCAGCGGCGCCGAACGCGCGGCCTGCCTGGAAACCGTGCAGAGTGACTATCAATCGATGCTGGCGCGCCTGAAGATGCGCACCGCGTCGCGGCGCTGAGCATCGCCCGCCCATTCTGCTCGCGACCGTCTGACTGGCTACACTGCGGCGCCGTGCTGCGAATCGGTCGCGCGCGGACGCCGATCAACTACTGCCGGAAACCCGCGCCTTGCCCGAACGTCTCGCCGTCCTGACCCAGTATCTGCTGCCCAAACAGGCGCTCACCCGTTTCGGCGGTTTGATTGCGGGGGCCCGCGCCGGGCGAATGACCACCGAGCTGATTCGCTGGTTCATCGGTAAATATCAGGTCGACATGGCCGAGGCCGTCGATTCCGATATCGCCAGCTATGCGAGCTTCAACGACTTTTTCACACGGGCGCTGAAACCCGGAAAGCGTCCGATTGCAGTGGCCGCACTGGTCAGCCCGGTCGACGGCGCGGTCAGCCAATGTGGCGGCATCGAAGGCGATCAGATCTTCCAGGCCAAGGGTCATCGCTACAGCACCCGCGCGCTGGTTGGCGGTGACGGCGATCTGGCAGCCGGATTCGACAACGGCCATTTCGCGACCCTGTATCTGAGCCCGCGCGACTACCACCGGATCCACATGCCGTGCGATGGGCGGCTGCTGCGGATGATCCACGTGCCGGGCGACCTTTTTTCGGTCAACCCGGTAACCGCTCGCGGCGTGCCGGGCCTGTTCGCGCGCAACGAGCGTGTGGTCTGCGTCTTCGACAACCCGGCCGGCCGCTTTGTGCTGGTGTTGGTCGGCGCGACCATCGTCGGCAGCATGGCCACCGTCTGGCACGGCACCGTCAACCCGCCGCGCCCGGGCCGGATCCGGGAATGGCGCTACGACGACGGCTCGCAACCTGCCGTCTCGCTCCGTCAGGGTGAGGAAATGGGCCGCTTCCTGCTCGGTTCGACCGTGGTGATGCTGTTCCCTGCCGGCCCGCTGCGTTTCAACCCCGGATGGGCATCCGGTGCGCCGATTCGCCTGGGCGAGCTGATGGCCGAGCGGGACGCTGCGGCTTCCAGCTGATCGCGCGGGTCGACGGACTGATGGGCGGTGCGGATCGCCCTCATGGGCGGCCGCCATCCTGCCTGCGCGCAGCGCGACCGGCACGACATGGCCATTTCCGAACGGGCCACTTGCGATCAATGCGGGTTTGACCGCGGGTTTCATCGCCCGCGCAAGCGCGTAGGATGAATCGTTCAAGGAGGATTTGCCGTCATGTCGAATGAACTGTCTGCGGCCGAAGTTGCATTGCGCGACGCGGCACTCGAATACCACCGTGCACCCACCTTCGGCAAGATCGCGATCGCGCCGACCAAGCCGCTGGTCAACCAGCGCGACTTGTCGCTGGCGTATTCGCCAGGTGTGGCCTATGCCTGTCTGGCGATCGAAAAAGACCCGTCTCTGGCCGCCGAACTGACCTCGCGCGGCAACCTGGTCGGTGTCGTCACCAACGGCACCGCGGTACTGGGCCTGGGCGACATCGGCCCGCTGGCCGGCAAGCCGGTGATGGAGGGCAAGGCCTGTCTGTTCAAGAAATTCGCCGGCATCGATGTGTTCGACATCGAACTGGCCGAAAAGAATCCGGAGAAGCTGATCGAGATCATCGCCGCGCTCGAGCCGACGCTCGGCGGTGTCAACCTCGAAGACATCAAGGCGCCGGAATGTTTCCAGATCGAGAAGGCGCTGAAGGCGCGGATGAAGATTCCGGTCTTCCACGACGATCAGCACGGCACCGCGATCATCACCGGGTCGGCGGTGTTGAACGGGCTCGAACTGGTCGGCAAGCAGTTGTCCGATGTCAAGCTGGTGGCGTCGGGCGCCGGCGCGGCGGCGATCGCCTGCCTGGACATCATGGTCAGCCTCGGCGTGAAGCGCGAGAACATCTTCGTCGTCGACTCGCGCGGCGTGATCCAGAATGAGCGTGAAGACGCACGCGCCGGCAAGCTCGACGAAAGCAAGCAGGCCTATTGCCAGCGCACGCCAGCGCGCAGCCTGGCCGATGTGGTGGCGGGTGCGGACGTGTTTCTCGGCTGCTCGACCGGTGGCGTATTGACACCGGCGATGGTGTCGTCGATGGCCGAGCGACCGATCATCCTGGCGCTGGCCAATCCCGAGCCGGAAATCCGGCCGGAACTGGCGCTGCAGGCCAAGCCGGACTGCATCATCGCGACCGGCCGATCCGACTATCCGAACCAGGTCAACAACGTCCTGTGTTTCCCGTACATCTTCCGTGGCGCGCTCGATTGCGGCGCGACCCGGATCACCGAAGAGATGAAGCTGGCTTGCGTGCACGAGATCGCGGCGCTGGCCAAGGCGGAGATCAGCGACGAAGTGGCCGCCGCCTATGCCGGCCAGGAGCTGTCGTTTGGCCCGCAATATCTGATACCGAAACCGTTCGACTCACGCCTGATCCTGCGGATTGCCCCGGCGGTGGCGAAGGCTGCCGCCGAATCGGGTGTCGCGACCCGGCCGATCGCGGACCTCGAGGCGTATCGACAGTCGCTGAACCGCTTCGTCTTCCACACCGGCATGGTGATGCAGCCGGTCTTCACGGCGGCCAAGGCGCGGCCGGCGCGGGTGGTCTATGCCGAGGGCGAGGAAGAGCCGGTGCTGCGCGCGATCCAGGTGGTGATCGACGAAGGCCTGGCCCGACCGACGCTGATCGGCCGGCCGGCGGTGATCGAGATGCGCATCAAGCGTGCCGGTTTGCGGCTGCGCATCGGCGACAACATCGAGGTCGTCAATCCGGAGGACGACTCGCGGTATCGCGCCTATTGGGAGGACTACCACCAGCTGATGGGCCGCGAAGGCGTGACCCCCGAATTGTCGAAATCGATCCTGCGCCGCTCCAATACGGTGATCGGCGCGATGATGCTGCGCCGTGGGGATGCCGATGCCTTGTTGTGTGGCACGGTCGGTCGTTACGACAACCATCTGGAGCATGTGCGTCGGGTCATCGGGCTGAAGCCTGGAGTCAGCGAATTCGCCGCGATGAATGCACTGCTGCTGCAGTCACGCACCTTGTTCATCGCCGATACCTTCGTCAATGACGAGCCGAGCGCCGAGCAACTGGCGCAGATCGCATCGATGGCGTCCGACGAACTGCGCCGTTTCGGCCTGCAGCCGAAGGTGGCGTTCGTGTCGCACTCGATGTTCGGCTCGTCGTCCCGGCCGGCGGCCCGGCGCATGCGCGAGGCCGCCGAGCTGTTCAGGAAACTCGAACCCGATGTCGACTGCGAAGGTGAAATCCACGGCGATGGGGCCTTGTCAGAGGAAATCCGCCGCAGCTTCCTGCCGACCTCGACCATGACCGGCGCTGCCAATCTGATGCTGCTGCCGAATCTGGACGCCGCCAACATCCTGTTCAACGTGCTGAAGATCACCAGCAGCCATGGCGTGACCATCGGCCCGGTGCTGCTCGGTGCGGCCAAGCCGGTTCACATCCTGACGCCGGCTTCGACCACGCGTCGCATCGTCAACATGACGGCGCTGGCGGTTGCCGATGCAGCGGCGCTCGCAGCCGCCGAGGATCGCTGATCGTCAGCGCGTTCGACACCAGTCACCCCGACGCGCCGCTACGTGGTGGCTCGACAACGGCTCTCGAATGCCTCGGTGGTTGGGAGGCCGATGGCAGCGGGTGGCGGAATTCCGGAGGTAAAGGAGGAGACGACGCCCCCAAGGCGGCGGCGGGGGACACGCAGGAATTCGGCCACCCGCTGCCATCGGCCTTGCGCCCTTGCTTCCTTGCGAAACGGGCCGCCGCTCAGAGCAGCGTTTTCAGCGCCACCGCTGGATCGCTGACCTGCTCGGCAGACGGGCTCTTGCCGGCCTCGAGCAGCTTGCGCGACATCATGTGATCCATCGGTGCGTTGACCGATTCGACACACGCCAGCTTGCCGTCCAGATAGTGGAAGATCGAGAAGCTGGCCTCGCTGGCGCCGGGCCTGCGAACCCGCACGCCGCCTTCCGGCATCAGCCCCGCCATCTGCAGCCGCAGACTGCCCTGCTCCGACCAGAACCAGGGCAACGCGCTGTAGACTTGCGGCTTGCCGAGCAGGCTGGCGGCCGCGCAACGGGCCTGGTCGGTCGCGTTCTGCACCGATTCCAGCCGCAGCCGCTGTCCGCTCTTGGCTTCGGGAAAGCGGGCGCAATCGCCGACCGCGAAGATCGCCGGATCCGAGGTCGTCATGTGGGCGTCGACCAGGATGCCGTTGTCTACCGCGAGGCCGGCCGCTTCGGCCAGCGCCGTTTCGGGTTCGGCACCGATGCCCATCAGCATCAGGTCGACCGGCTGGGGGTTGCCGTCGACACTCAGCGCCGCCAGGTGGTTGGCTTCGATGCGGAAATCGTCGACCCGCACGCCCACGCGGACCACCAGGCCGGCCGCCTCGTGGTGGCGCAGCACGTGCTCGGCCACCTCGGGTGAAATCGACCGCGCGAGCAGGCGTGGTGCAGCTTCCAGAACCTCGACCTGGAGGCCGAGGCCGAGTGCGGTCATCGCGACCTCCAGCCCGATGAAGCCGCCACCGAGCACGCTCAGTTTCCGCCCGGCCTGCAGCTGGCTGCGCAATTGCTCGGCATCGGCCGAGCTTCGCAGCAGCGCGACGTTGCCAAGGCCTTCCGGGATCGCGGCCAGGCGTCGGGCACGGGTGCCGGTGGCAATCACCATCTGGTCGAAATGCAGGCTGGTTCCCGATTGCAGGCTCACGGTGCGTTGCTCGCGGTCGATGGCCTGGGCCGGATCGGCGCGGTGGACCCGGATGCCGGCTTCGACATACCAGCTGTCGGCCCGATGCGGCTGGTGTGCCTCGTCGAGGCTCTTCAGGAATGCCTTCGATAACGGCGGACGCTGGTAAGGCAACACGGACTCAGCGCACACCAGGTGGATGCGGTGGCCCTGCCCGGCGTTGGCGAGGGCGGCGCACAGCGCGGCGGCCGCATGGCCGCCGCCGACGATGACGATATTCGGTTCGGAGGATGGCGTGGCAGTGGTCATCGACGCTCGATCTTTCGCAACGGGAGGTTTCCTGAAGGCGATGGGCGGCTTGCGGCTATCGTCTCGCGGTCGCAGGCTCGACCGCCTCTGCATTGTGTCGCAGGCGATCAACGACCTCGGCTGAACCGATCCCCGCATGTCCAGACCCCTTCCGATCATCGTGATCGCCCAGCTGTTGGGCACCTCGCTGTGGTTCTCGGCGAACAGCGCGGCCGACGCTCTGGTGCGCGACTGGGGCATCGCACCGGCATCGATCGGAACCCTGACCAATGCGGTTCAACTCGGGTTCATCGTCGGTACCCTGAGCTTTGCACTATCCGGACTCGCCGATCGTTACCCGGCAAGCCGGATCTTCGCGGTGTGCGCGGTGCTTGGCGCCGTGTTCAACGCCTTGTTCGCCGCATTCGCCGACGGCCTGGCGTCGGGCATTGCGTTGCGCTTTGCGGTCGGTTTGTGTCTGGCTGGCGTCTATCCGCTCGGCATGAAACTGGTCGTCTCCTGGGTTCCGGAGCGCGCCGGCATGGCACTGGCCCAACTGGTCGGCATGTTGACCTTGGGAACCGCCTTGCCTCACGGGGTGCGCTTTGTCGGTGGCAACTGGCCCTGGCAGGCCACGATTCTGGTGTCGTCGGCCCTCGCCTTGCTGGCGGCCGCCATGATTGCGCGCCTGGGTGACGGACCGCATCTGAAGCGGCACGCCGACTCGGCCGGACTCAGCTGGGGCAAAGTATTCGATGCCTGGTCGGTGCCGGCGTTTCGGGCCGCCGCACTCGGCTACTTCGGCCACATGTGGGAGTTGTATGCGCTCTGGACGCTGACGCCGGCGATCCTCGTGCTTGGCGGCCTGGCGGCGGCCGGCGGATCGGCGGTTTCCGGCCTGGCCTTCGCGGTGATCGCCATCGGAGCCATCGGCTGTTTTGCCGGTGGCTGGTGGTCGCGGCGGATCGGCAGCGCACGCGTGGCGGCGTGGGCGCTGGCCGGATCGGCCCTCGGCTGCGCCGTCTTTCCGTTCGCCGACGCATGGCCGCCCTGGCTGAAGCTGGCACTGCTGCTGTTCTGGAGTCTGGCGGCGGTGGCCGACTCGCCGCACTTCTCGGCGCTGGCGGCGCGGGCCTGTCCGACGCAGCTCGTCGGCAGTGCGCTGGCGATGCAGAATGCGATCGGCTTCGCGATCACGATGGTCTCGCTGCAGATCGGCAGCCAGATGGTCGATCAGTGGGGCACCCGAACCGCGTGGCTGTTGCTGCCCGGGCCGTTGCTGGGCCTGATCGGCCTGTATCCGCTGTGGCGCCCGAAAGCCGGGGCGCCCGATTGAACTTGCTGGCTGATTGCCGCCAGGGATGCGATCATCGCTGTCCATTCGAACCGCACCCAGGAGATGAACATGAATCAACGTGAAGTCGTCATCGTCAGCGCCGTACGCACCGCCATCGGCACCTATGGTGGTTCGCTGAAGGATCAGCCACCCACCAGGCTCGGCGCACTCGTCACGCGCGAGGTACTGGCGCGCGCCGGGGTCGCCGGCAGCGATGTGGGGCATGTGGTGTTTGGTCACGTCATCAATACCGAACCACGCGACATGTACCTCGGCCGGGTCGCCGCCATCGAAGGCGGCTGCAGCAACGAAACGCCGGCCCTGACCGTCAATCGTCTGTGCGGCTCGGGCCTGCAGGCCATCATCAGCGCGGCGCAGAGCATCCTGCTCGGCGATGCCGAAGTCGCGATCGGCGGAGGCGCCGAAAACATGAGCCGCTCGCCCTACACGCTGCCCCAGGCGCGCTGGGGCGCACGCATGGGCAACATCCAGGGCGTGGACATGATGCTCGGCGCCTTGCACGACCCCTTCCACGCCATTCACATGGGTGTCACCGCCGAGAATGTCGCCAAGGAATACGACATCAGCCGCGCCCAGCAGGATGAAGCCGCGCTGGAAAGCCACCGGCGCGCGCAACAGGCCATCGCCGCCGGCTACTTCAAGGAGCAGATCGTCGCCGTGCCGCTGGAGAGCCGCAAGGGCACGGTGATGTTCGACACCGATGAACATGTGCGAATGGACGCCAAGCTGGAAGACATGTCCAAACTCAAGCCGGCCTTCAAGAAGGAGGACGGCACAGTCACCGCCGGCAACGCATCGGGCCTCAACGATGCGGCCGCCGCGGTCTTGTTGATGGAACGTGGCGAGGCCGAGCGACGGGGGCTGAAGCCGATGGCGCGCATCCTGTCGTATGCACACGCCGGTGTCGACCCGAAGGTAATGGGCATCGGCCCGGTGCCGGCGTCACGAAAGGCGCTGGAGAAAGCCGGAATCACGGTCGCGCAACTTGATGTGATCGAGGCCAACGAGGCCTTTGCCGCACAGGCCTGCGCGGTCAGCAAGACACTGGGCCTCGATGCGGCCAAGGTCAATCCGAACGGCTCCGGGATTTCGCTCGGCCATCCGATCGGCGCGACCGGCGCACTGATCATGGTGAAGGCGGTGCATGAACTGCAACGCACCGGCGGCCGTTATGGCCTGGTCACGATGTGCATCGGCGGCGGCCAGGGCATTGCCTGCGTGATCGAGCGGATGTAGGCCAAACGACACTCGGCGCCGGAAGGCGCCGAGTCTGTGCTGTGTCTGTGCTGCGTATGTCGCATGGCGCGACCGCTAAAACTGTGTGTCGCGGATCGATCAGCAGCCGATCGGCCAAAACTCGCCGCCGCGGAGATGGCGACGTGAACCCGATCAGCCGCCACTATTTTTCAGCAGATCCTTTTTCCGCTCGGCGTCCATCCCCGGCGTTGATCGCAGATCGGTGTCGACCTGGCCGTCGTCAAGGTCGCGTTTGGCTTGCTCGATCACCGCCGACTTCTTGTCGTCCGTGATGTCGGGCGTGTCCACGTCGGGCGGCAGATTGCTCGCCTCCGCGCCGTTGGTGATGTGAGTGCCGCGACCCGCATCGGAGCCGTGGCTCCCGCCCGGTGCCGGGCCGGGGTCCGGCTGTCCGGCTTTTTCTTTCTCAGTCCGTGGCGAATTCATTCGGGATGCTTCCGTGTTGGTGTGCGGTCTGCCAAGTACAGGGAAAAGCGGCTTCATAGCCGATCCAAGGACGGCCATCATCGATCGGGTCGAAGCCCTGAACGATCGGAAGAGCGCTGTGCCCTGCGTGGAATTCCTGGTCGGCAGCATCCATGATTGCGGTTCTGGTCGGTAGATCACTGAGTCTGGCCGCGTGGTGGCTCGCCCGACATCGGCCGACAGCCCCGGAATGTGTCGGAATTGACCGACATGTCGCTGCCCTTCCCGACGCCGGGCTGGCCCCTTCTTTAGTGCACACTCCTTAAATTGCTGCAATGCAGCAAAAACTGCTTGCATGCCCCGTCGAGACGCGTAGAATCAAGTTTGTTGCAGTGCAGCATTGCACCGCTCTAACCATCCCCAAGGAGCCTCTCATGATCGATACCAAACAATTCACCGAATCCAGCATCGCCAACGTCGACCAATTTTTTGCTGAAGCCGGCAACACCTTCAGCGGGCTCGAGCAGCTCACCGCGTTGAACCTGCAGGTGACCAAGACCCTGCTGGCCGAAATGACCGAGACAACCCAGGCCATGCTGTCGGCGCGCAGCCCGGAAGAGATGATCAAGGTTCCGTTCAACGCGATTCAGGAAGTACCGATGAAATCGGCTGCCTACGCCAGGCAGGTCAAGGCGATCTTCGAATCGACCTATGCCGGTCAGCGTGTCGCTGCCGAGGCCAAGATCGCCGAAGTGCAGGCGCAGTTCGTCGCCTCGGTTGCCGAGATGCTGAAGAACGCCCCTGGTTCGGAAAATACGCTGGCACTGGTCAAGTCGGCCGTGGCCGCTTCGAACGACGCCTATGCCGGTGCCAGCAAGGCCGGCAAGCAGGTTGCAGATGCAGTCGAAGCCAAGATGGGCAATCTGACCGCTACCGCCACCAAGGCCAGCCGCAGCCTGGCTGCCTGATCGCGACCCCGAGCCTCAACCGGCTCGTTCAGCCCGCCTCGTGGCGGGGCTGACCCGGGTAGGCAGCGTCTGCCTGCCCTGTTAAAGTCCGGCCGCCGACAGAGGGGTCGGCAGTCCGGTCTGCTTCTTGCATCCGGATTCTTTCGTTCTGGCGCATGAGGTTCGATGCGACCGGACGACGACCTGTTCGGTCGCCGGCAGCCATTCGATGGCCCGCGATTCGAGGCCTGGTCAATCACACGGAGTTTCGATGATCAGACTGACCAGACGAGTCGCCCCGCCCGTTGGCCCTGCCAGTGACTGCTCCACGCAGCTGCGCAGGCAATTGGGCTCGGCCGTCATTCGACAACTGTCGCGTGTCACGCTGACCATCGCGTCGGTGAGCATCGTCGGCCTGGCGTCGTCGAGCTGGGCCGCTCAACCGACGGCACACGGCAAGCAACAGAAGTCGCAGCCGAAGCAGTCGCGCCGAGTGGTTTCCAGCGATCACCATGTCGGCTATGCCTCTTATTACGCGAACTATTTTTCGGGCCGCAAGATGGCCGACGGGACGCCGATGCGGCCCGAGTCGGACAACGCCGCCAGCCTGACGCTGCCGCTGGGCAGCAAGGCAATGGTCACCAACCTGCTCAACGGGCGTACCGCACTGGTCACCATCCGTGATCGTGGACCGTTCATCAAGGGGCGGATCATCGATGTCTCTCCGAGCACCGCGAAGCTGCTCGGGATCCTGCACATTGGCGTGGCCAAGGTGGCGGTGATTCCGCTGCACAAACTCGATCCCGAGAAAAAGCTCGACGCGATCATCGCGGCTGCCGACGCCTCCGATTCGCAGCCTGGCGACACGTCACCCTGACGCCATGTCGCCCAAGGTGCCCACCGATCCGTCCCCCGAGGGTTGACCCTTGTAAATGTTAACGTCGGGCTTTGCCGGAGCGTTCGATGACATCAACTTGCCGATCGCCACTGACCGCCGGCCGGCTGCATCCGGGCATGCAGCCATGATCCGGCTCAAACTGTCACTCGATCTCGACTACGAGATCCTCGGTCCCTCGGCCGATTTCATCTTCAACATCCACGCCGCGCATACACAGCAGCAGCGGGTCGTCGACGAGATGCTGGTCCTGAGCCAAAACATTCAGGGCGCGGTCGACACCGAACCCCAGACCGGCAATCGCTACCTGCGCCTGCGCGCATCCCGAGGGCCGTTGCGTGTCTCGTATTCAGCGACCATCGATCTGCAGCATCACATGGTCGATCCGGCGCAGATCCCCGAAGTGCCGATCTCGCAGGTGCCCACGCGCATCATGAGCCTGATCTACCCCAGCCGTTATTGCGAATCCGATCGTCTCCTGAACCTCGCGGCCCGCGAATTCGGTCAACTGGCGCAAGGTTATGCGCGGGTTCGAACCATCCGCGACTGGGTCTCGAGCCGCACCCGGTTCACCTCGAATTCGTCGGATGCCAATACATCGGCAGTCGATACTTTGATCGCGGCTGCCGGGGTCTGCCGGGATTTCGCCCACCTGATGATTGCGCTGTGCAGGGCCGCGAACATTCCCGCCCGCTTCGCGACCGGCGTCGACTATGGCGCGGACCCGGCCTTGGGCCCGACCGATTTCCACGCCTATGTCGAGGCCTATCTGGGGGATCGCTGGTACATCTTCGATCCGTCGGACACCGCGATTCCGATGGGCTTCGTTCGTTTCGGCACAGGCCGGGATGCCGCCGACGCCGCCTTCGCAACGATTTTCGGCGCGGTCAATTCTTCGGCACCAGTGATCAGCATTGCCGCCGTACCAAATGCCGACGGCCAGTTGATCATTCCGCAACACTCGCCGCTGGCCTTGTCGACCGACGCCTGATTGACCAGACCCGGGCAGCAGGGCTTCACCATGGCGAAAGCCCTGCTTCGGCAAGCCGAAATTGCCGATTCGCCGATGAGCCGTCATGCTTGCAGGCTTGAAAGGATCAGGCATGCAACTCGATCACCTGCGCGAATGGATCGGTCGCAGTGAACAGCGAAGTGATGAAATCACGGCGCTGCCGGTCGCTGCGCTGAGCGCCACGCTCGATCGCGACGACCCGGTACCGACTCCGGGATCCGACCTGCCGCCGCTTTGGCACTGGATGTTCTTCAACCCGATTGCCAAGGCGAGCGAGATCGGGGCCGACGGTCATCCGAAGCGAGGCGGTTTCCTGCCGCCGGTGGCGTTGCCGCGCCGGATGTGGGCCGGGGGCCGACTCGAGTTCAACCATCCGCTGCGGGTCGGTGACGAGGTGACGCGCAGTTCACGCATCGCCGACGTCAAGGTCAAGCAGGGGCGCAGCGGCGCGCTGGTCTTCGTCACGGTGCGGCACGAGGTCATCAATGCGTGCGGTGTCGCGCTCAGCGAAGAGCACGACATCGTCTACCGCGATGCACCGGTTCCCGGCGCGCCGACCCCGTCGCCGGAGGCTGCCCCTGAGGACGCGACGTTTTCACGCGAAATCGTTCCCGACCCGGTGCTGCTGTTCCGCTACTCTGCGTTGACCTTCAACGGCCACCGCATCCACTACGACCGCAGCTACGTGACCGAGGTCGAGGGCTACGCGGGGCTGATCGTGCACGGTCCGCTGATCGCCACGCTGCTGCTTGATCTGCTGCGGCGCGAGCGC
>JANNNE010000086.1:0-9824 GCA_031398385.1 Ideonella sp.
ATCGTCGAGCTCGTCGAGGCCGACAAGACGAGCGAGAACAACTTCATGCCGCCCGACATCCTGCAGCGCCTCGGCGCCCGGCGCGGCGGGTGAGTGCGTGTTCGGTGACGCTGATGCGAACGCCGTGCGAGACGCGAAGAACGGAAAAAAGGCGCGCGTAGAACGCGCGCCTTTTCAGTTGTCGATCAGGAAGTCGGATCGGCCGGCTCGCCTGCCGTGACGAAGTGTCAGGCTGTTGCGGCCACCGAAGAAGCCTTGCGCGCCACACGACGGGCGGCGTTCGAGGTCTTCGTGGCAGTCGTGGCCACGGCCTTGCTCACCCGCTTGGTCGCGGTGCGCTGAACTTTTGTCACGGCCTTCGTGACCTGCTTGCGCACGGCCGCGGCCTTGCGCGTGCTGGTATCCAGCGAACGCGTGGCGATGGCGTTGGCCGGCATGTCCTTGCCCGACACGCGCTGCACCAGCCTGCCGCTGCCCTGTTCGATGCGCTCGACCACCTGAACGACGACATTCGCCACCGGCATGACTGCGCGATTCAGCTTGTCCAGCGCATTCAGGTTTGTGCGGCGGTCTAAGCGATCAGCACTCGTCGCTACGATGTTCACGCCCTTGGAGGCCAGGTCAACGGCGACGCCGACAGCGCTTTGCGCACGGTCGCTGCCGATCTGCATGCCCTTGACGAAGAAGCCGCTGACTCGCTGCTGTGAATCGATCACGTTCGTGCGCAGTTCCGAGGACAACGCCGTGCCGCGGTTCACCACAGCGGCAAAGCGCCGTTCGACGAAACCGATCATGCGCTCGCCGCCGAAGCGGTACGCGTTGATGACGTTCATATTGATGACGCCGTAGTCGGCGATGACTTCGTTGGCGACGGTGGAAAGGTTCTTCGTGGTCATGGGGTGCTCCGAGGGTGGACTGTGAAGTTCTGATCTGGGTCATTGATCAGGGATGCCGAGACTGTGCCCACGAAGCGTAGAGAGGGCACCTCAATTTCAGGGTTTTCCCTAGAGTGGCGACTCTAGGACGCGCGCGGTTCGCAGCGATGCGATGCAGTAACGCGGCCAGCGTCAGCGGCATCGTGATGTGGCGCAGCGAAGGGAAAGTGTTCGATCAGGCCATGGGGATTCCAGTCGTTTCGATGGCCGTTGGGTCAACGGAGCATCCAGTTCGCGGCTACCGCTCGGGGACTCCGCACTGACGCACTGACGCCTCGATCACGTCGCACGCCAGCGTGCTGGCCGAGCGACCGACGCTGGCTGGGTCGGCAGTACCCTGAAATCGGCCATCGGCCATCAGAGGCCGCTGGCGCCTGACTGACCGCAATGTCGCCGAGACCGTGAATTCAGGATCCGGCGTTGACCGGCAGCGATCGCTGCGGTGCTGACTTCCAGCGCCCGCTTTTTCGCTGCCCGGTCATCCACTGACCCACTCGCGAACTCGCTCAGCCGCTCAGCCGCTCAGCCGCTCAGCCGCTCGGTCGAACGCCCGATCGGCCATTCGCCCCGCGCCATCCGTCACACCCAGCCCGCACGAAAAAAGGGGGCTCCCTGAGCCCCCTTCCAATCACCCCTCGTGAACGCGACGCCGCGAAACTCAGACCGACATCACCGACACCGCCTTGGTGATCAGATAGGCTTCCATCGCCTCCGGTCCGCCTTCCGAGCCATAGCCCGAATCCTTGATGCCGCCGAACGGCATTTCGGCGCTGGGCATCGCCGGCATGTTGATCCACAACATGCCGACCTCGACCTGCTGCGACAGCAGGTGGGCGTTCTTGATCGACTGCGTGAAGGCGTAGCCGGCCAGGCCGAACGGCAGACGATTCGCTTCGGCGATCGCGTCTTCGAGCTTGTCGAAGCCGCGGATCGCAGCCACCGGGCCGAAGGGTTCGTCGTTGAAGACGCTGGCTTCGAGCGGCACATCGGTCAGCACGGTGGGTGCAAAGAAATTGCCGTCCTTGCCGACCCGCTCGCCGCCAGTGGCGATCTTGGCGCCGGACGACAAGGCGTTGTCCATCACCTTGGCCATGGCCGTCAGGCGGCGTGCATTGGCCAGCGGGCCCAGCGTCGTGCCTTCGGTCAGACCGTCGCCGAGTTTCAGGCTCTCGGCATGCTTGACCAGCGCCTTCGCAAATTCGTCGCGGATGCTGTTGTGGACCAGGAACCGGGTCGGCGAGATGCACACCTGGCCGGCGTTGCGAAATTTGGCGCCGCCCGCGGCCTTGACCGCCAATGCGACATCGGCATCTTCGGCCACGATCACCGGCGCGTGGCCGCCCAGTTCCATGGTCGCGCGCTTCATGTGCGAGCCGGCCAGCGCTGCGAGCTGTTTGCCGACTGGTGTCGAGCCGGTGAAGGTCACCTTGCGAATAATCGGGTGCGGGATCAGATAGCCGGAGATCTCGGCCGGATCGCCGAACACCAGGCCGATCGTGCCGGGTGGCACACCGGCATCGACGAAGCACTGCAGGAAGGCCGCCGGGGATGCCGGGGTTTCTTCAGGCGCCTTGACCAGGAAGGAGCAGCCGCTGGCCAGCGCGCCGCCGATCTTGCGCACGATCTGGTTGACCGGGAAATTCCACGGCGTGAACGCCGCGACCGGACCGACCGGCTGCTTCAGCACCTGTTGCTGCACCGCCAGGTTGCGCGACGGCACGATGCGGCCGTAGACGCGGCGGCCCTCGTCTGCAAACCACTCGAGGATGTCGGCCGCCGCCAGCACCTCGCCCTTGGCTTCGACGAAGGGCTTGCCCTGCTCCTGTGTCAGCAGGCGGCCGATGTCGGCGGCGCGTTCACGCACCAGCGAGGCGGCCTTGCGCATGGTCACGGCGCGTTCGTTGGCGGGGATCTTGCGCCAGGCCTCGAAGCCGCTCTGGGCCGCCGCCAAGGCGCGGTCCAGGTCGGGGATGCCGGCATGTGCAACCTTGCCGATCACCTTGCCGGTGGCCGGGTTGACCACGTCGATGGTCTTGCCGCTGGCGGCATCGCACCATTCGTTGGCGATCAGCAGGCGGGTGTCGGAATAGGTGGCGGTGTTCATGTGGGCCTCGTGTCGGGTTGCGGGATCGGGGTTGCCGGGTAAAACGCAGCAATCAACCCGCCATCATCGCATCGTCGGAAATGCGGCGCAGGACCGACGGCGTTGTCGGTGCTTCAGGCGGGGTCGAATCGTCAATCATCAGGCCGCCGGGCGCTCCGGTTCACAGGCCTGGATCGATCGCGGGGTGGCCGGTGCTGGTCGGTCAGCAGCCTGCCGCGGCTGCCTTGGCCAACTGTTGAAGATCGGGCACCACGCCGATTCCAGGCAGCTTGCCGAGCCTGGCCCGCCCGTCGTCGATGGTCGCCAGCGTGCCGCACAGCAGGCTGCGCAGCGGATTCGGATTGGCGTCGATCTCGAGTAGGCCGTCGCCGCCTGCGGCGCACAACAGGTGCGCCGACGCCAGCAAGCCGATGCCGCCGCCCAGATAGTGCGGGCAGTAGCGGCGCCCGCTGTGTCGAATCTGTGCGATCACCGCCCAGCAGGCCGAGATGCCGCCCCACTTGGCGATGTCCGGCTGCACCACGCGCAACGGCGATTCGGCCAGTGCTGTCTCGAAGGCCGCGCTACCGCCGATGTTTTCACCGCCTGCCAGCGCAATCTCGGTGACGGCCGCGAGGGACCGCCATTGCGACCACGGCACATCGGCGCGCAAGGGTTCCTCCAGCCAGTCCAGCGCGAAATCCTTCAGGCGCGGTGCGATGTCGCACGCCTGCTCGACGGTCCAGCTCTGATTGGCGTCGGCCATCAGCGGCGTTGCATCGCCGAGCAGATCGCGCATCGCAGTCAGGTTGGCGATGTCGCGCTCGGCGCCGAAACCGATCTTCAGCTTGAAGGCGCGATGCCCTTCGGCGCGCCGAAGGGCCGCGAGCTCCTGCGGCCGGTCGGGGTTGATTCCGCTGGCGTAGACCGTCACCTGGTCGTGTTCGCCGCCGAGAAATTGCCACAGCGGCAGCGCGGCGCGACGCGCACACAGGTCCCACAACGCCAGGTCGATGCCGGCAATTACCTGTGCCATCGGCCCCGGCTCACCCGACTGGATGGCCAGCACCGCGGTGCGCTTGCTCAACCAGTCGAACGCTTCGCCTGGCCCGGCAAAGCTGCGACCGATCAGCAGTGGTGCCATCACCGTGTCGAGCAGGCGCGCGCGGTGCTCGGCCCCGCAGGCCGGGAAGTTGCACCAGACCTCGCCCCAGCCGACAGCGCCTTCGTCGTCTTCGACTCGGACCAGCAACGCCGGGCGGTCGAGCATGGTGCCGAATGAAGTCTGCACCGGCGTGGCAATCGGGCAGCGGAAGACGAAGGCCTCGACACGGGCCGGACGGATGGACGGGCTTGGGAGCGGGCGTGCAGGCGGCAAATTCACGGTTTGAGATCCATGGCGACATGGATGGCATCGCCGCGGTAGGTCACCTCGGCCAGGTAGATCACGGTGCCTTCGTTGTCGACGAAGATGCGCCGCACCTCGGCCACCGGGGCGCCGATCTGAAGCTCGAGCAGCCGGGCGATTTCCATGTCGGCGGTGCCAATCGTCAGCAGCTGACTGGCCTGCGCGATCTTCACGCTCTTCATCGCCGTCAGGATTGGGATCACCGTCTTCGCGCGAAACTTCTCGGGTGCCCTGCGAAAGATGCGTTCGTCGAGGTAGATGTTGATCACGCAATAGGCGTGGCCGTCGCGGCAATGCAGCCGGCGCATGAAGGCATAGCGCGAGGCGGGCGTTCCTTCGTCGGCGGCCAGCGGCGGCGAACCGACGTTTTCGTCGATGTTCATGATCTTCGGCTGCGTATCCTCGTAGCCGCGCGCCAGCTCGGCCAGGCTGCCGACGACACTGATGAACCGGTTGCTCGACGGTTTGCCGGTGACGAAGGTGCCACGCCCCTGTTGCCGCGAGACCAGGCCTTCGCGCGCCAGGATGTCGATCGCCTGGCGCACCGTGACGCGTGCCAGGCTGAACTCATCGGTGAGGGCTTCCAACGACGGCAGGCGATGACCGCTGGCCCAGGTGCCGCGCGCGATGCGTTGTCGAAACAGGTCGGCCAGTTGCAGGTAGCGGGGGATCGGACTGTCGAGAAACTGACCTGAAAATTGACCTGCTACCGAACCCGAGGGCGAGCCTGAGGCGGCGCTGGCTGACGGGTTGCGAATCCGGCCGGGTTTGGAGCCGGCGCCCTGGTTCGTGGAAGGTGCGACCATGCTGATTGTTTAAACGTATGGTCTATAGTACGATCATCTGAATCAGCTGGCAACATCGAAGACTGCAGCCTCGGCCGCTCTTCCGGACACAGGCCCAACGGACGCCTCGATCGAGTTCATGACATCCCTCTCCTCCGCGCTGCGCCGCCTGGCGCTGATCGCCGCACCCTGGCTGCTGATCATCGCATTCTGGTATGCGCTGCGTGCCAGCGGCTTCGTCAATCCGGCGCTGGTGCCGGCGCCGCATCTGGTGCTTGCCAAGGCGATCGAGTTGTCGGACGGCCGGCTCTGGCAGGACATCTACATGTCCACGCAGCGGGTCTTCATCGGCGTCACGCTCGGTGTGGCCGCTGCGGTGCCGGTGGGCTTCTGCCTCGGCTGGTACAAGGGGCTGCGCAGCTTCATCGATCCGGTCATCAATTTCTTTCGCGCGCTGCCGCCGATCGCACTGATCCCGCTGGTGATCGTCTATTTCGGCATCGGCGAAGTCGCCAAGACCGTGATCCTGTTCTACGCCTCGTTCTTCGCCGGCGTGATCGTGATGTACGAAGGCATCGCGCAGATCAGTCCTATCTTCATCAAGGTGGCGCGCACGCTGGGCGCCAGCGATCTGGAAATCTTCGGCAAGGTCATCATCCCGCTGACGGTGCCGCACATCCTGACCGCGATCCGGGTCGCGCTCGGTGTGGCTTGGGCCACGCTGGTGGCCTCGGAGCTGATCGCCGCGCAGCAGGGGCTGGGCGCCTTGATCCAGAATGCTTCGTCGTTCTTCCAGCTCGACATCATCTATGTCGGAATCATCTGCATCGGCCTGATCGCGCTGCTGATGGACTTGGCGTTGCGCGCCGCCACACGACGCCTGGTGGTCTGGCAGGACCGCATCGCATGAATGCGCCCGCCACGGCTTCCGGCGCAACCCCGCTGCGCATCCGCTTCGACCAGGTTTCGGTCGAATTTCCGACCCCGCACGGCCCGATGCAGGTGCTGGACAATGTCTCGTTCGACATCCACGACGGCGAGTTCGTCTCGATCATCGGCCCGTCGGGTTGTGGCAAGACCACGCTGATGAACATCGTCGGCGGCTTCGTCGAGCCGACCAGCGGCCGCGTGCTGCTCGACGGCCAGCCGATCGCCGGCCCGGGCCCGGATCGCGGCGTGATCTTTCAGGAGTACGGCGTCTTTCCATGGCTGACCGTGCGGCAGAACATCGCCTTCGGCCTGAAGCTCGGCGCCAGCAAGACCAGCGCCACCGAACGTGACGAGATCGTGGCCCGCTACATGAAGCTGATGGGGTTGAGCGACTTCGCCGGCCACTTCCCTAAACACCTGTCAGGTGGCATGCGCCAGCGGCTGGCGATTGCCCGTGCCTATGCGGTGCGCCCGCAGTTCCTGTTGATGGACGAGCCTTTCGGCGCGCTCGATGCACAGACCCGTTCGGCAATGCAGGATCTGTTGCTCGAGGTGCTGCAAAGCGAAGGCAAGACGGTGATGTTGATCACCCACTCGGTCGAGGAGGCGATCTATCTGTCGTCGCGAATCGTGGTCGTGACCGCGCGACCGGCCCGAATCCGTACCATCGTCGACATCCCGTTCGGTTATCCGCGGGCCGAGAACATTCACCAGGATCCGCGCTTCGCCGCGCTGCGGTCGCAGCTGCACGAACTGGTGATGCAGGAGTACGCCGCGCAGTCGAAGCAGGCGGTGCGGCCGGTCTAGGGCTGCATCCGCCAGCCACATCAACGGGCCCGGCAGCGGTCCGACTTTTTCAACCTTCAGGAGACCAACATGACATTGCAACGCAGGGATCTGATCAAGGCAGGCGCAGTCAGCGCGCTGGCGTCGGCCACCGGCTTTCCGGCCATCGCGCAGGCGCGCACCAAGGTCAAGGTCGGTTATCTGCACACCCCGGCGGTCGACGGCCACATCTTCATCGGCGAGCAGATGGGCAGCTTCGGCAAGCAGGGGCTCGATCTGGAACTGATCCGCTTCACCACCGGCCTCGAACTGTTCCAGGCCATGATCGGCGGCAGCCTCGACATGTTGTCGACCGGTGCGGTGTTGTCGAATTTTCCGGCGCGTGGTCAGGGCAAGGCTTTCCTGATGAACAACATCGAATATGCAACCGCCCAGCTGTGGGTGCGCGACGATGCGGTGAAGACCATCGCCGATCTGAAAGGCAAGCAGATCTCGACCACCACCGGCACCACGGCGCATGTGTTTCTGGATCGCGCGCTGCGCTCGGCCGGCCTCGACCCAGCCAAGGATGTGCAGCTCGTCAACCAGCGCATGACCGAGGCGGTCACGTCGTTCATCTCCGGCGCGGTGCCGGCCGTGGCCCTTTGGGTGCCGTTCGATACCATCATCAAGCAGAAGGTGCCAGGTGCGCGCAGGCTGGTCGACGCCTCGGCGTTTTTCCCGGAGGCCGCCATCATGGGTGGCTGGGCTGCACGCAATGATTATTTCGACAAGAATCGCGCGGTGCTCACCAAGGTGATTGCCGGCTGGGCCGAAGCGAACGCGCAGATCACCGGCAAGCCCGACGAGTCGGCCGAGATGCTGCAGAAGGCGCAATACAAGGAAGTGCCGTTGGCTGACTTCAAGGAGCAGTTCAAGGCCTCGAAGTATTACTCGAATGCCGAGTGGAAGACCCGTTATCAGGATGGCACGGTTACCAAGTGGCTGCAGCAGGTGACGGATTTCTTCGTTGCCAACGCCAACATCCAGAACGCACTGAAGGCGGATCAGTATTTCGACGCCAGGTTGTATCTGGAGACGGTGAAGGGGTGATCTGATTGGCTGCGGTTGGCTTCGACTACATCATCGTTGGCGCCGGTTCGGCCGGCTGCGTGCTGGCGAACCGGCTCAGCGCCGATCCGCAATGCCGCGTGCTGCTGCTCGAGGCCGGCGGCGAGGGCGGCAATTTCTGGCTGAAGCTGCCGATCGGCTATTTCCGCACCATCTACGACCCGCGTTTTTCCTGGCAATTTCCGATCGAGCCGCAGGCCGCCACCGGCAACCGTCAGGTCAACTGGCCCCGCGGCCGGGTGATCGGCGGATCGAGCGCCATCAACGGGCTGCTCTACATCCGCGGGCAACATGATGATTTCGACGGCTGGGCCGCGATGGGCTCGGCCGGCTGGAGTGCCAGTGAACTGCTGCCCTGGTTCAAGAAGTCCGAGCGCTTCGAAAACGGCCCGAGCGAATACCACGGGGGTTCCGGCGAGCTGTGTGTCTCCGAACTGCGCAACGATCATCCGTATTGCAAGGCCTGGATCGAGGCCGGAGCCGAGGCCGGGCATTCCCGCAACCCTGATTTCAACGGCGAGCAGACCGAAGGCCTGGGGGCCTACCAGCTGACCTTGCGCGGGCACTGGCGCTGCGATGCCGGATCGGCGTTCCTGGCACCGGTGCGCAGCCGGCCCAATCTGACCGTGATGACCGGTGTGCACGTGACCCGGGTGCTGGTCGAAGGCCGCCGCGCGGTCGGCGTCGAGTGGCTGCACGACAAGCAGCTGGATAGCGCACGCGCCAACGGCGAGGTGCTGCTGGCCGCCGGTGCGCTGCAGTCGCCGCAATTGCTGCAACTGTCGGGCATCGGCCCGGCCGATCTGCTGCGCAGCCACGGTGTCGACGTGGCGGCCGATCTGCCCGAGGTCGGCGCCAATCTGCAGGACCACTATCAGGCGCGCGTCATCGTCAAGCTGAAGCAGCCGATGTCGCTGAACGACCAGGTGCGCAGCCCGCTCGGCCTGGCGCGAATGGCCGCGCAGTGGCTGTTCGACCAGCGCGGGCCACTGACGGTCGGCGCAGGGCAGGTGGGCGGCATGGTCTGCAGTCAGCTCGCGACCAAGGGCCGACCCGATGTCTTGTTCAACGTGATGCCGCTGTCGGTCGACAAGCCGGGCGATCCGCTGCACACCTTCTCGGGTTTCTCGGCCTCGGCGACCCAATGCCGGCCACTTTCACGCGGCACTGTTCACATCGCGTCGGCCGACCCGCTGCAGGCGCCGCGAATCGTCGCGAACTATCTGACCGACCCGCACGACATCCAGGTGCTGGTTGCGGGCCTGAAGATGCTGCGCGAGATTTACCACCAGCCTTCGTTTCGCGACCTGGTGGCCGGCGAATACATGCCTGGCGAGGCCATCGATTCCGATGCCGCGCTCGAGCAGTTTGCCCGCACCAAGGGCGGCACCGTTTTCCACCCGGCGGGCACCTGCCGGATGGGCGGCGACTCGCACTCGGTCGTCGATCCGCAGTTGCGCGTGCGCGGCATCGAGGCCCTGCGCGTGATCGACGCCTCGGTGATGCCTTCGATGGTGTCGACCAATACCAATGCGGCGACGATCATGATCGGGGAGAAGGGGGCGGCGATGGTGCTCGGTGCCGCCTGATCGGTGCTGAGGTGAACCCGGCCCCCCCGCCGCCGGTTGCTACCGCTGCCTCGCCGTGCTCAAAACTTGATCTGGAAATACCACCGCATCGCGTGAAAAAACACCGGTGCTGCGAAACACAGCGGTGCCACCCGGTCGAGCAGGCCGACCGCGCCGGTCACCGAGCTGCGGTTGCCCCAATGCCGCACACCGGCGTCC
>JANNNE010000095.1:0-2467 GCA_031398385.1 Ideonella sp.
CGCTGACGGCAATCGTCTGCCCCGCCTGGGGCTGGCAGATCCGCATCAGGCCGTACCAGGCCGTGACGCCCGGCATGCCGACCGGGCCCAGGTAGGCCGACAAGGCAATGTGTCTCGTATCGACCTTGCGCAACAGCCCCGACTGACCCGCGTCGACAACCGAAACCTGCTGCCAGCCGCCCATGCCGACCACCTGGTCACCGACCGCAAAACCCGGATGCCGCGATTGCTCGACCACGCCGACCGTGCCGCCGATCATCACCGAATCGAGCGGCTGAGGTTGCGCATAACTCTTGCTCTCGTTCATGCGGCCGCGCATGTACGGGTCCAGACTCAGAAAGTGGTTGCGCACCAGAACCTGGCCATCGGCGAGTTCGGGAACCGGCGTCTCGACCAGCTTGAAGTTGTCGACCGTGGCTTCGCCGGTCGGGCGTGAAACGAGGTGAATCTGCTGGTTGTTCATGAAGATCCTGATTGCGTTGGAGAACGGTCCGGCCGGGCGGCCCGGTGGGTTGTCACGATTTCGCGTCGAGCACGAGCTGCGTCTGTGTCACGACCGCACACAGGCGGCCGTCCGGATTGGTGATGTTGGTCTGCCAGACCATCGTGGTGCGGCCCCGGTGCAGCGCCAGGCTTTCGCCCCTGACGGTCGTGCCGAGCCTGGCGCCCGCGATGAACTTGGTGCTCGAATCGGTGGTGGTGGTCATCTTGCCGACCGGCAGATTGATCAGTGTTCCGATCGCACCGAGCGTATCGGCGAATGCCATGTAGGCGCCACCATGCATGATCGATCCGGCCGTGCACAGGTCGGGCCTGACCGGCAGCTCGGCGACCACACGGTCGGCCTCGAGCGTCAGCAACCTGACGCCCATCAGGCCCGGAAACAACGGGTCGATGCGCCGCTGCACGGCCTCCAGATCCATCATGCCGTGATCCTCTGCCGTTGCTCAATCGGAAGCGCCGATTCGCCTGATCGTGCGGCCGCCAGCCGGCAGCCCGCGCAAATACTTGAAGGTGCCAGTGGCATGGGCAATCAGGCGATCGTCTTCGTCGACCACCGAGCCTTCACAAAAGGCCATCGTCCCGGTCCGATGCAGCAGCTTGCCGCGGCCGATCAGGCGCTTCATGCCGGGGCGCATGAAACTGGTCTTCATCTCGATCGTGACCACGCCACGCTCGTCTTTCGGCTGTCCCGGTACCGGCGCTCGGGCGGCATGAGCCATCACGACATCGAGCAGGGTCATCGTGACGCCGCCATGTGCGACCTGCCACGAATTGAGCTGCTCGGGCCGCAAGGTAACGGCGATGACCGCCTGGCCAGACCCGAACTCGAACAACTCGAAGCCCAGTTCATCGGCGAACGGAATGGATCTCGGGAACTTCATCGGGGGGTCGGGTCGACCTGGATGGCGGTTCGCGTCGTCATTCAGGCGCCATGGATCGCCGACACGCCGCCATCGACGGCAAGGATCTGGCCCGTGATGTGTTTGCCCGCATCGGAGGCGAACAACAAGGCCGCACCCTTCAGATCGTCGTCGTCGCCGATGCGCCGCAACGGGGCGCGACTGGCCATGTTGTCGACGCCCACCCGTTCCAGCACGCCCTTGGTCATCTTGCTGGGAAAGAAGCCCGGCGCCAGTGCGTTGACCGTGATGCCGAAACCGCCCCATTCGCCGGCCAGTGTGCGCGTGAAATTGACCACCGCACCCTTGCTGGTTCCGTAGGCGATGAACTTGATCTCCGGGCCGGAGCCCGACAGGCCGGCGATCGATGCGATGTTGATGATGCGGCCCGAGCGACGCGGGATCATGCTGGCCTTGGCCGCCGCCTGGCTCATCAGGAAGATGCTGCGGATATTCAGGTTCATCACCTTGTCCCACGCATCGAGCGGATAGTCCTCGGCCGGCGCGCCCCAGGTGGCACCCGCGTTGTTGACCAGGATGTCGATCTGGCCGAGCCGCTGCATCGCCTCGTCCGCCACATGCTGGATCTGCTCGGCCTGGCTCATGTCGGCAGCGACCCAGCGCGTGTCGATGCCCTTGGCCTGCAGCTGCGCCGCCGCCTCTTCCAGGTCGGCCGCCTTGCGCGAGCACAGCAGGACGCGTGCACCGGCCTCACCCAACGCCTCGGCGATCTGCAGCCCGAGGCCACGCGAACCGCCAGTGACGAGTGCCGTCCGGCCGCTGAGATCGAACAACTTCTGAACCGATGTACTCATGCTTGTTCCTTCAATGCTTGTTTGCAGAGATGCGGGTGCACTGCCGATCGAGTCGACCGATCGGTGGTCTTCACTGGTCGTGACGTGACCGCAGCACGATCATCACGAAGCCGATCAACACCAGCACGATACCGACCGTCACGACGGTCCAGCCCAGCCCGCCGGCATCGCTGGGCAATGAGAACCCGAAGCCGGCGATCACGATGCCGGCGAAGATTGCCGGCCAGATCAGTTTGTCGAGCGTGCTGG
>JANNNE010000124.1:0-4209 GCA_031398385.1 Ideonella sp.
GGCAACGAGTCTCCGCGCGCCAGCATCTGCAGCAGGCGCAGCACGCCGCGCTCGGGCTGCGGCACCGCCAGCGGGGTGACTTCGCTGCCGTCGGCACTGACCGTGCCGGCATGTGTGCTGCCACCCCAGTTCCAGCTGGCCAGGCGCATCGGGTGTTGTCTCCGGATCGGATGCCGCCGCTGTTGCCGGGGTCCGAGGGTTTTTGATACTGGTGTCTCACTTTGGGACTGAGGCATCATATTCGTCCCTGCTGCGGTTCGACAAGCGGGGTTACGCCTCCACATCCCCCCGTACATACCCGCATGCCGCGCCGCAGACACAAGCTCACCGAAGCCCCGCCGCCGCCCGCGCGCGGCGTCCGGGCGGCGACCTTCCGGCTGCTGCTCGATACCGCGATGGAATTGATCCAGCAGGACGGCCACATCCCGTCGGTCGCCGAGGTGGCGGTACGCTGCGCGATCTCGCGGGCCACCGCCTACCGCTATTTTCCGACCCGCAGCGCGCTGATCACCGCGGTGATCGATGCATCGCTGGGGCCGGTGCGTGCGATCGCGTCCGACCACGCGGGCGGCCGCGAACGGGTGCACGAGTTGTTCGAGCAGACCTTCCCGCGCTTCACCGAATTCGAGCCGCAGTTGCGGGCCGCCGCGCAGTTGTCGCTCGAGCAGGGCGCGCTCGAGCGGGCCGGTCTGCTCGAGGAGGAGCCGTACCGTCGCGGCCACCGCATCCGGATCCTGCAGCACGCGATCGCGCCGCTGACGCCCCAGCTGCCCGAAGCGGTGCGAGATCGCCTGCATCACGCCCTGTCGATCGTCTACGGCATCGAGCCCTACATCATCCTGAAGGACATCTGGGGTCTGCCCGATCGGGAGGTCGAGCGCATCGCGTTGTGGAGGGCCGATGCGCTGATCGATGCCGCGCTGCGGGATGGCGCAGCGGCGGGATTGCCGCGCCCGCCGACGGTGGCAGCCCCGGCACGAACGCCTGCGCCCCAGCACCCGGCCAGCTGGTTCGACAAGCAATACGACAACCGCGCCCGGATCGCCGAGCATCCGGAGATCCTGCGGCAGTGGTCACAGCGTTCAGCGCTGGCGCGCGACACGCTGCCAAACAGCCTGGACGTGCCTTACGGCGATGCCGCGTCCGAACGGCTCGATATCTTCACGCCGCCGGATGCCGAGGCGGCACCGGTGCTGATCTACTTCCATGGAGGCTATTGGCGCGCGCGCTGGACAAGCGGGACCAGTCTTTCGTCGCTGCGCCCTTCGTCGAAGCCGGCGCCATCGTGGTATTGCCCAATTACGCGCTGGCACCGGCGGCGAGCCTGACCCAGATCGTGCTGCAACTGGTGCAGGCGGTCGCCTGGGTGCACCGTCATATCGGCCGCCATGGTGGTGACGCGCAGCGCATCGTCGTGGCCGGTCATTCAGCCGGTGGCCACCTGGCCGCGATGATGCTGCTCTGCCGCTGGGACGAGGTGGCCGTTCCGGCCGGCAGCCCGCCGCTGCCAGCACAGGTGGTGCAGGCCGCACTGGCGGTGTCGGGTGTGTTCGACCTCGAGCCCTTGCGGCATGCGCCGTTCCTGGCCGCCGATCTGAACCTGAGCGCAGAAGACGCCACCCGGCTCAGCCCGGCCATGCTGCCTGCGCCACACGGCGGGCAATTGCTGGCGGTCGTGGGCGGCGACGAAAGCGACGAATTCCTGCGCCAGAACCGGCTGATCGCCGAACGCTGGGGCCCGGCCATCGTCCCCGTGTGTGAACAGGTGCCCGGCCGCCATCACATGAATGTGCTGCACGATCTGGCCGAGGCGGGCACCGTGCTGCATTCGCTGGCGCTCGGGCTGCTGGGCTTGGGGGGCTGAAGCCGAAAGGCACGAAGCGCGCGCCGGCATCGCGTCCGGAGCGCCGTGCGACGAATTCGTGTGGATCGCAAGCGCATTCGAGGTCGCACGCTCGCGGTCTGCTGCCACCGACATCAGTTGATTCGGCAAGGCGTTCATGCGCTTGCGCGGGGCGACGGCGAGGTGAGAAAGCGGTCGAAGGAGTCGAAGAATGCTTGCGAAACCCCGAAATACGGCAGCGCGCCGGTGGGGAATACGGTGAATTGCCAGTTCGTGCGGTTCTCGACGATCACCTGGCCGCGGTAGTCGGTGAAATCGCCGCGCACCCCGTGCGACATCCAGACCGGCATGTCGAGTTGTTCGTAGATCGTGTGGATGTCGGCACTGAACAGATTCGCCGCAAGAAAATGCAGCGGTGCATGCTCCGCACCCGCCACGCGGGCGGTCAATACGTCGTAGGCCCAGAGCGTCTCGTCGATGGCGTTCGATCCCCAGGTGCGGCGCAGAAAGTAGCGGATCACGCCTGGTTTGGTCAACACGCGGAAGATTGCGCCACCCCACGCCGAACTTGGGCCACGCAGGGCCCGATACAGCCAAGGTTTGCCGCGCGTGCTGCCCGGGGCCCCTCGCCATGAACGCAGGCCCCTGAAGCCGGTGGGGCTGACCAGCGACAGGCTGCGGAAATGGCCGGGCGCCTCGGCGGCGGCCCGTGCGAGGAATTCGCACGACAGCGACGCCGCCAACGCGTCGATCGGCTGCGGCCCGCAGCGCGCATGGATCTGTTCGGTGACTGCGTGGATCGCGTCGGTCATCAGGCGCGGCGTGTAGTCGCGGTCGCTGCGATCGGAGAATCCATAGCCCGGCAGATCGATCGAGATCACCGTGCGGGTGGCGCGGTAGTGTTCGTGCAGCGGCCGCACCTCCGCCGCCGATGCCGCCGCATTGATGCTGTGGACCAGCAGCAGCGGCGGACCCTGGCCTGCGATGTAGGCGCTCAGGCGTCTGGCCGGGCTGGAAAACTCGAAACGTTCACCGCTGACGGCTGCGGGCAGATCCGGGGTCATGCGGGGCTGCGGCCGGCGCGCGTGCTCATACCCAGCCCTGCCGCCAGCGGCTGCCGTCCGTCAGCTCGCGCCAGCGCAACATCGACGACCGTCCGGAATGGACAGCCTCGATCGCCACCCACTCGACCCGGACCGCCGGTGGTTCCGGTTCGATGACCTGTGTCACCACGAAGTGCTTTTCCTTGTCGATCGGCGTCACGGCTGTCCACTTGCTGAGCAACAGTTTTTTCGCGTTCAGCGGATTCTTGCGCGGCGAGACGATCGAGATGATCGGGGCGGCATCGCTGGCGTGGTCAATGGTCATGCACTTGATGATGCACTCAAAGTACGCCTGCGTTCACGGGCCGGCAAACGCGTTCGGGCTCAGCCCCGCTTGCGGAACACGACCACGTGCTGCCAGGGCAGCGTGCTCACGGTGCGCTCCCAGTCCAGCGCAAAGGCGGCGGCCTCGCGCTTGATCTGCGCCTCGCTCATCTTGTGCAGCGGCTTGATGGGCACGCGCGGGTCCTCGGCCTTGTACTCGACGAAGACGACACGGCCGCCGGGCTTGAGGGCCTTCAGCACGCTGGCCATCACCTCGTACGGGTAGGCCAGCTCGTGATAGACATCGACCATGACCGCCAGGTCCACCGAACCGGCGGGCAGCCTGACATCGTCGACCGCGCCGAGCCGCGCCTCGATCTGCGTCAGCCCGCTGTGCTTCGCGCCGGCCTGCAGCAGGCTGATCATTTCGGGCTGCACATCCACAGCCCAGACCTTGCCGCCCGGCATCACTGCCGGTGCCATGCGCCGCGACAGATAGCCGGTGCCGGCGCCGATGTCGGCCACCACCATGCCGGGTTGCAGCGCCAGGGCGGCCAGCAGCAGGTCGGTGCGCTCTTCGCGATCACGCTCGTCGCGCTCGAGCCAGGCTGCGCCCTGCCAGCCCATCACTTCCGATATTTCGCGCCCCATGTAGCGCTTGCCGATGCCGTCGGCGCTGGCCGGGATGGGGCTGTAGCGCTCGGCGAAAGAGGCAGGCTGCGCCAGCGCGGCGCAGCCTGCCAGCAGCATGGCAACCCAGGTGCCGTGCCGGAAAATGGCATCGTTCATTGCAGCGCCAACCAGATTTCGTTGCGGCGCATGAACCATGGCGTCATGGGGCTGTTGTAGCGCGCCAGTACGGGCTGGCCCAGTGTTGCCACGCCGGCGGCGGCCAGGGACGCTTGCAGCTTGCCCAGATGTTCGTCGTAGTTGGCCTGCGACCAGGTGCCTGAGTAGCGGATGGTCGCCCACCGGCTGGCCGGCACCAGGCGCAATTGC